>JAWQFT010000076.1:0-25685 GCA_035968055.1 Jaaginema sp. PMC 1080.18 | reverse complement strand
ATATAAAGATATGCAACTGTCCTTATTCCCTGATTGGGAAAGAAAAAATTTATTACAGAAAAAATACAAAAACAAAAAAGCAAAACTAGAACGTTACGAACGTATTCAACGAGAATTGGATAGCGATCCATACAAAATATTTGTGGATGTTACAACTGAAACTCCCCCACCAGCTAACTACAAATTTATCGATCTTTTCTGTGGTGCGGGTGGAATGACTCAGGGATTAGTACAGGCTGGATTTAAACCAGTTGCTAGTGTAGAAGTTAATCCTATTGCATCTAATACTTATCAAAAAAATTTTCCGAATTGTCATCATTTTTGTGGAGAAATTGAGAAATTTGATGTCAAAACTTGGCTTAACAAAATTAGTTCTCCTGAAGTTCATGTTGTGGTAGGCGGTCCTCCCTGCCAAGGATATTCAGTTGCAGGAAAACGAAACCCTAACGATCCTCGCAATAGTTTATTTTTAGAGTTCGTCAGAGTAGTTTCAGATATTCGCCCCTGGTACATTATTATGGAAAATGTGCCAGGCATACTGACTATGAAAAAGGGAGCGGTAAAAGAAGCTATTTTTGAAGCATTTACTGCAATTGGTTATCCATATATTTCTGTCGATATTTTAGAATCTGCTAAATATGGGATACCACAAATTCGTCCTCGTGCTATCTTTATTGCCAATCGATTTGGAGCTAATAACCCTTATCCTAAGCCACAACTATTACCGAATCAGTATAAATCTATTGAATCTGCTATTTCCGATCTACCTAACTATACTCGTATTCCTGAAATTAATCATGAATGGACAAAACACTCTCCTGAGTATATGGAACGCATTGCCAAAGTTCCTCCGGGGTGTTCTTTGTATAAAAGCTATGCAGATGCTTTTAAACGTCAGTATTTAGGGAAACCTAGTATGACAGTAAAAGAAAATCATGGTGGAACACATATTCATCCCTACTTAAACCGTGTAATTTCTGCTAGAGAAATGGCTAGGTTACAAAGTTTTCCCGATTCTTTTGTTTTTGAAGGTACGATGAAAAAAGCAATGTGGCAAATCGGTAATGCTGTACCACCCCGTTTAGCTGAGTGTATCGGTTATGCACTAATTCCTTCTTTGACTAAAATCGCTCTTAACTTAAAACAAGACCAAATTGTTCATAATCCTAAACAAACTCAGCTATCTTTTGATTAAGTGCATCGCGCCATTTTTCAAAATTATACCAACCACAACCAACACAACCCTTTTCCGCTTCTAAACCTGTTTGATAAGGTGACGACCAATTTTCATTACCTTTATACCAAAACTTAATGCCGAGTGGAGTTCCTCGTTTACCAGTTTTTATACAAGTTTCACAACTTCTTGATTTGAGAAGGTTGTGATTTCCGGATGAATCTTTTTTGAGTAACTGGAACTTCTTTCTAATTTGCTCATCACTCATAGAAATATTGTGCGACAGTTCTTGTCTTCCCCAACGCTCCATCGGAAATCTATGGTCGATTACTAATTCATGTGCTGCTCTCTGTCTTTGCTCTACAACATCAGTATAAGAATAATGTTTAAGGATTTTTTCTATTAAACTTGAGGGAATATTAGCGGGTGCATTAGCTTCTTTGAGTTTACCTGTCCAACGATCCCAGGTTGTTTTTTTCTGGCAATTGGAACAATATTTGCGTTCAGTTTCGATAACCAAACCACGACGACCACTTCTGTTCCCACGCTGTAAACCTTGAATACCTCCACCACCTGCATATTGTTCGGATGCAACTTGTTTTCCTTCACAGCTACGACAATGCCATTTTTCATCCGACAGCAACGTAAAAACATTGAGTTGTGTGTTCGCCTTTTTGAGTTGCTGTTTTATTTGATTGACTATTTTTGGGTCACTCACTCTAGGTGTTTTATTTCAACTTCAAGGTTATGCAGAAGTTCAGAGACATTCATTCCTAACCCACTTGCCAAACAGACAAGAGCAGTTAAAGATGGATTTCGTACTCCACGCTCAAGTCCAGAAATATAAGTTCGATCTAAATCTGCCCGTAATCCTAATTCTTCTTGAGATAGACCTATATTTAGACGATGTTGCTTAACAAGCTGACCAAAAGCACACAATATTTTCTTCCTTGATTTATTCATGTAGCAATAGTTAATTAAAGTTGAATATAAGTCTACGGACTATATGTCACAATCTACTCTATTCAAATATATAGCTATATAACTGGTATTACCTCCCCTCGTCATATTTTGAGAGTAGCTACATAATCTTACCTGTACCAAAACCACCGCCTCCGGGGGTTTCGATGATGAAAACGTCGCCGGGGTGCATCTCGATGGTGGCGGTGCTGGAGAGGGGTTCTAGAGTGCCGCCAAAACGCTGGATGGCGTTGTAGCCGGGAGTTCCGGGATGACCACCTTGGAGGCCGAAGGGGGCGATTTTACGGCGGTTGGAGAGGATTCCCGCAGTCATGGGTTCGAGGAATTGCAGACGACGGATTACACCATTACCGCCTGTAAATTTGCCTTGTCCGCCGCTATTTTTGCGGATAGAAAAGCTTTCTAGAAGGACGGGGAAACGCCATTCTAATACTTCTGGGTCGGTGAGTCGAGAGTTGGTCATGTGGGTTTGCACGGCATCAGTTCCGGGGAAGTTTGAGCCTGCACCTGAACCTCCACAAATTGTTTCGTAATATTGGTATTTTTGGTTGCCGAAGGTGAAGTTATTCATTGTGCCTTGGGAGGCGGCTAATATGCCGAGTGCGCCGTAGAGACAATCGGTAATCAGTTGGGAAGTTTCGACGTTGCCAGCGACGACGGCGGCAGGATAAGTGGGGTTGAGAAGACAGCCTTCAGGGATGATAATTTCGAGGGGTTTGAGACAGCCTGCATTGAGGGGAATATCATCGTCTACGAGGGTACGAAAGACGTACAAAACGGCGGCTTTACAAACGGCTTGAGGAGCGTTAAAGTTACTTTCGAGTTGGGGAGATGTGCCGGTAAAGTCGATTTTAGCACTGCGGGTTTCCCGGTTGATAGTGACGGTAACTTTGATAGTTTCTCCGGTGTCGAGGTTACAGCTAAAACTACCATTTTTGAGAACTTCGATTGCTTTTCTAACCGAGGCTTCGGCATTGTCTTGGACATGGCGCATATAGGCTTGGACGGTGGCTAAACTATATTGCCGAATGATATTTTGCAGTTCTTGTACGCCTTTTTCGTTGGCGGCAATTTGGGCTTGAAGGTCGGCAATATTTTGGTCGATGTTGCGAGCGGGATATTGACCAGAAGTAAAGATATTAATAATTTCGGTTTCGCGAAATTCTCCTGCGTCTACGAGTTGGAAATTATCAAATAAAATACCTTCTTCGGTGACGTTTTTACTGTTAGGAGGCATAGAACCAGGGGCAATGCCACCAATATCGGCGTGATGACCTCTGGAGGCAACGTAAAAGAGGGGATGAGACTCAGAATTGTTATTCGTAAATACGGGGGTAATAACAGTGACATCGGGGAGATGTGTGCCGCCGTTGTAGGGGTTATTGAGAACGTAAACATCGCCTTTGTTAAACCGATCGTGTTTAGCAGTAATTAGGCTTTTAACGCTTTCGCTCATCGAGCCTAAGTGGACGGGAATGTGAGGGGCATTGGCGACGAGTTGACCGTCTTTATCAAATAGGGCGCAGGAGAAATCAAGACGTTCTTTGATGTTGACGGAATAGCTGGTATTTTGGAGGGTTGTTCCCATTTGTTCGGCGATCGCGCGAAATAAGTTATTGAATATCTCCAGTAATACAGGGTCGCATTTATCCGAGTGTGCGACCTCACTTATTTTTAAATCCGCACGCTCACTTATCTGCTGCTTGCGTAAAATCAGATGGTTGCGATCGCTCACCTGGGCTTGCCAACCCATTTCGATGATATTTGTCCCGGTGGCTTCGACAATAATGGCAGGACTGGAGATAATATCCCCCGGTTGCAAATCTTCTCGTTGGTAGATGGGGGTGTCTTGCCACTCGTTACCGCAATACATGGGAACGATCGCGATCGCATGAGGGGGATTATCGTTGCGTCGTTCTCGGATGGGTTCGGGGGGACTCTGAGTGGGGCAAATTAGCTCCACGGAGAGGGTTTCAACCTGGATGACGCGGTGGGGGATAATAAAGCCGTAACGTTGCTTGTGGCTGTCTTCAAAGGCGGCTCGCATAACATCGAGATCGTCAAAGTCTACGAGTAAGGTAGAATCTGTCCCGGCGTATTTGAGATGCACTTGACGCTGAATCGCGAGGTTATCCGTGTTTGCATCTTGTTGCTGAAGTTCGATCTGTGCGTCTTGGATCAGTTCCCCAAATAGGCGATCGAGACTGGGTAATATAGCCTTTTCTAGAGGAGATTCTACGGATTTCTCTCGCAACACGCGAATATCAGCCAAACCAATACCATAAGCAGACAATACCCCGGCGTAGGGATGTAAAAAGATGGTTTTCATGCCCAAAGCATCGGCAATGAGACAAGCGTGTTGTCCCCCTGCACCACCAAAACAACATAAGGTATACTCAGAGACATCGTAGCCTCTTTGCAGAGATATCTTTTTAATCGCATTGGCCATTTTTTCCACTGCGATCGCGAGGAATCCTTGAGCTACTGCTTCCGGTGTGCGATCGCCCTCCAACGTCTCAGCGAGGGCTTGAAACCGCGAGATAACTATCTCTACATCCAAGGGTGCATCAGCATTCAAACCAAATACTTGGGGGAAAAAATCCGGTTGCAATTTCCCCAACATCACATTACAATCCGTAACCGTAAGAGGGCCACCTTTGCCGTAAGATGCAGGCCCTGGATGAGCGCCCGCAGATTCAGGCCCGACGCGAAAACGCGAACCATCAAACTGTACAATAGAACCACCCCCCGCCGCAACGGTGTGAATCGACATCATGGGCGATCGCAAGCGGACTCCAGCAATTTCCGTCTCGAAACTGCGCTCGTATTCCCCAGCATAATGGGTAACATCAGTAGAAGTCCCCCCCATATCAAAGCCGATAATCTTCTCAAATCCCGCGATTTGGCTAGTTTTGACTGCCCCGACAATCCCGCCCGCAGGGCCTGAAAGAATGCTATCCTTGCCTTGAAATAGTTGTGCGTCGGTGAGTCCCCCATTCGACTGCATAAACATCAAACGGGGTGCAGCCCTCGCTTCTGTAACATTTGTTAACTGATTGCTGACGCGATCGACATAGCGACGCAAAATAGGAGATAGGTAAGCATCAACCACCGTAGTATCGCCGCGACTCACCCATTTCATCAAGGGGCTAACTTGGTGAGACACAGAGATTTGCGTAAAGCCAATTTCCTCGGCTAGAGTGGCGATTTGTTGCTCGTGATGGGGGTAGCGATAACTATGTAGTAAGGCGATCGCGCAACTGCGAATACCCGTATTGTAAGCGTTTTCGAGGTCAGTTCGCACTGCATCTACATCTACAGGCTGTAATTCTACTCCTTGGGCATTGTAACGCTCTTTTACTTCGACTACCTCCTCGTAGAGCATTTCGGGAAGGACAATGTGACGAGCGAAAATATCCGGGCGATTTTGATAGCCAATCCGCAGTCCGTCGCGAAAACCCTGAGTCACTACCAAGACAACTCGCGCCCCTTTGCGTTCTAATAAAGCATTAGTGGCCACAGTTGTTCCCATTTTAACCACAGCAATGCTCTCGCTCGGAATTTCTGCCTGGGGAGATAAACCCAAAAGATCGCGAATGCCTTGCATCGGAGCATCCTGATAATGTTCGGGATTTTCGGAAAGTAACTTATGCACCAATCTCGTGCCATCGGGTTTTTGAGCCACAATATCGGTAAAAGTACCGCCACGATCGATCCAAAATTGCCAGCGAGATTGAGTCAGTTTTGCCATTGTATTACCTTATTTTTTGAAATTCTTTATTCAACAATGATACCTAATTCACTCAAATTAAGATATTGGATTATCGGGGGCTATTTAGTGCCAATTGGTTTGATTATTATTTCGGGTTTATTAATTACTCAAAAAGTGTTTATCGCTCAAAAAGCTGCGGATCGATTTACTGAATCAGCAGCTTTAGAAGAAGAATTAGATAACTATGCCGCTAATATCAACAGTAGCGTTCGTAGCGTCCAGGGATATTTATTAGAACCGAATCCCGATCTTAAAATAAATTATCAAGAATCTCGCCAAAACTTTCAACAACTAGAACAGAATATTGAAGTTGTAATTCAGTCGGGAACACCTAGAGAGAATTTTAACGAGCTTGTCGATCTTGTTGCCACAATCGATACAGAAAATCAAGCTATTATCGCTTTAGTAGACCGTAATGAAATTGACACGGCTCTCGAACGCTGGCGTTTAAATCAAAATCGTCGCGAATACGAGCGCATTGCAGAATTAATCGACCAACTGAGCATTTTGGAACACGAAGCAGTTACATCCGCTCAACAAGAACAAGCACAAGCATTAGCCAATTTGAGTCAAATTGTGGGATTAGTAGTGGGAGGATCGTTATTATTATCAGCTATTGTAGGTTTTATTGTCATTAGCCGTTTAGTCCAAAGATTGCAACGAGAAGCCAACGCGATCGCCTCAACTTCCTCTGAAATTGCCACAGCAGTTGAAGAACAAGAACGCATTGCCAATCAACAAGCCGCCTCCGTTAATCAAACCACCAGCACCATCGAAGAATTAAACGCTTCTTCTCAACAATCAGCCCAACAAGCCGAAGCCGCAGCCCAAAGTGCCAAGCAAATTCTCCTACTAGCAAACGGGACAGAATTAGAAAGCGGTACTTTATTACATCCTGACAATAATCTTAAATATAAATCTCAACAAATTGCCCAACAAGTCCAACAACTGAGCCATGAATTGAACCGTATTAGTGATATTATTAGCGTCGCCAGCGAACTCGCCAATCGTACCAATATGTTAGCTTTAAATGCTGCTGTTGAAGCCGTCAGAGCCGGGGAAGTAGGCAAAGGATTTGAAGTTGTAGCCGCCGAAATTCGCAAACTTGCCGATCAAAGTCGTCAATCGGCTGAAAGTATTGCCAAAATCGTGCGAGAAATTCAACAAGTAACGCAATCAACCACTACAGTAACTATTGATGGGATGAAAGCCGTGGATCAAATTATTGCGGCAATTGATAATATCGCTTTAAATGTGCAACAAATCTCCCTCAATACCCGCCAACAAGCCAGTGCTACAGGACAAGTTATGACTGCGATGAATGATGTCAATGCAGGGGCTAAAGAAACGGCTGCGGGGATTTCTCAAACTAGAGTAGGAACGCAAAATTTGAATGAAACGGTAAAAATTCTCAAAGGTTTAGTGTAGAGATTGCTTGAGTAAGTCCGACTGAGAACCGTAAAACATTGCCAAACTCGCTGGTTAATTCCGACAATATCGGGCTTTTCGGGGATGCGATCGCATTAAGAGGAAAGCCCAGATCGAGAAAGACGACTGATTGCGACTCAAAAACTAGCACATATTAAGTTATGTGTCTTAGTATGTAGCTTGAGATTTGCGTGTGATAGTCGGGAGTAACTAACATGAAATTAAGTCATTCGTTCATCAAGCGCTGGCGCAGACACCTAGGGTTAATATTAGCAGCGATCGCGGCCTTCCTTTTCGCGATCGCGCCTGTTGCTTGGAGTCAGGGCTTCTCAGCGAACAGTATCTCCAATCAAATCAACCAAATCCTCTCCTCAAATCAATTTGGTAACTTAGTTTCTGCCAGTGTCGATCTCGACGGCTATCCATTGTTCAAAATCGCCTCCGTCGCTTCAACCAACGAAGAAGAAAAAAATGACGAGCTGCCGATCAAACTCCGCGAAACTGCCATTGAAAGCGCCCTAAACCAAGCAGTACAGCGCTATCTCAGCCAAAAAGACCTCGATCCGCAAAATATCAAAGTTACCTACCGCATTCTCAATAATTTGCCCGTCGTCTCCGTTTCTAATGGCATCCAACCCGATCGCGGTGAAATTAGAATCATGACCATTACCCAAGAAGATGCCAGACTGTACGGTTTAGAACCCAAAGACTTAGCCGAACAGATTATTGGCATTATTCGCGACGCTTTGATCAAAGCCTACAATCAACGCCAAAATCAGTACGTGATCCGCCAAGGATTGTACGCGATCGCGATTCTGCTGAGTACCATGATAATTAGTTGGACAATTCAACGCTTGCAAATACGCTACAAAAATCAAAGCGATCTCCTCAAACAAGAACAAGAAAAACTCAACGCTGAATCCTCCATTCCCGTAGAAGCCCACCGAGAAGTTCCCCCAGACCAACAACAAACTCAGATTCGTCACCACAACGAACGCAAACTCAAAAAAGAAAAAGAACTCAATACCAATCGCCTCAAACGCCTATTATTACAAATTTTGCAATTGATCTTATGGCTGTCTGTCATGACTTGGATTGTCGGGCGTTTCCCCTGGATTCGTTGGGTACAATCCTGGTTACTCAAACAACCCCTAACCATTGTTGCCATTATTATTTTTACCAGTTTGGCTATCCGGGGGCTTTCCGTCTTAATCGATCGTACATTAAGTGTCGTCCAAGAAGCCCAAACCCTCTCTCCCATTGAATCTCAACGACGAGCATTGCGCTTTTCCACCTTCTCCGTCGTTCTCAAAGGCATTGCCACCGCCATTTTAGCCGCGATCGCCGTCGTCTCAATCCTCGAAACCCTCAACATCCCCACCGCCCCCATTTTAGCCGGGGTTGGGGTCTTAGCATTGGGGGTATCCTTGGGCGCACAAAACCTCGTCACAGACGTAATTAACGGCTGCTTTATCCTCCTCGAAGACCAATACGCCGTCGGGGATGTCATTGATGTCGATAACGCCGTAGGCTTCGTCGAATACATGAACCTCCGCATCACCCAACTGCGGGGAGCAGGGGGACGACTTTCCACCATTCCCAACAGCAGCATTAAAGTCGTGCATAACCTGACCAAAAACTGGTCGCGGGTTGATTTTACCGTCGAGATCGCCTACGATGCCGATCCCGTCAGGGCTATGGAACTGATGAAAGAAACCTCCGAAGTAATGGCCCAAGACCCAGAATGGAAAGCCAAAGTCCTCGAACCCTTTGTGCTGATTGGGGTCGAAAATATCTCCCACGCCGGGATTCAGCTTATCATGTGGATCAAAACCCAACCGATTCAGCAGTGGAATGTTGCCCGCGAATTTCGCCGTCGCTTGAAAATCGCTTTTGACAAAGAAGGCATTGCCATTGGGATTCCCCAACAGTTCTTGCGCGTCAATGGTAAGTTAGAGGAATTAGACGATGACATGAATGGTCGTAATTCTCAAGGCGATCGCGCTCTCGATAGTGCCGAAAATTAAGCATTTAACCGATAGTCTGCTGGTTTTCTGTTATTGGTTGTTAGTTGTTGGTTGTTAGTTGTTGGTTGTTAGTTGTTGGTAATTTCTTCCCCGACTGCCTACTGTCCAAGACCTACTGCCTAATCTCCCCCGATTGCCCACTGCCCAATTCTCTCCCACTCTCCAAAACTGATGACTGATGACTGAAAAACCCCCTGCTTCCCTCAGTGATTGGCTGAATGCGCCTCCTCCTGCCACAGAATGGGTCAATAAGCGCCTGATTTCTAGACCTCCCAAAGCAGCGCAAAACGGCGAAATCCAGCTTAATATCGCTCGTTCTTGGGCAAGATACCAAGATTTGAGTTCTCAAGGCGGCCAAGTCTATCTCAGTCCCGCTTGCAAAACCACAACCCAAGGACGCTGCCCTGATGTCGCCTATCTTACCGCCGAACAAGTTACCCAATTTGGTTCATTTTCTGCCCTCCCCCAAAGCTTCCCCCTGATTGCGGAAATTGTCTGTGAGGGCGATCGCGCCGAACACCTTTACGATAAAGCCAGAGAGTATTTTCAAGCCGGGGGATTAGAAGTTTGGCTAGTCTTTCCCGCAAGTCGCTGGATTGTCACCCTCACCCCCGAAAAGCAAACCCTGTTCAACAGCCGCAACCTCATCAAAACTCAACAAGTTTTACCCGGTTTCTGCGTCGCTGTGACAGACTTATTGACTTAGCCCTATCTCCTTGAGAAACATAGAGACGATCGACGAAAATATCGATTTTTCAAAAAAGGCTTTTTGTGCATCAAGAAATCAACCCAACTTCGCAACCCAAGCATCCTCACCCCCCGCAGACGACGAACCAAAATCTCCCTTCGTCATCCCAGCTAGGTAAATTGACGAACCCTGAATCGCCATAGCGTGGGCAATATCGTCTGAGGTTGTCCCAAGCTGCGTCTTCCACAACAGCGCCCCTTTTGGCGTGTATTTCGCCACAAATACATCATCACCGCCTACCTGAGTAGCCCCCAGTTTGCCCCTGGTGCGTCCCGTAATATAGACACTTCCGGCATCATCCGTCGCCACGCTGGTAGCCCCATCTGCCGCATCTGTACCCAGGAGGCGCTTCCACTCCACATCACCCTTTTCTGGTGTAATAGAAGCCAGCCAAGCATCCCCTTCTCCGTGATAAGTACCGCCCAAACCAGAGCGATCGCCATGAATTGCTCTCCACCAAGCATCGCGATCGCCAATCCAATCATTCGGATGACCCTCGTAAGCATCACCCAGCCAGCCTTTCGTGTTCCCCGTCAGATAAACGCGACCTCCGTTATCTACCGCAATCCCTAACGCCTCATCCGCCGTCGCCGTCCCGAATTGCGTCACCCATTTCTGATTACCCGTGACATCATATTTCGCCACCCAAACATCCTTATTCCCCACTTGCGAATTATCGGGAAACTCGCCCTTCGTGTGTCCCGTAATGTAGACATTACCTGACGCATCCGCCGCAACACCACTAGCCTCGTCCCAGGTGTGAGTCCCCAACTGCTGCACCCAATCTAGATTGCCATTCAGGTCATATTTCGCCACAAAAGCATCGGCAGACCCCGCATTTTGTTGACCTTCTAGATTACTGAAGGTATAGCCCGTTAGGTAAATATATTTCGGACTATCTTTACCCGGTTTATCCTGACCAATAGCCATTGCACCCTTCGAGATATCGTATCCCAGTTGAGTTCCTTTCTCAGTATCTGCTTTCTCACCCAGCGACTTCTGCCACTGTTGCATACCGTCACTATTAAACTTCCTCAACCAAACATCGCGATTCCCCAGCACATCCTTGTCACCATTACCCTTAATACCATCCGTCCAACCCGTGACGTAAGCATTGCCCTGGTCATCCAAAACAATTCCCGTCGCTTCATCAAAACCTTCCGTACCCACCTGCTTTCTCCAAATCTCGCGACCATCTGGGCTGTACTTAGCAATAAACACATCGCCAACTCCCTTGTGAGCGCCACTCACCAATTCCCCAGAAGTACGCCCCACAATATAGGTATTGCCCGATGTATCCACCGCAACCCCCACAGCCTTATCCGCCGTATCTGTTCCCAACTGTCTTTTCCAACTCGCATCCGGTGGCTCAAAGCTGGGGTCGGTAATTCGTAACGAAGTCCCCATATAAGGACTAATCGCATAAGCAGGATTAGCTTTTAGATAAATTTGGACAATTTCTTCCGGTTCAATCTCACTATCCGCAAAAGCTTTGATATCAATCGTGGCGGAGGTCTGTCCTGGGGGAATCGTAATCGAGCTAGGAATCTCCGCGTAATCTATACCATTAGTCGCTCGATACCACCAACCTCGTTCAATCCAATACTCAACCGTCAAAGGCTGGGAAATATCGCCCCCTGTACGAGTCACAGTAAACTGCCCAGGTGTTCCGCCTTCTTCTATGCGAATATTAGAGGTTCGGGTAATACCAACTGTCGCTTTGTCGTCATTATCCCAAAGCGTAACAGGGATATTACCCCATTCACGCCGATGGTCGATAAAAAAGTCGTAAGTGGGCTTAGGTACAAGCGTGAAATTAACTTCTTCTTCTCCCTCCACATCTGTATCGTCAATAGGAACAAACCGAAGCCAAAAATCATGTTTCCCCGCAGGCATCACAAAGCTGTTAGTGTACTCTTGTTTGCGGTCAGCACTGACAATTTTGTAGTCAACTCCTTGAGTAGCCGTCCCCGGTACATCGAAATAAACCGTCAAATCTTCAGAAAGATCGCCAATACGACGTAATAAGAGAGCTTCCTCATTGCCTGATTCCGAAGTATAAGCCGCCGCATGGAAATTACTATCTGTACCCGTGTACCAATCAGCCATAAGCGTCAATCGGGGGACATCGTTATCCCGGATATTAACCACATCAATATCATGGGGACTCACCTCGTAGTCCTCGCCATTCTTGATTTGCAGACGGACAGTTTCCGGCCACTCTGGGTTAGTATCTTCGAGGGGTGTAACCGGAATTTTGATTTCTGATGCTCCGGCTGGGATAGTCACACTCCCCAATGATTTCTTATAATCCACACCCGGCATTTCGTAATCTTGACCCGGAATTGCCTTGGGTTGCGACCAATGGTAAGCGCCAATAATGTCGTAATCCACCGTTACCGGGAACTTGGTACTACCCCGCCGACTAATCGTAAACTCCCCTGCATCGCCGCTTTCCGTCGCTTCTGAGTCCTCTTCCTCTACTTTCACAGAAATCATCGGCTTTGCTCCGTGGAGGTTCAGCTTCCACTTATGCCACTTGCCGACATCTTTACCCTTTGTATCGCGGACTTGTAGCTTCCATTCTCCCCGCGACGACTCACCCCAATGCCGCATCGAGGTAAACAACCACTTGTTATACTTATCTGTCCCGTTAGTATCTGTATCATCCGTGTGAGCCTCAGCCAAAATCGATTCCGTCCCATCCGGCGAAATCAGTTTTACCTCCAAGTCACCCCGAAGCTGATGGTCTGCATCAAACATCACCTCCACCGCTTCTACCGTGATATCGTCCGTGAACGTAAACGACTGTTCCATGACAGTCCCATCATCAGGAATTGCTTGATTGACTTCTTTTTCCCCTGAAGTCCGCATCACCTCCGTCCCAATCTGCTCCCAAGTTTTCGCCAGATTCACCGCTTTTTCAGCATCAACCACCCCAAAGCCGTATTTGTAGTTAATATCGTGTCCCGCCCCATTCGTCGTCCATTCCGGGTCACTGGGGTCATTCTTACGAGCCGATTGCACCAAAATATGCTGTACATCCCGCCACGTCAGATTCGGGTTGGCCTCCAGCATCAACGCCACCACCCCCGAAGTCAGCGCCGCCGCCGCCGACGTACCACTAAAGTCATAATCGTAAACAACACCCGTATGAGCATGAGTTGTCTTAAGCCCATTTGAACCATTACCGCTATAAGCTGACACTAGCAACGGTGCGCCTCGTTCGCTATATTCAGCTTGTTTGCCATGATGGTCTACTGCCGCAACTGCAATGGTGTAGCGAGAGTTGGCATAGCCGTCGTAGTTGACATTTTGTTGGGCTTGCTGTTGATTCCCTGCCGACCAAACGTAGATATTACCCAAGCCGTTGCGTCCCTGATTGACTCCGGTAATTAGCACCATCTGGGTTAATGCTTTCGGTGCCGCTACATTATTGTGAATTGTCTGGCTATTGTTTGATGGCTCACCTGGCCCCCAACTATTGTTGTAGATGTCAATATCGTTACTCAGATAAGATAAGCTATCAGCTTCTTTGAGATCGTCGATAACGTTTTGGGCTGTGGCGTTAGGGTCGCTATTATTAGCGAAATGAGTTCCGGGAACGAGTCTCAATCCCACCAAAGAAGCACCTGGGGCAACTCCATAAGACCCGTTAGTATTGTTTCCTGCGATAATGCCAGCAACCGAAGTACCGTGTGTATCTGCCAACGGATTTCCAAAGAAATCGGTGTCTATAAAGGGTGTAGGGTCGCTATCATAAATCCGAAATCCCTTGTTTCCGCCACCTTCATAAAAATCACGACTCAAGTCACCGCGATAGAAATCTTTTAAATCTGTGTGTTCGTAATACAAACCATCATCCACCACAGCCACCGTTACGCCTTTCCCGGTGTAGTTCATAGCCCAAACCGAGTCAACATTTACATCTTCTCCGGGTGTACCGTTCAATTGTCCGGTATTGTGTAAATGCCACAACGCCGTGTTCTTAGGCAAAACCGAACGGGGTTGATGGTCGTGGTCAACGAGAGGATAAGCAAATTCCACCCCAGAAATGCCGTCTAAACGCTGCTGCACTTCTGCTGAGTCCATCTCTGGCGTAAACTGCCAAATGTAGGTATTGGGAATGTGACCCGTTTCCCCCAGGTTTTTGCCGTCGAGTAGGGTCAGCAAACTGTTGGAGAGTTGCGGACTGCTGACTCCGATGACCCAGTTATGATTTTCTCCTAGGGTGGCTGCATCGTAGCTTTCCGGGTCGCTGTCTCGCTCAATGGCATATTTCACCGGGTCGGGTAAATCGGAGATAATCGACACTTCTGTATCGCTGTCGAAGGTGGCGTATTCGACTAGGGCTTTCCCGACAGTAGTCTCGCGCCAATCGTGTTCTGAGTCAATTACATCATCGAGGAGGGCGGCTTCTCCCTTTGCACCCTTGATTTGGAAGATAATATCCTCGTAGTCTCTATCTGTCCATCCGTCTATCCGCAAGTCTTCCATGACGAAAGTATGACCATCACCAAAGACATCGGCAATTTGACCCAGGTGCATCCCCGATTCAGGATTGGCTGTGGTGAGAGAAAACAGGGGTCGCATGGCTTTGGCGAGGTTGCCGTGGGACTGCAAATCGTCGTACATTTCCTGTACTGTACCGTTGGGGACGAGCATCACGCCAAATCGCTCCCCTGCACGCATTTGAAAGGTTTTCGGCTCAGTATATTCTCCGTGGTTGTATCTGCCGTGGTATTTACTGAAGGAGGTGTTAAATCTTGCCCCTTCATCCGCATCGGAGATAACAACATGACCGATTTGGTCTTCGGCTGGGGCTAAGGCACGTCGCGCCGCTTCCAGGATAAAATCAGTAGAACCGGGTTTGTATTCTGCCATCCCTTCGAGGCTAAAGATGGCGAGTTCCCCTTCGTATTGACCGCCATCGTAGAGGTAATCAATGGTGATTTCTCCGGTTTCATCGACGGTGAAGTAGCCGGAGGTGTAGGGGAATACAGGGGAACTTGAATCGTCTATTTCTACATAAGAAATAGGCTCGATGTCTTCGTCGATTTCGGGTATTTCTGTCGGGGTAAGTTGGTCTAAATCGATGGAGTTGGTTAAGTCAGGAGTTTCGTCAAAGTCGCCGCCGTCAATGAGTCCTGATGGGGTGAGGATTTGTTCGAGGATAAAGGTTTGAAAGACGGGTTTGACAACTTTCTGGGATTTATGGGTGGGGAACAAGAATCCTAATATGTTTTTGAGAATTTGGAGGGGATTGAGGAATGAGAAGCGAGTAGTCATGGTTTTGTTATTTGGGGTAGATGATGTTATTTAAAATCAAAACAAGTGTCAGAATTATTTTAATGAAAGCGGTAGAGATGAAAGCGCAAGATTGAATTAAGGCAGAGCCTTATTTGGGCATTCCTCGGTAGAACCTAGGAACGAGGAAAATACTTATTACTTCGGAAAATTATTATTCAGTATAATAACTTTTTTGAGAGTAAAATTTCATAAAAATTTGATGAAGTTGAGTCAATTGATTGTAAAGATTGTGTGACGCGATCGCGTCCTTTTTCTACAAAGAAATTTAGCCCTTACTCGGTCTGGAGTAAGGAGCGCGATCGCACCAATTTAATCAACTTAAGCTTTACATTTTTGCCGTGTAAAAATACCCAGTAAGCCCAACAAAAATAATCCTAAAACAGCCCCTGGTTCGGGGATTTTATCGGGAGCTTCTTTTTCTTTACAACCCTGAATCATCGTGCCATCTTCATTGTCACCAACAACCGCAACTGCTCCGTCATTACACAAACCATAAAACTCAATCAAATATCGTCCTTCGAGTCGTTCGGGAATAAAGAAATGTTCCGTTACCGCATCCCCTGTGTAATAAGCTTCCACCTCTTTTCCATCTTCATTGGTGTAGGTGATTTCATTCAAAAATCCTAATTCCTCGGTATAACCTAACCGTCGTCCTAAAGGGTCGGTTAACATAAAATCAATATTGTTAAACCATCCTTGCAGCCAACTTTCTGAATTTCCCATGCCATTTTTGATAGCATAATGTAAATAATCCGCCGATAACAAACTCAATTCAAAGGGCGAATTAGGATTGCGATTTCCCCTTTCCAAGCAATCTACCGTTGTAGGAAAAACCTCTAAACATTCCCACGGTAAAGCATCTAAAGTCGGGCCAGCAATAATATCATTGACTTTGATAAATTCCTTACTATTAGGAATGAAACCTTGCTTTCCTCGTACCCCTGCTTCTTCCGCTGCTCGTTCAATTAAGCCAATTCCTGTATAAAAACCTTCGCTGCTTTGTCCCTTCTGTTTAACTGGTGAAAGAGAGGCTTGATGACGATCTGTTGGTGCATAACCTTTATTAAGCTGAGTGATAATAAAATCTTCCATATCCTTCAGCACATCTTGACCATAAACCGACGGAATTTTAACAACTTCTCGGTTTTGGACGGGAGAAGATGTTAAAGCAGGATCGCTAGAAAGATGCAGAAAAGAACCCAGAGTATGTTCTTGTTGTACACCAGAATCCTGATTAATAGTAACTAAGTTGTTATCAATAAAATCATAATATTGTCCTCCTTGATAAGCTGGACTTGCTTCATAGATTTTACTGCTATTTCGCATTAGCCCAACATGGTCGAAAGTTTGCGAATCACGACCTAGAAAAACTAATCCAGAATCTAAGCTAGGTGGAGGATTTTTAGGATTGAGGGGTAAGGTAATTCCTGACGAATCTATTAGTTGAACTAGAACATCAAAAGTACCAGACCAATTGTTGTTATCTGGATTTACTAGAAATTCAATTTCCGACCCCACAGAAACATCAACAGTAGCCAAAGTGTCTATTAAACTGGTTGCACCATTAGCTTTATACCGTCCTTCGATATCGCATAAATCTTTCCCCGTAAATAAACAGTTTGCGACCACGCGAGAGGTCTGACTGGGCTGTGCTAAACTACCCAATACACTAACTGTTCCCGACACTGGACTGATCCAAGTTACTGTTTTCTTTTGAACGCTTAACCTATCTTGAAATAATGTTGCTGCATAAGCCACCTCTCCGCAAACAGCCACAGCTGTAGAGGTCAAAAGCGTGAGTGTTAAAGTTCGATTCATGTTCCAACTTCCCTGGTGAAATCGTTTTAAGGTTGATACAAAAGGTAGATATATACCCTAAAGTACAAGGGATTGGCGTTCCCTTCATAACTGACTCTGGGTTGGAACAAAGTTTTTACGCAAGAAGTGTCATTCTTTACACGATCTTTACAAAACTCACGGAGTTTCTGACTTTAGCTTTACATTTGTGAAGTCGATGGTGGTGTTAATTACTGAGGGCTTGTTGCAGCAGATCGCGATTGACTAGGGCTTGGGGGTGGGTGGGGTTGAATTCTAAGGCTTTTTCAAAGCTGGCTAGGGCTTCGGGGTATCTTTGCAGAAATTGTAAAGCGATGCCTTTTCCTGCCCAGAAGTCGGCGTTTTCGGGGTTGGTTGCGATCGCCTCATCATACAAATCGATAGCTCGTAGGTAGCTTCCGAGGGAGGTGAGAGCGAGGGCTTGGTTGTATAAAGCCATACTCAAGTCGGGATTGAGTGCGAGGGCATTGTCGGTAGCGGTAACAGCTTCTCGGTAGTTTTCTAAGCGTAATAAAACGGCACTGAGGTTAATCCAAATATCTTCTAAAAGAGAACTGTGGACGAGGTTGGTTTCACCTTTAAGGGCGCGATCGTAAGCGGCTGCGGCGGCAACTAAGTCGCCTTGAGTGGTGAGAATTCGCCCTTTATTGTACCAAGCGAGAGAGGAATTGGGGGCAATGGTTAAGGCGCGATCGCTGGAGGCTAAAGCTTCTTCAAAACGCCCTAAATGCCACAAAGCGACACTGCGATTACTCCAAGCATCGGCATAGGTGGAACTGAGGGCGATCGCGCGGTTAAAGGCAGCGAGGGCTTCGTTATATCGGCCTAATCCAATTAAAGCATTTCCTTGTTGATCCCAAGCGATTAATTTCTGACGATTGGGAGATTGGGGTAAAATTTTAGTAATCGCTAATTCGCAAGCTGCTAGGGCTGGTTCGTAATCGTTTAAGCGGTTTAAGTTGGTGCATTGTCTGAGTAAGGCGATCGCTGAATCGGGATTGAGGGCTACGGCTTTTGCGTGAGCGACTTTGGCTTCTTCGTGTTGTCCTAAAATGTCTAAAATCTGCCCAAGTTGCGTCCAAATATGGCCCAGATTAGGGTTAATTGCTAAGGCTTGATTATAGGCATTAATGGCTTGGTCATAACGAGCTAATTGATATAATATTTCTCCTTGAGTCGCCCAAGCATCTGCTGGCGAAAGATTACCCCAGTTTTGATTGGTAATAAGGGCGCGATCGCAAGCAGTTAAGGCTTCGGTATAGTCTTCTATTTGCCATAATAATTGACAGCGACTTGCCCAAGCTTCGGCGTAATCGGGATTTAATTCTAAAGCATTAGCAAAAGCGAGTAAAGCTTCATTTTGTTTGTCTAATTGAGCTAATGCGATACCTTGATAATTCCACGCGATCGCCGGATTGGTTTCTTCCCACTGATTGTCAATGCGTAAAGCTTCTCCACAAGCATCAACCGCAGCTAGAGAGTTTTCTAATTGAACTAAGGCGAAACATTGCTGGGTTAAAACATCGGAATGGTTGGGGTCGAAAGTTAAATAACGACTATAAGAAATGACGGCTTTGGCATATTGTTTTAATGCCACTAAAATGTCTGCTCGATTTTTCCATAAAAGCCGTTCTGAAGCTCGAATTCCGATAGCTCGATCGCAGGCAGCTAAGGATTCTTCTGGGCTGTCTAGGTCTTTCCATAACAAGCATAATTCTGAGAGATAGAAGTAATCATCTACCCCATCTTGAGCCAGGGCTGTTGTTGGTGAAGACCAAGTTATTAATAAAACAGAAGATGTTAAAGAAAACAATGTAGGAACTATTTTAATTTTCTTAATTGCCCATTTTTTAAACGGCATTTTCTCAAATACTCCATCATAAAAACTGTTCAGCAAAAGCAACATTCCCCAATTTAAAATCAAGAAAAGTTTATAAAAATCTAATCCGATTGGGGAGGTAATTCTGCGGGGGGCAGAAAAGTTCCGTTCGGAAGAATGGGGGGTAAGATTAAAGGAGGAGCAGGTTCGCCATTTTCTTCATTGGTTGCTCCAGAATTGTCCCCAGACATCATCCCATTAGGTGGGGGAGGAATCAGCGAACCAGAACCCATTTCTCCCGGTTCAAGGGGGGGTAAAGTGGGTATTGTACCGGGAGACATTGATTCGCCAGTTCCGTCTTGATTCGCTGCCATTTCTGCTTCATTTGCGGCTATAGCTGTAATGGGAGGAGCGATCGTTTCGATGGTGACAGAACGACTAATTTGTTCGCCTTCAGGGTTAGTCACTTGTAAAGTAATAGTTTCAGATTTGGGGGTTTGGCTAATAGGATAAGCTACACTACCGATGAGGGGAACTGTTCCGGGAGAGGGCAATAATTCGACTTTGGTTTGGGGATTTCCGGTGACTTCCCATTCTAATACGAGAAATATTGGTTCGTTGGGATCGATGGGAATTTGATATTTGGGTTGAGCTTGATTGCCTTGAATTTTAAATTCGGTAATAACTGAGGGAATGGCTGCAATTTTAATGGGTTCAGTTGTTTGCGCGATCGCGTTTTCGGGGTCTGAGTTTTGTTGAGGATTAACGATTAATTCAAAGGTGTAAGTACCTGCATTGGTTACATAAGTGGGAACGCCTCGACAAATCAGAGTTTGTACTTGAATTTGACAAAAAGGTGCGAGACTTTCGGGGATATTTTCAGCTAAAGAAAAGTTTTGTTCGGGGGTGTTGGCGATTCCTTCGGCATTACGACCTACAAACGTTAAAGCTTGGACTTGACGAATATCATCGATTTGCCAATTGAGTAAAATACCCGGTTTAGGGGTATCTGTTGCTGAGGTATTTGCTGAGGTTAAACTAGCTTCTTGGTAAACGGCTTGAGTGGCTTCAAAACTGGCAATTTTAGGGAGAGGAATCGGTTCGATGCGAACAGTTTTTGTTTGCATGGTTTGGGAAACAACTTTGTCTCCTTGTTGCGTGACCAGGGTTAATTCAAAAATATAATCTCCCGCTTGTCTGGCATCTGTGGGTACATTGTCACAGATTAATAAGTCATCTTTACGACAGAATTGACTAATTTCTCGCGGAATTCCTTGGCTCACATCAAAGGTACGCGGTTCGCTAATAATATGACCGTCAGGAGATAAACCCACAATGTTAATACTTTGAATTTTGTGGGGCTGGCTAACTTGCCATTGCAAGCGGACAAAATCATTATTAAAGGCTTGATAAGAAGGACTTTCTGGGCTAAAAGTAATGATTTCAGGGGTGGGTTTTGGACGAAATAAGAGCCACCAAATTAAGAAGGCGATCGCCCCTGTTAAACCCAATCCTGCTAAGATAAAAAGTAATAAATGCCACCAAGGACGACCTTCCCAAGTTAAGGTTCCTTGTAGGCGCTCGATAACTAAAGGAAATTGATCGAGGTCTTCAATTTCAATAGCAAAGTTGAAAATTCGCCCGTAAAAAGGTCTGCGCCATCCCGACTTGGGGGGATAAACTTTTAGATCGACAGTTTGTTGCGTTCCGGGTGGTAAATAAATTTGCTGGGGTTCTAAATCGTGGCGATAAACCTGTTCTTCATCAATGCTAATTAGGTTTAAACGGAGATTGCGAGCAATATTACCGGGATTATAAAAATGTAATTGATATTTACCGGGGGTATCTTTGACTCGACTAATTAAAGTTAAGACCCTAGCATCTAATAAATAAATAGGCGCAACTTCAAAGTAGAAAATATCGAGTAACGCTAGGTCGGGATAATTATCAGAAAATAAACGAATTGTCGGGGTATAAACTTGAGATAAAGCATCAGGAGGAATGAGTAATTGTAGGGTAATTTCTCCTGTTTGACCGGGATTGAGTTCTAAGGCTTCTGCGGTGACAATAATGCCTGGAACAGCTAATCCTTCAGGATAAATCACTTTATACCAATTCGGGTCGAGGTCGGGGCAAGTTAGCCGAAAACGATCGACTCTTTTACCGCGATTTAAGACTTCAACATTAAGCTCTAAAAACTCTCCGGGTGCTACCAAAATTCGCTGTTCGGAGTTGGTTAGAGGTCGAATTATAAAACTGGGATCGCTGTCGGTACTGGCTGCTTGAATAAAGGGCGTAATGCGGAGTTGATTGAGCAGTTGTATGGGTGTATCTTCGGGATAATGATTCGGAGCATCAACGACCAGAAGATAGTTATATAATCCCGGTGAAGCGTTCATTTGAATGGGAATTTCAAATTCTACTTCGCTACTTTGTCCTGGGGTTAAAGCTAGACGTTGGGGTGTAGGAGGGAGATAGCAAGCTTGTTGAATTAAGGGACAGTTTTGGTCAATATAAACATTAATTAAGGCGCTTTCGTTCCCTTGATTAGTAACAGTAACGCTTAACTTAAAAGGCTCAGACCCTGCTTGAAGAGACTGTTCTCCCGAAGGATTAGTAATAATAGCGAGAGGTTTCCCTGGGGTCAAAACTTGCTTAATATTTGCTGGATTACGGCTTTCCTCTGGAGAAAAATTCAGGCGATAATGAGCTTCGCCAGCAATATAAAAATCTTGTAAAAAGTCTTGAGATACTAAAAGATCGAGGTCGTAAAGAACTGTTTGTTCGTCTTCCCTTAGTTCTCGAACGATCTGAGCAAAACTGCATTCTTGTTGGCGACGTACAATATTCAGAATTCGCCGTTGACGAACGGGTAACTCTAATGTTTCTGCAATACTGCGACCATCCATTAAACTTGCTTTTGGGAAAAAGTATGACGACTAAGTTTAAGCTAAACGATAATTTGATTAATGGTTGTTTTGAAAGTTAAGATTTAAAGAATTTTTAAACTTTTCTTCTGGGGGGCGATCGCGCATTATCGCTGAATTGTACCACAACCTTTACTCAAGACCAGATTGAGGAACGCGATCGCGCCATTCCCAGTTTTCAGCACAAATAGAGGGTAACTCTTTAAGTCTTACACCTCTTAATCGGGATAACAGAATTATTCTTTCCCTGTTTTTCCGATTGAGCGATCGCGCCTTGAAAATTCGCCACCGTTAAGCGGGTAACTCCACCCGTTCTTGACCTGCTAATTGAAAAGCATCGTGAATAATTTTTAAAGCTTTCACGCCGTCCGCTTCAGCCACAACACAGCTAATTTTAATCTCCGAAGTCGTAATCATTTGGATGTTAATCTGATGTTGAGCTAGGGCGGCAAACATTTGAGCAGCTACCCCCGGATGACCCACCATTCCTGCCCCGACAATGCTAACTTTGGCGATGTTAGTATCCACAGTCACTTCTCCCCAATCCCACAGACTGGCAAGGTCTTGGAGGGCGAGTCGGGCGATTTCGGCATCGGCTTGGGCAATGGTACAAGCGAGGTCGCGGGTGGGCGTACCTTTAAGAATGCGACAGCGTTGGGATTGAATAATCGTGTCCACGCTGACATTTTTCTTCGCCAGTACGCCGAAAATCTTAGCGGACATTCCCGGTTGGTCGGGGACGCTGCGGACGCTCAAACGAGCTTGATCTCGATCGAGGGCCACACCACGCACGGGAGGGGCATTCTGAGGCGTTTGGTCGCGATTTGGCAGTTGGATAGGAGAAGCGTCAATATCGAAGGTACGACACAGGGATGATATGGCGCGATCGCAATCGTGAACGTCAATGGTACAACTAACTTTCACTTCCGAAGTCGAGATCATCTCAATGTTAACCCCTGCATCCGCCAAAGCTGCAAACATCTGGGCGGCAATCCCCGGACGGCCAATCATTCCTGCCCCTGCAATCGAAATTTTCGCTGTCGCTTGTTCGGTAATAACTTCGGCTAAAGATTCCTTCTGATTGCGTCGTGGGGGTCGATTGGCGGTCATTTCCCGTACCAGGGCTTGACCCACCGCTTCTGCTACTGCTTCGGCTTGACTCAATCGGGAAGTTTCCACGGTAAAGGCGATATCATTGGTGTTGCCGTCGTGAATTGATTGGATAATCAGGTCTACATCGACATTTTGGCGGCTAATTTCGCCAAATAGACGCGCCGCTACCCCCGGACGGTCGGGGACGCGCAGTAAGGCGACTTTAGCTTGATTGGTATCAAATTCTACAGCATCAACGGCTTTTGTAATTTCAAGATTGTGGAGCGATCGCGGTTGGGGAATCGGAGAGATCACTTTTGTACCGGGGCGATCGCTCCAACTGGATAATACCCGCAAGGATACCCCGTAATTGCGCGCAATTTCTACTGCCCTCGGATGCAACACCTTTGCCCCCAAGCTGGCTAACTCCAGCATTTCATCGCAGGTAATTTCCTCCATCAACTGGGCTTCAGGGACAAGACGAGGGTCTGTGGTGAGAATACCGGGAACATCCGTATAAATCTGGCATTCTTGCGCCCCTAATGCTGCCGCTAACGCTACGGCTGAGGTGTCCGATCCTCCGCGACCTAGGGTGGTAATTTCGGAGTTATCCTGTTGGCTAATGCCTTGGAAACCCGCCACTACGACAACTTTACCTTGGTCTAAATGTTGGGTGAGGCGATCGGTTCTGACATCGAGGATACGGGCCCGACTGTACTCGCTTTCAGTCACAATACCTACTTGTGCGCCCGTCAGGGAAATTGCCGCTTGGCCGAGTTCCTGTAACGCCATGCTCAATAGCGCAATTGAAACTTGTTCCCCCGTGGAGAGTAACATATCCATTTCTCGTCGGGAGGGATTGGTCGAAACCTCTTGAGCTAGTTTGACTAAGCCATCTGTGGTTTTCCCCATCGCTGAAACCACCACCACAACCGAATTCCCTGCTTGTACGGTTGCGCGGACGCGATCGGCTACGGCTTGAATTCGCTCTACCGAACCCACAGACGTACCGCCGTATTTTTGCACGATGAGTGCCATAGTATCATACCCCCTTTTCGCCTTGACCTGACGGGCTATTGAGTCATTTCATCGTACTCGAAAAAGACCCGGAAACGCGATCGCATTTTCTGACAGAATACAAAATTTTATCCCATAAGAGAATCGAATTTTGTCAGGAACGGTTATCTGCACTCGAAACAGCAGCAGAGACTTGCCACAATAATATTAGATTAATTGAGCCTAACTTCCCTATGAACATTTCCCCAAAATCCCTTTACGACTGGTATCGTAACACCCTTCGCAACCCCCGCTATCGCTGGTGGCTGGTTTTAGGAACAGTTGTTTATCTTATTAGCCCTATCGATATTGCTCCGGATTTTATTCCCATTGCCGGTCAGATTGATGACATTATGGTACTCACTTTACTATTGTCTGAAGTGACCCAAATGGTTCTCGATTTTGCCAAACAACGCCAAGGCAATCTGGCTACCGAATCGACAAAAAATGATGCAGTAGATGTAAATGCTGTATCCGTTGAAGGTTAATTCTGAATTGAGTTTTCCCAACCTCTCTCCCGGTTTCGAGCGCGAAGCCGGGATTTTTGGGCGAATCCTTAACTCCTAACCTTTGAGAGAAGCATTATAATTGAAGCGATCTTGGCTTTAATGTTAATAACACGGGTTTAATTGCCATGAAATTTTTATCTCAAGTTTTGTTATCGACTGCGGCGATCGCCGGGATGTTCGTGGGAGTGGCTCAAAACGCGATCGCTCAGGATACAACCCCCATCAATCCTGTCACTCCGAGTAACAATGGTACATTTCAAAATAACGAAATCGGGGCGTTTGATGGCTTAGAAAATGGCTCGTTTAATCCCCTCGATCTATTTCATAGAATGAATCTGGGAGGACGGCGCTCTCTTGGAGAGTTTCGCCAAGACCAAAACAACAATCTCGATAATGCCGCCGCAGAATTTCGTCGTCGTCAGATGGAATTGCTCAATAACAATGGCAATGCACCCACAACGCCCCTTCCTGACAACTCAGAAAACCCCTAAAAGGGAAGCTCTAC
Source organism: Jaaginema sp. PMC 1080.18 (assembly GCA_035968055.1). Taxonomy (GTDB): domain Bacteria; phylum Cyanobacteriota; class Cyanobacteriia; order Cyanobacteriales; family Spirulinaceae; genus Jaaginema. The sequence goes on along the minus strand of JAWQFT010000076.1, from coordinate 501 downwards.
AATCAGTTCAAAATTTTGCGATCGCCCAATACAGTAACTTGAGCGGCAATTGCGGTTGGCGATCGCGCACCAGCCTTTTATCGTGCTGAACTCCGCGCTTCATCTTATGGGTTTGAGAGGGAAAAAAGGTGAGGAGAGGGAAGAAAAGAACTGTACAACAGGTGCGTCTGTCCGCAAGGGAGCAAGAGAGGCGGCATGGCATAATTAACTCAAACCCTTAGCCCTTCTCGGTTTGGAGCAGGACTGGAAATAAAGCTGTCTGTTTGTTGAATAAAAAGTCAAGCGTATAGCCAGGATTACCCATAAAAACTATCTTCTTAAACTTTAATCGCTTTTGCGTCAAAAGTCAATAGAAGTTGAATTTTTCCCGCCTCATCTTTATATTTATTACACCGAAGTTTCGCATATTAATTTAAGGGGTTGATACCAAATTCGCTTACCACAACCTACTGGCGCGACACAGCTAAAACGAGGCTATAAGTAGGGTGTCGTTAGCGCAGC
>JAWQFT010000075.1:0-25958 GCA_035968055.1 Jaaginema sp. PMC 1080.18 | reverse complement strand
GGGGGGGGGGGCGGGCTGGAGGGGGGTGTGGGGGGGCGGGGGGGGGGGAATCGGCGGCGCTAAGGGAGTTGTGGCAATGTTGACCAAAGAGGGACGCAAGACCCAACGATATGTTCCTGGGTTGGTGTCGAAGCGCTGTAGCTGGATGTGTTGGGGGGCGATGGGGATGTTGGGATCGAGATAGAGAATGATGCGGGTATTTTCGTTCTCCGCTAGGACGCGCAGATTGGTGACAACCCCGGTGTAGGTTTGGGGATTGGGTGTGGGGGCGATATTGCTGTCGGGAAGGTCGATGGTGATGCGAGGGGGGTTGTTTTCGAGGTAGTAACTGGGCGTGATGGTGCTGTCGAGTACCATTTCGAGTTCGGTGGTGTTGGGGTTATACTGCCAGTCGTTTTGAGCGATCGCGGGTGCTACGATCGCAAGGGGGGCGATCGCACCGATTAACGCGATCTTCCTAATTTGTCGGTGGTTTTGGCAAACTGGGGTGATGCTTTTTTGGGGGACGTTAATCTTTGGCCGCATTGCTAACTGTATCCTTATGTTCGTCAAGAGATGTTTGTCTTTTCTTATTTTGGCATTTGTTTTTGAGTTCTCTCAAAATTTATACAATTCGCCATTAGTCTTTATCTGGTTTCTCTTTTCTCTGGCGGATTACTATTTTTTTCTATGCAAAAAAAATAATCTTTAGCGATCCTTGCTTTACAAATGCGATCGCGTTTGTCTTCAGTTACTCCAAGCTCTCAGGGGCTAGGAGCGGTTTATCTCTCAGATTAATACCCCTGAAAAAACACTCAGCCCAGAGCGCCATTTGACAATTGTTATCCGTGTTAATACGGAAAGATTCCCGGCTGTCATGCAGAGAAACGACAAGTTACGCTTCTCGGCGATCGCATTTCAGAAACTCAGTTTGTGAGGGAAGGACTCGAAGGTTCGTTAAATTGTTGTGCTTGCCAACATTGATGGAGAAAAATATGTAATTGTTGACGAGCGATCGCGTGGGGTTGAAACTTTCTTTCTAAACTTTGAAGCTGGGTTAATACAGGGATTGCTTCGGTATCCAAAGCGGGTTGAAACAAGGTCTGCGGCCAAACCAAATCGGAAGTTTGGCGCAGATCGTAAACTTGAGACTGACTGGCTATTTCTAATAGTAAAGGACGCACCCACAACATTTGGCGCGACGCGATCGCCTGGATTACTTCTGCATAAAGACGATTAGATTCTGTTTGCAAATAAACAATTTGGTGCGATCGATATGGGGGCATTAGTTATTAGTTATTGGTTGTTGGTTGTTGGTTGTTGGTTGTTGGTTATTGGTTGTTCGTCACTGGTCACTGGTAACTCTCTTTGAAACGTTAAATCCCCTTTTTGAGGCTGAAACCCTAATATATTCTAACTTTGAGCCTATTCTAGAGTAACCCCAAAGAGCCAAAGTTTCTGACATCTTTGGAGGGGCATAAATACCCACTCCCCCCGATTGCCGATTGCCGAAGAGCCGATTGCCGATTGCCCAAAAACCAATCCCTACTGCCCCTTAGAGGCTGGTCACTGAAAATCCCCCGACTGCCCAAAACTACTGCCCCTTAGTCGCGAATAACAAAAAACCAGCAAATTATCCGGTGCTGTTAACTGTAACTAAGAAACAATTTCCTCCGCCGCCACAGGTTCGCGAAAACGGATAATATCTTGACGGGGATCGGCACTACTAACTTGTACATCCAGGCGATCGCCCAGATACACCGAGCGAGTAAACTTGTGAGGCAGTTCCAAACCTAAATCTTCGATTAAAATCAGCGCCAAACCGTCATCTTCGCGCAACCAGCGTAACACCATTGCCGGCCAAACGCGATCGGTGTGACGGCGTAAATATTCCAAACTCCAGTAACGATTGGTTTGACGTTCCACCAAAGTTGCCTCATAAGCCGAAGCCGTGACGCTGTAAATAATTTCTTGGAGTTCGTCTCGGTTGAGGGGGAGTTCTTCACCCCGCAGATGAGCTTTGATTTGGAAGTGAGCTAGTAAGTCCGTATAACGTCGAATGGGGGAGGTAACTTGGGTATAAAGCTCTAAGCCCAAGCCTGCGTGACGAGAAGGCATAACTCCCACCTCGCTGCGGGGCATACAACGGCGCAAGGCACAAAACCGGACTAACCCGGCAGGTAATACTAACAGTTCTTCATCGCTGGGTAGTTCTGGTTGGGGTTGGCCGCGAAAAGGTAAAGGGATATGGTGTTCTTGGGCGTAGCGACCAGCGACTTCCCCAGTGAGAATCATCATTTCGGCGACTAATTGGCGCGATCGCGAATCATCCAGTAATTCAATAATAATCTCGTCGTCATTTTTGACCTTAATCGACGATTCTGGCATCCGAATATTAATCGAACCTTGGGAACTACGCCAGCGCGATCGCAACTGGGCCGCTTGGGCCAAAGCCTCGATTTCCGGTTCGGCTTGTACCCCCAACTCCAACATCTCAGCCACATCATCGTAAGTCAAGCGGTAAGTGGGTTTGATGTAACTGGCGTGAATGGTAAAGTCTTGAATTGCCCCCTCCTCATCCAGGGTGACACCAAAGCTCAACGCCGGACAAATCTGCCCTTGAATCAAACTCATCGGCCCTGTCGCCAATTCTTCGGGAAACATGGAAATTGTACCTGTGGGGAGGTATAAACTGGTACTGCGACGGCGGGCTTCGAGGTCGAGTTCATCCCCCAAACTTACCAAGCGCGTCGGGTCAGCAATATGAATCCAAAGGCGTTGTGTCCTGTCGTCTTGGTACTCCACACTCAAACCGTCATCGATTTCGCGGGTACTTTCGTCATCAATGGTATAAACTTTGAGATGCGTTAAATCCAAGCGGTCTGGATCGCGATCGGACACCGGGGAAGATTGCCAACGTTGCTGCGCCACATCAAGCACCTTTTGCGAAAACTGCATGGGATAAGAACTACGGCGCAAAAACAGGTTTTCGTGGATAGTCCAGCGACCTAATTCTACCAGTAGCTCAAAAGCACCCCGCTCGGTTTGTCCCCGATTGAGGGCTGCTAAGATTTCTTGGGCTAAACGATGATTTTGGTCGGGATACAACGCCAGCCGTTCGAGAGATTCTAAGCGAGCGCGATCGCTCTCTTGCCAGTCTACCGCTTCTCCGGCTAAAGCTTGATGTAAACGCTCAAAAAATTCGGTTTTTTCCCGATAATTTTGGGCTTCAACTTCGATTTGGTGCTTAATTTCAGCAACTTGACCCGCAGGACGGGGTTCGTAGTTATCCGCCTTTTTTTTGAAATAAATCTTATCTTCTACCAACAACAAATGCGCGGCATAACAACTTGCAGGAGTTTCTGCCGAAAAGAGTAACTGTGACAGTTCTGCGGCGTTGACAGCAGTATTATCCTCGATTAAAAACTCCCAAGCCACCTCTAAACTCGATGGGTCGAGATAAGGCTGAACTTCAGCTAAAAATGCCGGAATATCCTCTGATTTGTAAGTTTCTGACGGAACTTCGTACTCCACACGCTGAGGTCGCAAAGAGTGAGACTGACCCCTTTCATCCACAACAATCCAATTTTTCTTGCCTTCTGGCCGTTCTACAACCGCGAGACGACGTTCTCCTTGTTGTCTAAATTCGATTAAACTTCCCTTATTCACGAACCTTCGCGTTTTTTGAAATACAGATTGCTTTACATTCACCCTAGCACCTTGTCTGAAGGCTGGATTACCTTATTCCAGACAAAAAACCCCAGAGTGTCTGCAAACGTGCCTCTGGGGTCAGCTTCTGCTTTATCCTTCGCTGTTGATATAGGGTAACAAAGCTAAATAACGAGCGCGTTTGATGGCGGTAGTTAGGTCTTTTTGCTGCTGAGAAGTTAGGTTGGTAATGCGACGGGGCAGAATTTTACCCCGTTCGGTGACGAACTTCCGCAGTAATTCTACATCTTTGTAATCGATAGGATCGCCGGGTTTAATAGGGGATAAGCGTTTGCGATAGTAAGCCATAGGTATTTTTTGAATGGATAGATCGGGATTCAACAGGTAAAAACTACAGTCTGCAAGGATCGCAAACTGAGTTGATTAGGATGCCGTCGTAGGATGAGTTTATTTAATTTCTTTGTGGACGGTGTGCTTGTTACAGTGGGTGCAGAACTTTTTCAGTTCTAAGCGTCCCGTGGTATTGCGACGATTTTTAGAGGTGGTGTACCGAGACACACCGTTGGATCGCTTGTCGGAGTTGGTGCGACATTCGGTACATTCGAGGGTAATAATCAGTCTAACGCCTTTCTTACTAGCCATAAATTTGCGTTACTCTTTGAGAAAAAAACACAATTTACTATTTTCGCACACGATATACCAACTCATCAACTAAGCGCCGCACTCGCAAGTCGAGAGAAAAGCCTCTTTTGGTAGGAACAACGATAGTTTCGGCAAAACGGTCGTGAAAGGCTTGATTGTAGTCCTCATCAGCAAAAGCGACTCCACAATCAGCACTCAAGGGGGCAATCAGGAGTAAGGTGGTAAAGGCATTGAGAAAAATTTGATTGAGTCCCAGCATCGCTAGGGTTGCACAACCGCCCAAAATGACTTCGCGACGAGCTAAAGTGACTAAATCGGGAACTCGTCGAAACCGCAGGCTTAATATTTTCATGTCCATACACCAAGCCCCCAAGCTTTGACCTTGGTTTTGGGAGACAGCAACCACCCGCGAAACAATCCAGACGATGAAGAAAATTAAGCCCTGAGCGAACCAATTTGCGGGTAGAGAACCCAACAACCACGCGATCGCAAAATCAATCGCAAAGGCATACATTCTGCGGTCAAAGGGAATTTTAGGGATGCGTTTGGGTGGAGTATCGTACATTTTTTGTTGTTAGTTATTTGTTGTTTGTTGTTTGTTGTTTGTCAATCACAAAATTCTCCCCTTCTTGCCACTCTTTCCCCGACTGCCGATTGCCGACTGCCCAATTCCCCCTCTCCCCCTAGAATAGCTATACCAATCTAATTCTAGGACGATCCTTATGTTGCCTGTTGCCCAAGCTGAAACTATTATTCTCGATCGCGTCCAGAGTTTGGATAGCCGTCAGGATGTTGAAACAATCGATTTAGGAGCAAGTCTCAACCGTATTCTGGCGATTCCGGTAGTGAGTGCGTTGGATTTTCCCCATTGGGACAATTCAGCGATGGATGGCTATGCGGTGCGGTTTGCGGATGTGGAAACTGTCCCTGTTACTTTGGCAATTGTTGAGGAAATTCCGGCGGGTTATCAACCCCAAATGGCTCTCCAAAAAGGACAAGCGGCTCGTATTTTTACGGGGGCAATTCTACCGCAAGGGGCAGATACGGTGATTATGCAGGAAAATACAGAGCGAGAAGGAGAAAGGGTTAAAATATTGCAATCCCCTCAGCCGCAAGAGTTTGTACGTCATCGTGCTGCGTTTTATGAAGCGGGAACGCCTTTGTTGCCACCAGGGATTAAAATTGGGGCTGCGGAAATGGCGGTGTTGGCTGCGGCACAATGTACTGAAGTGACGGTGTATCGTCAGCCGAGGGTGGCGCTGTTCTCGACAGGGGATGAGCTAGTCTCGGCGGATAAGCCTCTACAACCGGGTCAAATTGTCGATTCTAATCAATATGCTCTCGCGGCGTTTGTGACGCAGATGGGGGGCATTTCTGTGCCGCTAGGGATTGTGCGCGATCGCGAAGATAAACTTGAAGAGGCGATCGCCCGCGCGGTTAAAACGGCGGATGTGGTACTGTCTACCGGGGGTGTTTCGGTGGGAGAGTACGATCTCGTGGGCAAGATTTTACAGAAGTTGGGGGGTGAAATCCAGATTCGCAAGGTGGCAATTAAGCCGGGAAAACCCCTCACAGTAGCGACATTTCCTGGAACAAAATCGGCTAAACCTTGTTTGTATTTTGGCATTCCTGGTAATCCGGTTTCAGCATTAGTTAGTTGTTGGCGATTTGTGCAGCCTGCTTTGAAAAAGTTATCGGGATTAAAGGGAAATTGGCAACCAAATTTTGTCACGGCAAAAACAGTACATTCCCTCAAAGGTGCAGGACAACGAGATGCTTATTTATGGGGAAAACTAAGGTTAGAAAAGGGGCAATACCAGTTTGAATTGGCTGGAGGAAGTCACAGTTCGGGGAATTTAATTAATTTGGCTCAAACGAATGGTTTGGCAATTGTTCCTGCTGGCGTTCAAGGAGTTAATGCTGGAGAAATAGTTACGGTTATGCAGGTTTAGTGATTTATTTTTTCTAGAAGGTCTTTGTCACTAATTTTGGGCTTTGGCTAAAAAGAATCTAAAAGGCGATCGCGAAAATTGTCTCGATCGCCTTGCTAGAAATCCCATAGAGCTGCTTAAAATATACTTCTGTGGGAGAATGACATTGACCCATTTTTTGCGCTACTGTATAGTCCTATCGTTTCACTTAATACTGAACAGATTGCCGAAATCGAAGTAATTGAGTTGAGCGCTGAAATACCGCGCTATAGGCTGTAAGCTGCGATGATTTGGGGAGTATCTACACTGTACTGCGGTTGAGTAAAGTTGAACCGTAAGTGGCAGGATTGGCGATCGCTAATCCCAGAAAGATACTGAAAAATTGCCATGTAGATTGGAAGTGAGTTACCAATGACCCTTATGATCGGCACAGAACAACTTATTTTACTTCAACAAGACGTTGCAGTTTGGAATCAATGGCGACAAAATAATCCCGATTTTATTCCTAATTTAAGTGGTGTAAATTTAAGCTATCTCAATCTATCGGGAGTGAATCTTAATAGTGCAAATTTGAGTGGTGTAAAGTTTCAACAAACTAATTTAACTGGGGCCAATCTATCAATTGCGAATTTAAGTCGAGTGAACTTAAGTCAAGCGAATTTAAGTCATGCGAACTTGACTGTTGCTAACCTGAGCGAAGCCTATTTGAGCGAAACGGAATTGAGTTTTAGTAACCTGAGCGGCGCGAATTTGAGCGAAGCTTATTTGAGTCGTTCAAACTTAACTCAAGCAAATTTGACAGTGGCTAATTTTACTGGGGCAAATTTAACGCGAGTCTGCTTAAACCATGCAGATTTGACAGGGGCAAATTGTAGTGAAGCAAATTTAAGTGACGCGATCGCGTTCCATTTAAAAGTTTGTAGCGTCAATTTTGCCAAAGCAGTTTTGACGGGAATTTCTTTGGAAAATTGGCAATTGGATGAAGGCACTCATTTAGAAAGTGCGGTTTGCGATTATTGTTTTCTTTCTCAAGAAAAGCATCTACGCTACCCGCAGCAAGGCAAAATGACATTAGAAGAGTTGGTAACTTGGTTGCAATAGTGAATAATCAGGAACGAAATCATTAATTGCCTTTTTGTGCGAGATAGAAATTAATGCGATCGCGTAACTGATTAATTGTTAATTTCTGCGTCCAATACTCTACTAAAGCATGACCAAATGCCCAAGCATTGCGATCGGGTGTTGCTGAATTTTCGAGAAGTAATGGCCACAAAGTCAGTAGATCGAAATTACGAATATCGCCATCATTACTGAATAGCGAAAAAAGATCATAAGCCATTTGTAACTTACCAATTACCACGGGCAACTCCTCGACAGGAATTTGTTCGGCAAGAAGATAAGCTAAATGAGGCGTTCCTGTCGTCAGAGTCGAAATAAACTGAAGCACAGGACTTTTCAGTAAATTAGTTAAACCCTGAGTGGTTGCCATTTGGACTGTGTAGCGATTGATAATTTGCGCGGCTGCGGTAACTTTGCTATCGCGATCGCGCAAAAACCGGGCAAGGCGTGTTTGCTTCGCCGGATTGAGGGCAGTAACCAGGGCAGTAGAAAGGGCTTCAGCGTTCCAAGAAGGGCGTTGTGCCGCTTCATCTCCCGTTACGAGGGGGAGGACTTGTCGGCAAAAATTCCCCAGGCGTTCGGCGCGATATTCGACGGCTGCGCGAATTGCTTTTTCTTTGGGGCGATCGCCATTAGTCCAATTATAAGGGGGTTGCCATTCTCGAACTGGACGCAGACGATCCACTTGGGTCACAATCGCGATCGCGGGGAGTTCCTCGACTTCCTGCTGAAAGTCCTGGAAAAAGTCTACATCCATTTGCAGCGCCGGATCGAGGGCAGGAGTCACCAACAGCAATAAATCGGCGTTGTGGGCATAATCGAGTACCAATTCCCGCAAATCCTGGCGATTGACTTGTTCGTAACCAGGGGTATCCCATAACGTCAAAGCCTCACCATTGGGGCTATCCCAGCGATAATTCTGAATGCGATCGGTACTGGGTAAAACATCTACTTCAGCGCGATCGGTTTGAAATAGGGTGTTGATAATGCTACTTTTCCCCGCCCCTGTACGCCCGACTAAAAGCAAATTAACGGGTTTTTGGGCTACTTTCTCTTGCGGTTGGGCGGTTTCAATAATTTTACCCAAGGTAGCTGTGTCAGACTTTGGTAAAGTCGGCATAGCATCCACAGAGGGAATACTATCCAAGGATGGGGCTTGACCGCCGTATAGTATAATGACTTGACGGGAAAGGTTGCGTAGGGCGGCTTCTCGCAACATCTGACCGAGATTGACAATCAGTTCTTGGGTGGCGCGATCGCTCGTTCCCTTACTCGCTAAACGGGCTGCTGCGACTGCTGGATTGACGATCCATTGCGCCCAATTCCAGATTTGCCAGACTTTGCGGGCAGAGGGTTCGAGTTTTTGGTACACTTCGTAAGCTTGATAAGCCTGTCCGATCGTGAGGCGATTTAGTACCGGGGAGAGTTTTTGCATGAGGCGATCTGTGTCGTCTACTGTCCCGCGAATCAAACTGTAGGCTTGGGGAATGTAGATATTGAGGAGGGGATACTTCACTTGGGGGTGGTAAATGTGCGCGATCGCAACCACTACTTCCTGACAGCGTTGCCAAAATGTACCCCAATCCTCCCAAATCGGGGCATCCTGACGCGATCGCTCGAAAATAACTTTTAACTCCTTTTCTGCCCGACTCAGCACTTCTGAGTTCTCAGGGAGGTCTTGGACGCTATTTTCCAACTCTTGAGACGCAATTTCTACCACCGCTTCCAGTTCAGCTAGGGAGGATTTTGTCCACTTAACTAACAACCAACGCCACCCTACCAAAACCAAGGTGAAAATTGCCCAAATCCAGTTGAGATGCCAAGCGTGAATTTGCCATCCCGCCGCAATTAGTAAGAAAATGACAACAGACGCGATCGGTAAAGCTAAAACAACCCATTGCCACAGTTTCAAGCGCATCATTTAGACATCTCCAAAACCGATAACTCAGTCACAGCCAGATAAATAATACAACTAAAGACTTGTTATAGGTCTTGCCCGCCTATATTTATCACGCGATCGCACTCTGTATCAAAATCCAATAATAATTCCGGTGAGAGCCTCAATAAAATCGAAGAAGTAGTTTATCGGCGATGCCCAATACTCTTAAAAAAACCGAAATGGATACGGGATTATACACCGCACAAATCATCTTTTCCATTAATTTCGAGTATTTATGCTTAATTCTCCTCAGACTGTGTAGGATAACTTGCGATCGCCAAACTAAATTACACAATACTATACCTTGAAGTGCGGAATATAGGTTACAGTAAAACTACCTCGATCGCATTTCTCCCAGCGATTAATTCAATATTCCTCATATCTAACTAACAATTTTATGAGTTCCATCAAACTCATTCTCGTTTCCCATCAAACCCAAGACGGACTTCTCTACCAACACCTCCGTATTCAACTTACCACCGAACACGGCATTATTCGCCCCAGCGACCTCAAAAACCTCAAACTCCCCCCCAAAATTGACTATACCCAGGGAATCGTCCTCGAAGGAAAAGCCCCCATCTGGCTGTATAGCTATCTCGTCCACGAATGTCATCCCGCATCCTGGGTGGGCTGTTACGATCCCCGCTTGGGTGTCATTGTCATCGCAACCCACAACCCCGATATTTTCGTGAGTCAGGTTTTTAAAATTGATTTACCGAATGTAACACCTTGAATCCATAGCTAAACTAACAACAAGTAAACGGTTACAAGAATCTAATGACACCAACAGACCAAAACACCAAAGAAAACTTAAAACAGCGTTTCAAAATAGCTTTGTCTTGGTGTTTAGCTTGGGGAGAAGCAAAAGAACCCGCTTATCCTTTAGACATTCTAAATGCAATGCGAGATGCGATTGATACTCCGGAAAAAACTCCCCCGGAAATCCAAAATATTGTCGGTCAAGTAGCAGCATTACAGGCAATTCCCAATGAAGCCCAACCTCAAACAATTGAAGAATTAAAAGAAATAGCCAAAGACATAATACATCAACAAACTAAAATTGGCTTGGTCTATGGGGGTGTTACCAAAGTCAAGCAATATGTTTTTGAATCAGCTAATTTGATGGAAATTCGCGGTGCATCTGCAATTTTAGACCGGATTAATTTAATTGATTTACCTGCATTTTTTGGAGAGAAAAATGATACTAAAGATAAAGATTTAGATAATTATCACGCACCTCATACTTGGTTAGACCAAAATTTTTCCAATTTAACAAATGCACTAATTCCAGAATTAATTATCTACTCCACTGGAGGAAACATACTCGCGTTTTGTCCCGCAGCTTATGTTAACGACCTCGCTAACGCTATCGAAAAACGCTACACTACAGAAACCTTAACTGCAAATAGTTGTGCAGTTGGAGACAGTTTCCGCTTATTAGAAGTTCGCTTCGGAATACTTCATGAAAATATAGATTCTACACCTTGGTTTGATTGGTATCAAAAAAATGAAAACGAACCTTTGGTAGAAGCTTATTTTGGGAAATTAAAAAATAATGAAAAATTATTAGATAAGTTTTTCAATCGCAAAAGTTTTAACGAATTAGCCGGAAAACTTGCAGTCCGTTTTAATCAGCGTCGTAGCGGAAATGAAACCCCACCTCGCTCTCCTCGCTGCTACCCACCGATGCTAGAAACCCATCCTTATTTAATGCGAGATGGGAGCGATCGTGCTTCGGCTACTTTACATATTCAACCTGATAATTCTAATGAGTCTCTAGCAAGAGAAAGCTGGTTTTCTGAACCTGTCGCTCGGAAGTATATCATGGGTCAACGTACAAAGCGAGATAATCAGCGTCAAGGTTGGTACGAATCTTCAGAATTGAGCGATTGGAGGCCTGGCTATGTTAAAAGTTGGGTTACAAGATTTGAAGACTATCTACAAGAAATTTTTAAAAACGCGACAAAACAACAAGAACGAGAAAAATTAAGAAACAAATATTACAGCAAATTTCCAAATGACTTAGACACTAAACACATTGAGCAGTCTCGTAGTGTAGAAGAAATTGCTAACGCGAGTGACGGCTTTCTCAGCTTTATTTATGCTGATGGTAATAATATGGGAGGTTATATTCAAACTATTAAAACTCCCGAACAGTACCGTCAATTTAGCCAAGATATCTTTGACGCGACAGAACAATCAGTTTACTACGCTCTAGCACAAAATCTTCATCCTCACAAGCTTGAAAATCTCAAAAAGCCAGAAGCACAAAATCGTAATGGACAGTGGGTACATCCTTTGGAAATTATTACGATTGGAGGCGATGATGTTTTAATCATTGTTCCAGCAAATCAAGCCTTAGCGATCGCTAAAGATATTGGGAAAAAATTTGAAGAAATTTTAGAAGCTACAGAAAATTATCCTATTTCTTCAACCCCAAACTCTAATCCAAAAAATACCAGCCAAATACATCGTTACCGAAAAAACATACCTCAAGAAACCAATTCTTGCTTAAGTACTTCAATAGGAGTTTTAACCGTCAGCTACAATACTCCAATCTACTATGCTCAAAACTTAACCAATCAGCTACTAAAATCAGCGAAGAAAAAAGCCAAAAAACTTAAAAAAGAATGTAAATACCACGGTGGAACAGTAGATATTTTAGCGCTCAAATCAGTTACTATGATTTCTTCTAATATTGAGGAATTTCGTAACGAAGGACTAACCATCAAAGGAAAGCCAGAACTTAAACTCTATGCTAGTCCCTACACTCTGCATGAACTTGGAGGGTTGATCGAAACAATTCGAGCATTGAAGCAAGCTGATTTTCCGCGATCGCAACTCTACCAAATTCGTAGTTTACTAGAGCGTGGGAAACGAACTGCTATGTTAAATTATCACTACTTCCGCGCTCGCTTGAAATCAAAAAATGCTGAAGGTTTAAAGGAAAAATTTGAAGAAGCATGGTGTCAACCTAAAGAGCATGAAAACTACGGAACTCTCGCACCTTGGATGTCTATTAAAGAATCTGAAAAACCAACCATTTATGAAACAATTTGGCGAGAAATTGTAGATTATTATCCATTTATTGAACCCGAGCCAGATTCCGTTAGTAACTCCCAGCAATCTCAAGAAACGACACCATGATTAATTTACAAAACCTCTCGACAGCAACTGAAACTTTAACTTTAACAGCTATTATCGATACGGCTTTATGCGTAGGTGCAGGAGGTTCATCCGGTTCTTTAGCAGACAAGCCAATTGTCCGTACAAAAGACAGAAAACTGCTCATTCCCGCGTCGCAACTGAAAGGACGGTTACGACACGAATGCGAGAAAATTGCCAGAGGTTTAGAGTGGCCAATTTGTGAATCTCCCACAGCCGAAAAAATGTGTCCCCAACGAAAAGACTTATCTGATGATTTTCACATTCCTCAATATGATTTGACGGATTGGCTACAACATCAAGGATATGAAGGGATTTCGGAAAATCGCAAGTATCACTGTTTAGCTTGTCAAATATTCGGGAATCCGATGATACCGTCTCGTCTCGATTTTAGCGATCTAATTTGTTCTGAACCCCAGGAAAACTTACCCGAAGTTTTGCGTCCTGGTGTCACGATTAATCGTCGTCGTCAAACCGCAGAAGACCAAAAACTGTACTTTCTTGAAACGTCTCCTGCGAGCCTAAAACTGGCTTTTATCGGGACAATTCAAATTAGCCCTAATGCTCCTTCTCAAACGAAACCATTAATTCTAGCTGCTTTACAACATATTAATGCTCTTGGTGGTAGCAAATCAACAGGATTAGGGTGGTTAACTTGGGAAATTGAGCCTTCAGAAATTAATAATTTAGAATGGGACGAGCTATTAAAATGAAGCAAATTAAACTCAAAATTTCAGCCCAATCTCCTCTAGCAATTGGTCATAAAAAACCTGGTTCTGTGAGTGAAGCATCCGACTACATTCCAGGTTCGGTTATTCGCGGTGCAGTTGCATCCCAAATCCTTCGCTTATCCTCTAACCCTCCCAATACAGGAGATGACTTTCATAAACTATTTATTGATGAAAATGCAGCCATATTTAGTAACGCTTATCCTGCTACTGCTAAATATAAAGACAATAGCGATAACGAAAATTTAGTTATAGCAGAGACAGTTTCAGTTCTTCCAGCTACAGTAGTTAGTTCTAAAACAGAACCAGGATTTAAACCGAAAGGTCATGGTGTATTTGATACCTTAATCGACCGCTTTTGTGCAGAAGAATTTAATCAATTCTACGATCCAAACTGTCCTAAAGACGGTGGGAGAGTTGAACCCTTTAGTGGTTTTTACTCTCAACAAAGCGATGTCTATCTCAAGCATTCTGTCACCAAACGCTTGCTTACCCGTGTGGGAATCAATCGTCGTCGTGCTACCTCAGAAGAGCAAATTTTATATAGTTTAGAAGTTCTTGATGAAAAACTAGCAACTCAAAATAAAAATCAAATTAAACAATGGCATGATTTTGTTTATAAGGGTAAAATCTTACTAGAAAATGAAGACCTTGCCAAACAACTAAAAACACTTATTGAGCAACATCAGTTTCGATTGGGTGGGTCAGCATCGCGGGGATTAGGTAAGGTTGAAATCGCTGCTGAATTGATTAATTATGAATCGAACATTGAAACCAAAATCAAGGAATTTAATGCTAAACTAAAAGAGAGATTGAAAAAATGGGCTGCATTGTTCGGTGGACAAGAACAAACTGACCGAACTTACTTTACGATTGATTTACAAGCCGATGCTATCTTAATCGATAACTGGAAGCGGACTACTGTACTCACACCAGAAATGCTTTGTAGCTTTGCTCAAGTTACTGATGGAACTCTTAAGCTACACGCTGCTTACACCAGTTATGATTATGTATCTGGCTGGAATTCCGCTTGGGGACTTATGAAGGATATTGAACTTGTCACTACAAAAGGAAGTGTGTATTTGTTCAGTACAAAAAACATTGAGCTATGGTCTAAACCCTTAGCAACTTTAGAACAAAAAGGTCTTGGAGAAAGAACAGTAGAAGGTTTTGGTCAAGTCGAAATTTGTAATTCATTTCACACTATTTGTCGGGAGTATGCTGTATGAGTAATATGAATGATAATCCACGAATCGAGTTGAAAGTTCAACAGGGAATTCGCCAATCTGAAGACTCATTAGTGATTGCTATTCAAAGTGCTTTAGATAATACGCAATATGGTAACTTAGAAGAATCTCAATTCCGTAATCTAGTAAGAGTTTCTGACACAACTGAAAGTACGGAAGTGATTAAAAACTTTCTTTTGTATCAAGTTGGACGAGATAGAAAATGGGGACGAGGTGAAAATTCTCTAGCTAACCGCATTATTCATGACATTGATAACTGTATTAAACGTGAAGCAGACAGTATTGCAACTTATGCAGAAAGTGAAAATAATAAATCAATTCACTTAGAGTTAATCCGTCGCTATTTAGGTTATGGCGCACGTTATCTTAAATATCGTAACAGTATATAAACTTAATTAGAGGTTTATTATGCAAAGAATTGTTGTATCTTCTGTCGGTACTAGCTTATTAACACAACAAATCGATCGCAGGGTTTCAGGTGAAAGCGATTGGTATATTACTTTACGCGATCGCGCAAACTTAAAATTTGATGAAATCGACGATCGAGCAAAAGAAATTATCTTAACTTTACAAAAAAGAGCAATTCAAAAACTGAATAGCTCTGATGTTCAAACAATTCGTGCTGCTAGTGCTGAACTGAATGGAATATATGGGATATACGATGGAAATTTAAGTCAAGGTAAAAGTGATACCCATTTTTTGATTTCTACTGATACAGCCCAAGGAGAAACAACTGCTAAAATTGTTGAATCTTTTTTGCAACAGCAAGGGATTGTCAATGTTAGCATTTATAAACCGGATGGTCTTTCTACTGCAAGTACCACCAATTTTTCAGAAGGAATAGATGAACTTATTGTTTGGCTACAAAATAACATTGAACCTTTAAAAAATAACTATAAAGTTATTTTTAACCTTGTGGGTAGTTTTAAAAGCTTGCAGGGTTATCTCAACACCATTGGGATGTTCTATGCAGATGAAATTATTTACATTTTTGAAGGTCAAGGTTCAGAAGTCATTACCATCCCCCGCTTACCTATCTCTGTTGATATTGATGCAATCAAACCTCACACATTGACATTAGCTTTATTAGATGCAGGTATGGAATTACCCGCGACAGAAATGCAAGGAATTCCTGAAGCTTTATTGGGAGATATAGATGATTGTAAAGTCCTGTCAACTTGGGGACAGCTTATTTGGAATAAAGCCAAAGATGAGTTATTATCACAAGATTTACTCAATTTTCCCAAGTTAATCTATCAAGATACATTCCGATCGGATTACAAGAGTATTAAAGTTGCAAAAGAAAGAGTAAAACTCCAAGAAACATTAGCTCAAGTTTCTGGTTTGCTAACCGAATCTAATGGTGATACTAGCATTATCAAACAGCATACAGGATTACAGTACGATAAATATACCAACAAAAACGGAATCGATCACTTTCGCGTAACGCAAGGCTTACGAGTGAGTTGTATTTCATCTAATGGTGAGTTAACACTCCGTCGCTACGGTAAAGAACCAGTAGTGAATAAAAATCCTTAGTTTTAGTTTTACTTTATGACTTCAGCACAGCTTTCTGATCGACTATCTCTTTCTGATTTCTTAAAACTCCCAGAAACCAAGCCTGCGAGTGAATATATTAATGGCAAAATCTACCAAAAACCAATGCCAAAAGGGAAGCATAGCCGCTTACAAACTCGCTTTTCGGCGGAAATCAACAAAGTTGCAGAACCCAAACGAATAGCGTTAGCTTTCACAGAACTTCGTTGTACTTTCGGAGGACGATCGATCGTTCCCGATATCACTGTATTTACTTGGTCAAATATCCCTTTAGATGATAATGGAGAAATTGAAAATACTTTCTCTATTGCACCTAACTGGACAATTGAAATTTTATCTCCCGAACAAAGTCCAACCCGCGTCATTAATAATATCTTATTTTGCCTCAATCATGGCACAAAATTGGGTTGGCTTATCGATCCTCAAGAAAAAATGATTATGATTTTCAAACCAGGAGAACAACTGGAAATGAAACAAGGAGAAGACTTAATACCTGTGCTTGAGGTTTTGTCCGATTGGAAAATTGCCGTATCTGACGTTTTTGCTTATCTAACCCTATAACTAAACTTAAAAGTTATGTTTGATGTATTTAAAAACCGTTTAGAAATTACGGGAACACTGTGGACAGTAACCGCTTTGAAAGTAAGTGCTGGTCGTTCTTCCGAACCGATTGGATCGGATTTACCCGTGATTAAAGATGCTTTGGGTCGTCCTCTCATTCCGGGGTCTAGTTTCAAAGGTGCGTTGCGATCGCGTCTCGAAAGTTTCCTTCGAGGTATCCTAGGAGATAACCGCAAGTTAGTCGCGAATCCCTCGAATGAAAATGAGTGGTCAATTACGGCTGCTGAACTCAAAGATATCAAAGACAATGCTTCAAGCGATCGCGATTTAACTCAAAAAATACTCGAACAAACAGACCTCATTTCTCACTTTTTTGGTTCTCCTTGGATAGCTAGTAAATTCCAAGTGCGAGACCTTATGGTAAAAGAAGACTATTGGTTTGGTCAATATCAAGAAAGAGATGGTGTAGCAATTGACCGCGATACCGAAACCGCAGCAGAAGGAAAACTTTATGACTTTCAAGTCGTTCCTGCGGGAACACCTTTTGAGTTTAAAGCTATCGTTGAAAATGCAGAAGATTGGGAACTCGGATTATTAACAATTGGACTACATCAGTTTGAAACCGAACAAATTCCGCTAGGAGGTGGATGTTCGAGAGGTTTGGGAGTTGTCCGCTTAGAAGTGAAGAAAATGAACTGGTTTGATTATGAGCAACCCGAACAGCTTTTAGATTATTTGAAAGCAATTGTTTTGAGCGATGATCGGGATAGTGCTTATGAAGATGCCAGAAAATGTAAAGTTCATTGGATACATAAATTAATTGAGCATTTGCAAACTAAAGCATCTGAAAAATCACCAGTCGAAGCAGAGAGGTAAACTATGTCTTATAGTCAATACAAACAAATTGCTGATGTCTTAAAACAATTTCAAGTTGTTTATACCGAACAAAACTTTCTTGAAGAATTAGCATTTGATATCTCAAAACCTTTTCTTGAAGACTTAGAATTAACAATGCGGGATGGTGTTCCTTTTAGTACCGAGTTTGCAATTTGTGAAAACATTATCTATCCCACTCTCAAAGAAGTATGGAAACAGTATCGTCAAGATTTTGTTCTCTGGAGTCATCATTCTCTTAACTTCGACGAAAATCTCAACGGCTTTCCAGAATATATTTTGGCAAAGCGTTCCTCATTAGGAAAACTGGTACTCGAACAACCTTATTTTCTCTTAGTTGAAGCCAAGCAAGACAAGTTTGGTGAAGGGTGGGGGCAATGCTTAGCAGAAATGGTAGCAGCACAACAGTTAAATCAACATCCAATTATTGTTTACGGTATTGTTTCAAATGGACGCTATTGGGAGTTTGGTAAACTAGAAAGTTCACAATTTAATAGGAATTTAACATCATGTGGTATTCAGGATATTGAACAACTTTTTGCTGTTCTCAACTATATTTTTAAGCAGTGTGAAGCACAACTCAAAGATTTAGTTACTGCTTGATGATGAAGGCAAATATGGGCAAATTTTGCCTAGATTGTAACCCTTTTATCCTAATCAAAATAAACCATGCACAAGCGATTTGTCAACCATTGTACTATCGATTTAAGCCTAATTCCGGTTGCACCACTCTTAGTTAAATCGGGAAAAGAAGGTGCAGACCCCACAAAACCAGATATGGAATTTGTGGAAACCTATCGTAATGGACAACAAACTATTTATCTTCCTGGGAGTAGTTTAAAAGGAGCAATTCGCGCTCATGCTGAACGTATTGCGAGGACGGTAGGAAAGGACACAAGACCTTCGGCTTCAGAAAATAATAAACTTTGGGCTAATGACCCGTTGAATGATGATTATAAATATTTAGAAAAGAAACAATCCCACGAAATTTATGCTCTTTCTTCTTTTACCGATCGCATCTTCGGTAATACTTCTATTGCAAGTCGTTTTCGGATAGAAGATGCTTATCCAACTTCTAGTATAAAACTTGAAGAACGTAATGGAGTCGCAATCGATCGCGTCTTTGGTTCGGTTGCAGTCGGGCCATTTAATTATCAAGTTTGTACTGAGGGAGAGTTTCGGACAAAGATTCATATCAAGAATTTTACCCTTGCTCAAATTGCTTTAATCGGTTTAGTTTTACGCGATCTCAATGAGGGTTGGTTTGGCTTGGGTTTTGCGAAATCCCGTGGTTTGGGGACGGTAGAAGTTAAGCTTAATTCTGCGGTTGTGAGTTATCCCGGTTGTATGATAGACGACGGCAAAATTCAACTTTTAGGAAGCGATAAAAGCTGGCCGATTAATAAGCTATTAGGTGCAGGAATGTTTCTTGAAAATAATCCTTACCATTTCCCTGAAAATGATGAAGTTGATGTTGCTCCAGGTGCAAAAGAAATGGATTTAGGCTTTGGTGTTCAGCTAAGTTGGGAAGGTGTAGAACAAGTTGAAGACCTGTTTATCAAAGCAATGCCAAAATGGAAAACATTGTTGGGAGTTGCAGCATGACGAAAGGGTTTGTTAGTCAAAAGTCTGATATTGCGATAGTTGAACTACTACAACTGTTGAAATCGCGTTCTGATACATATTATTTTCTGCGTTATGTTGATAAAGTAAGCGGTTTTATTACTCAAGATAAACTGCCAGATACCCTGAGTCCAGAAGGACAGATGTTTGACAAAAAACTTGAACTGCGTTGGAAAAAAAGAGGCGCTAAATATGATGTACTATGGTTGGGGATAGAAGAACCTACCAATAATTTTAAAGTTATTGCTGGAAGTTGGCAATATGAAGACCGAGACGCGCTGGTTTATCCAGAAACAGAAACTCGCTTACCTAAAGGCATAAAATCCGGTTCTGTCAATGTCGGACAGCGATATTTTCGCGATGCTTGTACCGATACTATTCATTTTATTGCACTAAGAATTAAATAATTATGCCTCGTCCTCAACGTCCGAACCAAGCTCAAAATGTACCAAAACCTTATGACTTTGTTTCGTTTCCTGAAAAGCCTCCCACATTAAAAGCACCTGCGGGACATCATAAATACGATGATAGTAAACTGCACGGAACAATCTATTTAGAATTGACGGTAGAAACCGCCGTTCATGTTTCTACAGGAACAGTGATGATGGGGAGTGATGTGGGACAAAACCGCATTCCCTTGATTAAAACGATGATGCAATCGGGAGAACGATTAACAATTCCGGGGAGTTCTTTGAAGGGATCAATCCGCAGTACCTACGAAGCTATTACTGGAAGTTGTCTTTGTAAAGTTAAAACGAAAGGAAAGCAAAAGAAGAAACAGTCAAAAGGGAAAGTTGATTACTCTTTAAATATTCCTCAAGGTTACAAAGAGTGTATACCTAAAAAAGAAGAAATTGAATCTAGACGGGTAAATCTTTGTCCAGCTTGTAAAATATTTGGAGCAATGAATTTTCAAGGTTTAGTAAACTTTATGGATGCGATAGTAAACTCATCTGAAACAAAAATTGGTTTTATGCCATCGCTCTATGAACCTAGTCGTGAATGCAAAGAATACTACGTTGCTCGGAATCCTCAGTACAGCAATAATAATAGCAAACTTAATGGAACAGTTGTTGGTAGAAAGTTTTTTTATCATGCTAAAAAAGCAGTTAGTGGGGGCGATCGCGGTATTCCCGTACAGCAAGCAAATGCTCAATACACCTTCTCAACGCAACTTCACTTCAAAAACCTTACCCAAGCGGAATTAGGGACGTTATTCGTCGCTTTAGGGCAAGATAAGAAGTATCCCTTTGCTTTGAAAGTAGGTGCGGGTAAACCGATTGGAATGGGGACGATGACTGTCAAGGTATCAGTCCTCGAAAAACCCAATTCCCTGCGCGATCGCTACTCCTCTTATACCCAGGAAACTCCACGTTTAGAAGGTACAGACTTGCAGGAGTTTGTGGGAAGCGCGATCGCGACAGCCCATCGACAAAAACTCATTGAACTACCACAACTTCAGCAACTCCATCAAATTTTACAGTATCCCACCGACCGTGAAGCCCCAAGCGGAATGTATTAATGATGACAACAGATTTATCCGAACGACAGTGGAATTTAGCCCACAAAATAGCTCAACAACTCGTCCTTGATGATACGGATACCAACGAACTCGGTAAAGCTATGGCTTACTTGAGAGCGATCGCGACTCAACCCGACGCAGGAGAACGCTTTTTCAAATATCTGCAAACCCTCGCAAATCAAGGATACCGCATCGGACACAGTAAGAAAACCCAAGGTTACTACAAAACCATAGAAGCGGTTTGTAGTCAATATCTCCAAGGCGATATCAACAATACCTCAGCCCTTCTTAGTATCCTCGGTTGGGCTTTTCGTCTCATGCGGTACTATGCAGAAGGTGTCCCTCCCGAAACTCTCCAAAAAATCGCAGCCCAAACCGAAGTTACCGAAGTGAGATCGGAACGTCAAGCCGAAATCGCTGAAATCGTTGCAGCAGAGGACTTTTCTGTAGGTCAGGAGTTAGAAGCAACAGTTGCAAATATCAAGGGGAATAAAGTAACTTACGAACTGCTGGGGACTATTCGTTTAACTCAGAAAGAACCGAAGAAAGCTAAATCGCTGACAGAAGGGCAAACAGTACGGGTTGAAGTTGCTGTTTTAAAAGAAGATGGCAGCATTAAAAAAGTTACTTTGCTTTAGTGAGAGGACTTTCTGGCCTTACGTCAACTCTCATTGATGGCTAAATTTTAAAATTTACGACTATAATAATACAAACTTAATAACTAAGGAGACTTTAGTGAATATAAGGCATAGGCAATGTATAAATATGCTAGATATGCAACCTGCATCGACGGAAGGCTCGTTAAACATCCAAATACCTGTACCCAATACGAGTCACACCCCTTCTCCAAGCTGTAACGGTAATACTACAACTCCGTCAACCACAGCATCTGAAGATGTACAACACATAAAGCTGAGTGACTTGCAAGGTATGGACTTTTATTTCAAAAGTAAGAAGCTGGAAGCACTTTACACCCAGCGAAAAGGCGTTCAAAAATATGAGCCAGGCGTTGTTGATGCTTTCTTTAAAGTAATGCAACGAATAAGTGCTGCTCAAAACCAACAAGATTTACAGGTGCTTCCCAGTCGTAATTTAGAAAAGTTAAAGGGTAACAGGGCAAATCAGCACTCACTCCGACTGAATCAACAATGGCGATTAATTATCATCTTTGAAGAAGATGAAATTGGGCCAATAATTCAAATTGTGGAGATTGTCGACTATCACTAGAATTGAATCAAGTTAGTTGAAACCAACTTACTTGTATACAACCCGCTTTCAATTTTGGAAGCGGGTGTATAATGAAGATTGTACTTATTTTAGGTGTACAAATGCGCCAGAAACTAAGACCAGCAATAGCATTTCCTCCTAGTGTAATTTTACAAGAGGAACTTGAAGCGATTAATAAAAGCCCTGCTGATTTACCAGAAGCAGTGCAACAAGTGATTTCTAATAATAGAGCTATTGATGAAGATATCGCACTAGAACTCGCTCAACTTTTTAATACTTCATCAGCATTGTGGCTAAATTTAGAGCGAAACTATCAAGAGTATTTGAGTTGGAAAGCTCGCGAGCAACCTGTACAATAAATTTATCAGCAATCGGATATATTCCCCGTAAGGGGACGGAAACTTAAATCCGTGAGATGCTGGACGCATATCAAGCATATATGCTCCCATCTCTTTCCCCGCAAGGGGACGAAAACTAATAAACAGTAAAAAACGTTTTGATTTTAGAATCAAGGCAGAGCCTTGTTTTTACGTCCCTTGGTACGAACCAAGGAACGGTTATACAACATCAGAAACCGGGGTTCTGGGGCAAAATTACATATAAGAGCGTACTAAATCCTCTAAACCATTAGCAGAAATGCCGTTACCAATAGCCGCCATTTTCCATTCGTTATTACGGCGGTAGACCTCTGCGACAATCGTTCCGGTTTTGCCTTGGTATTCGCGGCCAGAGAGATTGTAGCGGGCAATTTCTTGGTGAGTTGCGGTGTTGACGAGACGCACAAAAGCGTTACTGACTTGACCGAAATCTTGTTGACGAGAGATACAGTTATAAATATTGACGACAAAGACTAAGCGGGCAATAGAAGCGGGGATGAGGGGTAAATCGACAATTACTTGTTCGTCGTCTCCTTCTCCTTCTCCTGTTAGATTATCCCCTAAATGGACGATCGCGCCAGAGGGATGACGCAAATTACCAAAGTAAACTACATCGGACTTACTGGCAACTTTCCCCTGCTCATTCAGGCAAATCACCGACGCATCAAGGTCGTAATCCGGGGTACTATTAAAAACGCTAAAAAGACCACCCCCAGATTTTTCGGCTACATCCCAACCCAAACCACACATAACCCGCGTTAAACCGGGGGCTTCTTTAGAAAGAGAAATACGCTGTCCTTTTTGCAAATTAATGGCCATAATAAAAACTGAGTTTCCAATAAATGAAGAAAACTCGGTTTCAGACACCATGAATCTAAAACCGAGAAGTAGTTATTTTTATTGATAGCGGTCGAGAATGGCAGCTAATCCGCCTTGGTAGCCAGAACCGACAGCATTTACGCGCCAATCGCCGTCTTTGCGGTAAACTTCTGCCATAATCAGGGCAGTTTCGATAGAATAATCTTCTGCGAGGTCGTAACGCAGGACTTCTTCTTTGCTTTCGACGTTGACTAAGCGAACAAAAGCATTACTGACTTGACCGAAGTTTTGACTCCGTTTTTCGGCTTCGTGAATGGTAATCACAAAGACCAGTTTTTGGACTTCGGGGGGAATTTTGCGGAAATCAACGATAACGGCTTCGTCATCTCCTTCTCCGGCCCCTGTGAGGTTGTCTCCCATGTGTTTGACGGATTGGTCGGAGTCGGGACTGGTGAGGTTATTGTAAAAAACGAAATGTTGGTCGGAAACGAGTTTTTCGTTTGCACCTAACATGAATACAGAGCTGTCGAGGTCGAAGTCTTGACCTGTATTGGTGGGGTTAGCATCCCAACCTAAGCCGACAAAAGCGGCTTTGATTCCGGGGGCAACTTTTTCGAGAGAAACTCGTTCTCCTTTTCTGAGTGATATAGCCATTGGGTCAATTTATTGATTTAAAATCGCCATGAAATTTAGCGCTATTGTGGAAAAATTAACGGCTGATTCCGTTAGGGGAAGTAGTTTAATTTCCCATCCCGATTGTAACCCCGAACTTCTGGGGGTGGCATCGCTGGCTACGGCAGAAACGGGCAGAATTAGCTATGTGGAGGGGGGGAAATATCAGGAAATGGTTGCCCAAACCCAAGCGAGTGCTTTATTATTGCCGTTGAATGAAGAATTGCAACAAATCGCGAACAATCGCGGTATTGCTTGGATTGCCACCCCAAATCCTAAGTTATTATTTACTCAGGTCGTCCGACTATTTTATCAGCCTTATCAAATTAAGCCGGGCATTCATCCCACGGCTGTGATTGACCCTAGCGTGGAGATGGGGAAGGACTGCGCGATCGCCCCACGGGTAGTCATTGATGCTAATGTTAAACTCGGTGACGGGGTGTGTATCTTTCCCAATGTGACGATTTATCCGGGAGTGGAGATTGGCGATCGCACTGTGATTCATGCCAATGCTATCATCGAGGAACGCAGCCAGATTGGGGCAGATTGCGTCATTCATAGCGGTGTGGTGATTGGGGGAGAAGGCTTCGGTTTTGTACCGTCTGCTGAGGGTTGGGTGAAGTTAGACCAATCGGGAATTGTGGTACTCGAAGATTGCGTCGAAATCGGCTGTAACAGTACCGTTGACCGTCCTCCGATGGGAGAAACTCGCATTGGCTACAATACCAAAATTGACAACTTGGTGCAAATCGGTCATGGTTGCAAAGTCGGGTCAAACTGCGTGATGTCAGCCCAAGTGGGATTAGCCGGAAGGGTGAAGCTGGGGGATGGCGTGATTTTAGCCGGACAGGTGGGTATTACCAACGATATTACCTTGGGAGATGGCGCAATTGTCTCGGCTAAATCGGGACTACACAAAGATGTTGCCCCAGGAGAGGTCGTTTCGGGGTATCCTGCTATTGCTCACAAACAGTGGTTAAAAACTTCAGCCATCTATAATCGTTTGCCAGAGTTATATCAACAAATTAAGAAACTCAAACCCCGTTCTTCTTAAAAATCTCACAAAATCAATGAAATTCAGCGATATTGTTGCCAAATTAGCTGCCGACATTAGCCAAAGTAGTCTTACCTCTCATTCCCAACTGAATCCAGAGATTCAAGGTGTTGCCGCAGTGGACGCAGAATCCACTCAGAGCATTAGTTTCATCCAAGACGGGAAATTTGCCCATCACCTCGCTACAACCCCCGCAGTAGCCCTTATTTTGCCGGAGAATGAAGATTTACAGCAACAAGCGAGCGAGATCGGTATTGCTTGGATGACTACGGCAAATACCCGCTTACTATTCTCGAAAGTGCTGGAGCTATTTTATCAACCCTATCGCCCCCAAGGAGAAATTGACCCCACCGCAGTAGTGCATCCCACCGCCGAGATTGGGCAGGATGTGTATATTGGCCCCCGCGCCGTAATTGGAGAGAATACGAAGATTGGCGATCGCGTTTGCATCCATCCCAACGTCACAGTTTATCCTGAAGTTATCATTGGGGCAGATACCACGCTTCATGCCAACTGTATTATCCACGAACGCAGCCAAATCGGCCAGCATTGTACCATCCACAGTGGCGCAGTGATTGGCGATGAGGGCTTCGGTTTTGTTCCCACTGCCCAAGGCTGGTATAAGATGCCCCAATCGGGCTATGTGATTCTCGAAGACTGGGTAGATATTGGCGCAAATAGTACCATAGACCGTCCGGCAGTCGGTGTAACTCGCATTGGGTTTAATACCAAAATTGACAACCTCGTACAAATTGGTCACGGTTGCCAAATCGGTTCAAATACTGTGATGGCCGGTCAATGCGGCGTTGCGGGTAGTTCTAAGATCGGTAATGGTGTAATTTTGGCCGGACAAGTCGGTATTGTCAACGGAGTCGAAATTGGGGATGGCGCGATCGCCTCAGCCAAGGCCGGAGTTCATAGTAATGTTAAACCGGGGGAAATTGTCACCGGAATCCCCGCTATTTCTCATCCGGTTTTTGTCAAAGCCAGTGCGGTGTTTAAGCGTCTCCCCGATATGCACAAAACCCTGAAACGGTTACAGCGCAACTCTCGCGCGAAACCTTAAATTCACTTTTCAAGGCTAAAACCCTAATATCATCAGAATCTCCTGGGTCTGAAACCCCGTCCTGTCTTGCCGAGCGTTCCCTTGCGCCTTACGGCGGCGCGGGGTCTCGGCGCTTCAAGGACGGCTTTGTATTTTTCAGGTAAAATTGGAAATATCGAAAAGCGAAA
>JAWQFT010000074.1:0-26116 GCA_035968055.1 Jaaginema sp. PMC 1080.18 | reverse complement strand
TCCCCACTCCCCCCCGACTGCCGACTGCCGATTGCCGACTGCCCCTTAGTCGCTGATGACTGATAACTGAAATCACCACGGACTGCCAATCAGGGTAAAACCCGCCCAATAGTGGGGATGGGGGAGGTTGGCTTGACCAGAAAATTCTAGTTCGATTTGTAAGGGTTGACCGTTAGTGAGGAGGACGGGTTGGTTATCTAAGAGGATGCGCCCTTCGGCATCGACGCGAACGCGACCTTGTAACATGGCAACTTGGGCAGCTTGTAGGGCTTCGGCTTTGATATTGCCCTGGCTGAGTTGGTTGTAAAATTCGGCCATGAGGTGCAGTGTGCCTTCTCCCCGGACGTACCAAAGGCTACCGAGTACAGATTTAACCCCGCTCTGAAAAGCGAGTCCGGCAAAACCCAGTTCGGCTTCGCGATCGCCCAAAGCGGTTTGACAAGCACTCAGGACTAAAAGGGAGACGCGGGGGTCGTTCCAACGCAGATTTCGCACTTCGGGAAGCCTCAATTTATCGTCCCAGAGTTGGATAAAAGAGTTTTCGGGCGAGCCGGGTTGGAAGGCGGCATGGGTGGCGAGGTGGATAATGCCGTAGGGTTCGGCGTTGCGCTGTTCGATGAGGTTACGGCGGGTAAATTCCTCGTTGAGAAATTCGTCGGGTTGCCAAGGACGTTCGGGGATAACCGCGAGTTCGAGGGGGACGAAGGGGAGGGGAGTTTGACCTTGTTCGGGGGCAAATTCTGACGCACCCATGGCCAGAACTCTGGCATCCCGGATGTCGGTGTAGCGCAAGTCGGTGAGGTTGAGACTGGGCATTAAACTGAGGCTGTAGCGTTCGACGAGGAATTGACCGCTTTGGGGGTTTTGGGGATTTGTCCCGGTGTGGAGGGCAGCCAGAGGCAGGGAACGCAGGGTTTCGTCCATGACAAAGACGAGGTTTTCGACGTTTTGCTTTTGCAGTTCGCCGTCGAGGGGGGCAATGAGGTATTGATAGAGTTGTTGGGCGGAGGGGAGATAGCTGAGAGGCTCAAATTCGGCTTTTTCGATGTCTGCAATCTCGGCAATAAATTCGAGGGCTAGGTCTTCGATTACCTCTCTCGTTGCCCCCAAGGGACGCTGAGAAACGAACTGACCTTCGGCTGTGACGAGGATGAGTTCGAGTTGTTCGTCGGGGGCTTGTTTGCGGCGAGATTCGGGTTCTACGGGGACAAAATGAGCATATACGATGGCAGGGGTGGTTTCGGTGCGTTCGGCGACAAAGGCGAGGGTATCGCAGAGATTACTTAAGTTGAGGCTGGATTGGGGACGCGATCGCCCGAAATAATTGCTATATTCGTTAGTGTAGATTTGCTCGACTCTGGGTAAACTGGCGTTGGGATTGTTACAACTGAGCGATTGCGCTAGGATTTCCGGTAGGGTGGGGGGAAGGGTAGCGCCTTGAGGCTGTACTTCGCGATTATTGTTGCTATTAATTGAAATTTGGCTGCCAGGGGCGTTAATTCCCCGATTGGCAATAATCCCGTCGCCTTGCAAGCGAATCCTACCGCTAGGATTATTACTATCGTCGCTAACATCGAGATTGCCCGTGATAATATCTCTGGCGGTAAAATTCACTGTACCGCCGTGGGTGACTCCGTTGCCAATTACGCGGGCAGAAAGGTCAACATTGTCGGTGGTAATGCGATCGCGAGCGGTAAAATTAAGTTGCCCTCCCCTGGCAAATTGTAACGTGGTACTCGCCGCAATGCGGACTAAAGCCGAACCGTCAATGTTATTCGTATTGATGCGACTCCCGGCGGCGAAAGTCAAATTCCCAGCCGTTGCGTTACCATCTCTGGCAGTAGCCGAAGTGTCGATATTGCGGGTTTGAATGCGGTTACTGGCTTGTAAATCCACATTACCCCCCATTGCATTTCCATTCGTCGCAGTGGCAGAGGTATCGATATTACCCGTTTGAATATTATCCCCCGATTGTAAAGTAAAACTGCCTCCCGTCGCCGTAACCCCTTGGGCTGAAGCGTTAATATTGCGAGTGGTAATATTATCTGTCCCAGTAATATTAATTTCGCCCGCGATCGCGCTACCATTTTGAGAACGGGCTGAAGTATCAAGATTTCCTGTAGTCACTTCTCCCCCAGAATCAAGCTTAATTTCTCCTCCCTGGTTATTGGCAGAAGTATCGATATCCCCCGTGGTAATATCTCCTGGGGCTGCTAAAATTACCGGACCTCCGCTTTGAGGGGAATTAGGGGAAGTGGTATCGATATCCCCGACGCGAATTTGGGCAGGATTAGTTTGTGTCCCTGAAGCCGAGAAAGTTGTCCCTCCCGTCGTTTGCGGCACATTAGGAGTATTATTTGAAGTCACTCCCGCCCGTAAAATTAAAGCCGCAGTCGTCGTCAGTAAGTTAAAATCGGGGTCTGTGCCAAAAGTCGCCGCACTCAACAGAGTATCAGGTCCAGTAATGGTAATATCCCCGGCAAAGATACTGCCTGCGGCTTCCACTTTCAGCGCCACCCCGCTATAATCCCCCAAGGTGACATTGCCCCCAGAAGTAATAATCGGGTCATAAAAGCTGATAAAATTGCCAGGATTGCCCGCGAGGTTGC
Organism: Jaaginema sp. PMC 1080.18; assembly: GCA_035968055.1. GTDB lineage: Bacteria > Cyanobacteriota > Cyanobacteriia > Cyanobacteriales > Spirulinaceae > Jaaginema. The sequence goes on along the minus strand of JAWQFT010000074.1, from coordinate 23,507 downwards.
GAATCTCGAAATTACCGCCACTGCGATAACGAGCATCCCCGGAAATTGTACCATTGCTAATCAAACTCAAGTCCCCGTCACTTTGAAAGGGGGTGTGGGAATGATTGAGGGTAAAAATATCAATTTCTTGGTTTCCCTGGATGGATAAATCGCCGCCTGCTTTTGCCAGAAAGGGATTATTTGAGGTATCGCGAGCAAAGACGGTATTTCTGGCGAGTAGTTGTAAATTGCCAGTTGTTATCAACTGACTTTCTACGAGAGTCAAATTGCGATTAGCCGCAAGTAAGGCATTTTCCCCTTGAATATTTCTGACAACCACATCCCCGCTTTGAATCGGGGTATCCGTCACCGTCAGTAATACTTCCCCGTCAACTGTTGTCAATCCCAACTGATAACCGCTTCCGGTGGTGAGTAAGTCGTACAAACTCGCAATTGAATAGGGGACATCCGGGGGAAGATTACCCGTTGGGACTTCCAACTCAATGCTGAGGAGATTGCCCGGTTGCTCGATACGGACGATGTTACTGCCGGGGACAGCAGAAATGACGATTTGACCTCCGGGGGCGCTAATCGTCCCGGTATTAACCACTGTACCGCCGATGAGAGTAATATTTTGCCCCGGTTGCACCCCCAAATTTCCCCCGTTGACGATGCTGCCGGGTTGAGACATGGTAAACCCATAAGCCCCCGGATTGCCGAGGAGTGTGGCATAATCATTAAATCCTGTGGCATTAAACCAGCGATCGCCCAAACGGATACCATTGGCTGTAGTAGCCGTAAAGTCGCCAAACATATCCAATTGGGCATTAGGGCCAAAAATAATCCCGGCTGGATTCATCAGGTAAAAGTTCGCATCGCTACCCGTCACCCGGATTAAACCGTTGATTTCAGAAGGATTACCCCCGATAACGCGAGATAAAACGTTTTGCACTTGCGGATTGGTGAGAAAATCGGCGATTTGCCCGGCATCCAAGCCAAACTGCTCGAAACTGTGGAATAAATTCGCCCCATCCCCAGAAAAACTGCCTCCCTGTATCTCGAAGCGATCGCCCCCGGGAACGACTAAAGTATTCGTGCCGTCATTGGCAGGTATAATGGGTTGGGCGTAAACGGGTAAACTACAAATCGCGATCGCGCTACAGGCAACCGCAGCAGAAGCTAACGAGGAAACCATAATCTTACAGGGGCTAAGAACAGTAGTAGAAAATCTTTCTAAATCTTCTTAATCTTATTCATTTCTTGTGCTATGGTGGCTGTATGATAAACTTCTCTAGAGCAGAATCCACAACAACAAAAAAATAGTAGAGGAATTGAAAGACATTGCTACTCGGATTTAAGACTGAGTTAAAAATCAATAATAAACAAAGAACTCAACTGCTGCAACACGCCGGAACCGCCCGTCATGCTTGGAATTGGGGTTTAGGCTTAACAAAGCAAATATTAAACCACAACAAAGCTAATCCTGACGATAAGATTAAATTTCCTACCGCTATTGACCTCCATAAATGGTTAGTTGCTTTCGTGAAACCCAAAAATCCTTGGTATTATCAAAGCTCAAAATGCGCTCCTCAATATGCTTTAAGACACTTAGCCGACGCTTGGAAAAGTTGTTTTAAGAAAACCAAAGGTGTCCCCAAATTCAAAAAGATAGGGCGCAATGATAGTTTTACCCTGGATGGGGCTATCAAAATCAACAATTTCAAAATCAAAGTTCCTAAAATTGGTTGGCTCAAAACCTATGAAAGATTACCCCAAGGCTGTACCCCGAAAAGCGTCACCATAACCCGACAAGCGGATAGATGGTTCATTAGTTTTAAGATTGAAGTTAAGCCGATGACAACCCCGAAAACTGTTGATGTTGTTGGAGTTGACTTAGGCGTTCAATCTTTAGCTGTTTTATCAACCGGAGAGGTATTTGAAGGGGCTAAATCTTACCGTAAGTATGAAGCTCAACTATCTCGTCTACAATGGCTGAATCGCAACAAAACCAAAGGCTCTAGCAATTGGAGAAAAGCCCAACTCAAGATTGCTAAATTGCATCGAAAGATAGCCAATATTCGTAAAGATACTTTAAATCAACTTACCACCTACCTAGCCAAAAACCACGGCACAGTAGTAATAGAAGACTTAAACGTATCGGGAATGATGGCTAACCGAAAGTTAGCCAAGGCAATACAAGATATGGGGTTTTATGAGTTTAAACGTCAACTCCAGTACAAGTGCGAGTTATATGGTTCTACCTTGTTAATAGCTGACAGGTGGTTTCCCAGTAGTAAAACTTGTAGTAACTGCGGTCAAAAGAAAGATTCCCTCAGCTTAAGTGAAAGAACGTTTAACTGTGAAAATTGTGGGTTTAGCATCGATCGTGATTTGAATGCAGCGACTAATTTAGTCAATCTGGCGGTAAGTTCTACCGTGTCAGCTTGTGGACTGGATAGTGCCGACACTACCAGATTGAAGCAAGAAGTAAACGTTAAACCTGCTTAAGTAGGTTTGAGTAAGTTTTATAGAACGGTTTTGAGAAAACTACTCAAGGATGACGATTGTCTCACATCCTCTTGACGTATTCTCCTCCAATTAAGTTCAAGCACAAGCTACACTGGGGACTGCAACTGGCGTAGTTTGGGGATAAACTCTGTAAGCGAGGTGCATGGGATAGCCGTAGCGAGAATAAATAGCATCCACATGACGTAGCGCCGTTTCGCGGTTAGTATAGGTTTCGATAACGCGATGTTGGCCTTTAGAATTTTGAACGCGAACTTCCCATTGCATAGTAGATTACCCCTGAGTCACAAAATTTTATATGGGTGTCAAAAGCTGACAGATTAGTAATTCCAACTTTATGAAGTTTTGATGAACTTGCAACTTAGTTTAATCATATCCCGACGAACTTTACAATGCCTTCGGTAAAATTAACTAACTTTTAAGCTTTTGTAAAGTGGGAAACTGCCTTGGTAACTCCGCAAAAATTCGGGGAGGGCAACGATCTATATTTTTATACTAAATCCAATCATAAGCCTGATTAAGCCTAAAGGAGTAGGTCTAAAAGTAGATAAACCCCCAAAAGCCCGCTTTTTTGCCAAAAAAACCCCCCTAAGATTGAAAAAACCTGAATTACTGGGGCGATCGCGATCGTTTTTTGCGAGTAAACCTCGCTAATTTCCTGGGGACAAGCAGCAACAATTGGCTCAAATCAAAGTATAAAAACGTACTTCTATACGCAAAAAATAAAAGGGGAAATAGCTTATCCTAGGATTAAAATAACGGTGATTTGACTCGAAAACGCGATCGCCACTTTACAAAAACTTCAAACTTTAACGTTCCTGCACCAACAATAAACCAAACCACCCCTTGGGATCGCACCAGGTTTGCGTGGTTTCCCAGCCCTGAGACTCCAAATAAGCCGACATCTGCGTTAAATCAAACTTGCGGGAAATCTCCGTTAAAATGCTCTCTCCTGCCTGAAACGCAACTTCTAAATCCAGCTTCTCCAGACGCACCGTACAATCGCGCTGACAATGCAAATACATCTCAATCTGGGCTGCGTCCTCATTGTAAATCGCCTCATGGGTAAACCAATCCAAATTGAAATTACCCCCAAAACGTCGATTCAAATGCGCCAACATATTGAGATTAAAAGCAGCCGTCACCCCTTGACTATCGTTATACGCCGCCTCTAACACAGCTTTCGGCTTTTGTAAATCCAAACCCAACAAAAAATAATTTCCCGTCGATAGTCCTGCTTTCACCTGTCCGAGGAAGCGATCGCACTCCTGGGGTGTAAAATTGCCCAAAGTGCTACCCAAGAAAAACATCAACCGCGTCGGCAAAACCGGAGGCTCTAAATGCGCCAAAGCCTGCTCGTAAGTCCCCACCAAACCGCGAATCTGCAACGTCGGATAATCCTGCAATAACTGTCGCGCACTCGCTTCTAGGATACCCCCACTGACATCAATCGGCAGATAATGCAACGGCGACTGTAACTCCTGATAAGCAGACAACAACAACCGCGTTTTCGTCGAGCTACCACTCCCCAACTCCACCAACTCACAAGCCCCCGTACAGCGAGCAATTTCTGAGGCATATCGCTCCAAAATCAACGCCTCAGTGCGTGTCGGGTAATACTCCGGTAACTCGCAAATTTGCTCGAATAACTCCGACCCCTTATCATCATAAAAATAACGAGGCGATAAGGTTTTAGGCGTTTGAGTTAACCCCCTCACCACATCCTCACCATCTTCCCCCTGCTCTATCGCTACTATAGAACTAAGATCGTGAATACTCAGGCGTTTCTGCGAAAAATCAAGCGATTCCGCGACTGGGTTCGACAATATTGACATAATCCCTCTTTAATGCTGTTTTAATGCTAGATTGAGCTACATTTGCACAATAGCAATATTGGGTTAGTCAAAGATAGGGTCGTAAGAAAGATTTTTGGATTAACCAACAAACTTAACTAAAATCTCTGTATGTTACAAAATGTATTACAATGTTGTCACATACAGAGTGTTATTACTGAAACATCAATGTTTTTCCTCCCCCTCCTCCCCCTCCTCCAAGGACTCCTCCTCGGTTTCGCGATCGCCGCCCCCGTCGGTCCGATTGGTGTACTCTGTATTCAGCGCACCATCCAGAAAGGGCGCTTAACCGGCTTTCTCTCAGGCTTAGGTGCAGCCACAGCCGACGGCATTTATGGGGGAATTGCCGCTTTTGGCCTCGCGGGCTTGACTCAGTGGCTTGTGGCGCAAAAAATGTGGTTGGGGCTATTCGGAGGCTTATTTTTGTGCTATCTCGGCACTCAAACCCTACGAAAACCCCCTGTTACCCTAGAAACCACCACCACTCCCACTGGTGCTTTGAGCGCTTATATTACAACCGTCGGGCTAACGCTTACCAATCCAGCCACTATTCTCTCATTTACCGCCATATTCGCAGGTCTGGGCTTTGTAACTCAAACAACCAATACGCGATCGGCCTTACTATTAACTTTAGGCGTATTTATCGGTTCGGCGTTGTGGTGGTTGCTACTAAGTCTAGGAGTCGGATGGTTGCGATTAGGAAACCATCCCAAAAGATTGCGCTGGATTAACTACATCGCCGGGATAATTATCATTGCCTTTGGTATAGTAACGTTGTGGAGTTCGCTGTTTTAGGCTATATGACATTTTGGGGGAAAGGTTTTATTAACTCCCTAACCCCCAAATTCTAAAATTCTGCGTACAGGGCGATCCTGTTTAGACCACAAAAACTTCCGTCACCTCCGCATCACCACAAGCTATTTTGATCGTAAACTGTTCTGAGGGATTAACGCTAAAATCTAACGCCAGTTTGTGGGTAGTTTGAGTAATCGCTTCCATCACCACTTTTCCGGTTTCATCTAATATTTCTACCGTCACATTATCGGGTAAAGCTGCGTAACCATTGGCGGGTACGACTTCCACATTAATCTCTATTTCGCTTGCTTTCAGAGGATGAATTCCTACAATTAAAGCAATAGTTTCTTCTAATCCTTTGAGATTAATCGTTTTACCACATTCTACCGTAGGGGCTTCTGTCGTTCGGCTGCGGAAAGCGAATTGGGGAGAGGGAGGGAGTAAGCTGTCAATGATTTCCCAACCCATCTCAATTGTATTTTCCAACCAATGACTCAAACGTACTACTGTATCATCAGTAGAGGTTTGAGGTTGTACTGCACTAACTACTGCTGGAATATACAAATGCTCGATTAAAGCGTCTAAATTTTCCAGTTGGCTTACAGGCATATTTTCTTGGGAAACCTGGGGATAAAAGCCTAAGATAGTTGCCTCTGTAAGTTCTTGATTCAGGGCTACAGCTACATAGCCGTGACGCTCTTGGTGTAACTCTAAGGGAATGTGGCAGGTATCAGAATCAGGCAGTACCGGACGACATTCTAAGATTTGGTTGTGGTTAACAATTAAGGCTCCAGTATTGCTTAAAATTTGTTGCACGGGGTCTTGAGACGGACTATTTTCTAAGTCAGTGGTAAACCCCAAACAAGACAAGTAATAATTGGTGGCGTAACTTGCTAAAACATTGAGATAAACCTGTTTAATGTTACCGGCTTTTTGGTAAACGGTTTGAGCAAGTTGGCGAGCTTTGTAGGATACGGGAATAGTGAAAGTCATGGGAAAAGAAGTAGGGTAAGTCATAGTTTTTTGGGGGAAGTTAACTTAATTGTCTAAGTAATCTTGGAATAGAGGAATGAGTTTTTCTATCGTGCGATTGTAAAAACTACTCAGGGTTGAAATGGAAATATTATGCAATTGCTGAGAAATTTCTTTCCAGGAATAACCATCAAGTCGTTGTAAAGCAATAAATCGAAAGTTAGCATTGGGATATCCTTCAATGTGGGTTGTTTGAAATTCTCCTGTGGGGTCTTCTTCAAGTAAACTACGGACTTCTTCGCTCATGGAGGGAGTATGGAGAGATTGGTTAACTACAAAATCAGGATTATTGAGGTCGTCTAAACTGAGCATAAGCGGTATAGCTTGCCCTTCAGTATTGAGTTCGCGATAAGCGTCAATATAGAGATATTTCAAACGCCCGTTACTCCACTGTAAGACTTCTCCTTTTTTCGGGTCATATTTATGTATATTTTGGCAAATCCAAATATAAAGTCGTGCTAATCCTTCGTTTCTGACTTCTTGATATTGCGCCCCATAGGTACGATTAGGAGAGCAGAGTCCTCCCGATTGCTGCAACATAATCATGAGTTGACTCAGAGCTTTTTGTCGTTTTAAACTTCTGGGGGGGGACTGTTGGGCTGCGAGAGCCAATTGCCTGAGTTGCTTGTCAATCTGTTCATCAAAAAAATTGGTCATAGAGATACTAGGCGGAAACTTTTACTAAAACAGAGGTGTTAATGACCTCCACTCTCTCCTCTGTACAAGTGAGGGGATTTTACGCAGGTCATTGCCAAACTTTACAAAACTTTACGCAAATAAGCAGAATGGGAGTTGTTAGTCGCGAAAACATCCAGTGTCGATCTCAAAACTCCCAAGCCATTGCGGAAACGATCGCGTTGACTTTTCAAGTTGAAATAACTTTATGAAATCTTAATACATTTGTGTTTTTGAAGATTATCGCTACAATAATGAATACAAATCTACAAAAATAGAGAATAATCTTAACATTTATCAATACAATTCAATTAAGCACTGTCAAGCAGTAAACTCCAATGATTTATTTTCGCGATCGCCCAAGCACTAAAACTTTACAAAACTTACCATTACGTTATATTTTAGTCATTCCTTTTGTCTTTCAAATTACTGTAGCTGTAGGATTAACCGGATGGATTGCGGGACAATACGGACAAAAAGCTGTTAACAATTTAGCCACTCAACTTCGAGAAGAAACAACCCTAAGAATCAAGCAAAAATTAGATGAATATTTAGAAGTCCCCCCCCAAATCAACAATATCAATCAGGATTCTTTAGCAAGGGGTTATACTTCCGAGCAAGATTTGCAGGGATTATACGAGCAATTTTTAATTCAATCTCAGGAATTCAAGCAATCTCCAGCTATCTTTTTTGGTCGTGCTGATGGGGAATTTATTGGTAATGCCAATTTCCAACCCGGACAGCCTTCTCAACTCATGATTTCGGGTGAAAAAACCAAGGGTGCAATTCGTTTTTATGACGTAGATGCTGTTGGTAATCCCGTGAAATTAAATAGCGAAACAGCTGGCTTCGATCCTCGCGAGCGACCGTGGTACAAAGCCGCAGTCAAAGCTGGAAAACCTACCTGGGGAGAGATTTTTACTTATCATGCTTATACGTTGATGGCAATTCCTGCCGTAACTCCGGTTTATGATGAACAAGGAAAACTTACTGGCGTTTTAGGAAACAACTTTTTCCTCGAACAAATTAGTAATTTCTTGAGTGACTTAAAAGTGGGTAAAACCGGACAGACTTATATTATCGAGCGTTCGGGAGAAATTGTTGCCAGTTCGACTTTACCGCAACCTTTTACAGTCCAAAAAGGTAAAACTGAAAGGATTAATATCTTAGAAACAGAAGATAAGTTATTGCAAGCTTCGGCACAATTTTTAACCGCAGAATATCAAGACTTTACTACTATTAAATCGCCTAGCCAAGGCAGTTTTAATTACCAAGAAGCAAAGTATTTTTTACAAGTTTCGCCCTTTCAAGATGAGTTGGGTTTAGATTGGCTGATTGTCGTGGTAATGCCAGAGTCCGATTTTATGGCAGAAATCAATGCCAGTCGTCGCAATTCCATTTTACTCTGTGCTTTAGCTTTGGCAGTGGCGATCGCGTCGGGATTGTTAACCAGTCGTTGGATTATGCGCTCAATTTTGGATTTAATTGAGGCATCTTCAGGAATTGCTCGCGGTGATTTTAGCCAAAGAGTGCGACCAAGCCGCTTAAGAGAATTGGCAATTTTAGCTCAATGTTTTAATCGTATGGTGGGACGCTTGCAGACTTCGTTTCAAGATATTAAACAAGCCAACTTTGATTTACAACAAAGCGAAGCGAAGTTTCGTTGTTTTAGCGAAAACAGCGATGCTGTATTATGGATTTATGACCGAGCGCAGGATCGATCGATCTATGTTAGTCCGGCGTTTAAGACTGTTTGGGGACAATCGCCTACTCGTCTTTTTGACGAGCGTGATGTCTTTCTCAAGTCTATTCATCCCGACGACCAAGGGGCATTTCTCGCAGCTTTGAGTCAAGTAGACGAGACCCAAGCATTTGTCGTCGATTATCGCATTATTCATCCCGATGGTAGCATTCGTTGGATACGCGATCGCGCTTTTCTCCTCAGAAATGATAATGGCGATACCCATTGGTTAGGCGGTATTGCTGAAGATATTACCGAGCGCAAAAGTGTCGAGCAAGCCCTAACCCAAAGCGAAACTCAATATCGCCTCCTAGCGGAAAATATGAGCGATTTGGTTTGTCTGCACGATCCCCACGGTATATATCATTATGTGAGTTCCTCTGTCGGTTTGCTGCTCGGCTACGACCCGGAACAGTTAATTGGTCAAAATCACTTCGATCTCATTCATCCTGAAGATTGCGATCGCATCCGTCAAGAAATTCGACAAATCAATGACGGTACTACCATAATCTTAACCTATCGTATTCGCAAAAAAGCCGGGGATTATCGCTGGGTCGAAACTGTCGCTCGCGCTATTGTAGATGAAAAAGGTCATCTCACCCAACTGCAAACCACCTCGCGAGATGTCACCGAAAAAATACGCCTGCAAAGACAACTGCAACACGATGCACTCCACGATTCTTTAACCGGATTGCCTAACCGCAACTTACTGATGGAGCGTCTCAACCTCGCTCTCCAACGCATCCATCACCACGATGATTATCAATTCGCGGTACTTTTCTTAGATTTAGACCGCTTTAAAGTCATCAACGACAGCCTCGGTCATTTAGCTGGAGATGAGGTATTGATAGAAGTCGCTCACCGTCTCCAAGGAACTATACGCTCTATCGATCTTGTGGCTCGCTTAGGAGGTGATGAGTTTGTCGTTTTAGTCGAAGATGTGAACGGCCTTCACGAAGCAATTCAGCTAGCTGAGAAGATATTTGCTAGTTTTGGAGAAGCATTAGTTTTTAACTATCAACAGACCTTTGTGCAAGCTAGTATTGGTATTGTCGCTGGGACAAAGCGCTATCAGCAAGCTATTGACTTAATTCGCGATGCTGATATTGCCATGTATCGCGCGAAAGCTAAAGGACGGTCTTGTTACGAGATTTTCGACCCAAAAATGCACGCTCAAGCCTTAGCTCGCTTACAACTCGAAAGCGACCTCTGCAATGCCCTCGACCGCGAGGAATTGCTTATTTGTTACCAACCGATTATTACAATGGATAGCCAGAGATTGCGGAGTTTTGAAGCTTTAATGCGATGGCAACATCCCCAACAAGGTTTTGTGTCTCCGGCTGCATTTATTCCTATTGCTGAAGAGACTCAACTGATTGTCCCGATGAGTATTTGGTTGTTGCGAGCAGTCGCTCGTCAAATACAACAATGGCAAAAACAGCCCGATTTAGACCGGGACATAACGCGATCGCTCCAGGTCAGTGTTAATATTTCTGTGGTACATCTCAAACATCCTCAGTTTATGGAGCATATTGATGGGATACTTCAAGAAACGCAGATATCTGGGAAACATTTTATTTTTGAGATTACTGAAGGGGTTTTAATTCGAGATGTTGAGCCGATTGTGGCTATTTTACGACAGTTGCGCGATCGCGAAATTGCCATTAGTATTGATGATTTCGGTACGGGGTATTCTTCCCTAAGCTATCTCTGCGATCTCCCCATCAACACCCTCAAAATCGACAAATCCTTTGTCAGTCGCATGGTACAAAGTCCCCAAAACCATCGCGTAGTCGAAACCATTTTGATTTTAACTCGCCAGTTGGGATTGTCTTCTGTGGCGGAAGGGATTGAAACTAGCGAGCAGTTCAATCTGCTGAAAACCCTCGGTTGCAACTATGCTCAGGGTTACCTATTTGGCAAACCAGAGCGCCCAGAAGTGGCAATAAGTTGGTTAAAAAAGGAGTTGCGTTCGGGAAATATTAAAGGACGGGAGATTTGATAACGTTAGGAGCTTTTAATTTAAGATTATTTTATAATTCAATATTGCCAATCGCATTATTTACAAAGTTGAATTTTCTATTATTTCAATCCATTTGGTTTTGTGAATTGGTTTGAGGTCTTTGTCTTGCTGTACCAACTTAGAATATTCTTCTAAAAAGTCTTGCTGAGAAACGATCAGACGTAGGTAATATTTGAGTGTGGGAATGATACCATTTACAATAACCTCGCAACCGTGAGTATTCTGGATTTCTTTCAAATAAGGCGCGATCGCGTTTTCTGCAATTTTACCAGACGAGAAAACATAATATCGCTGTGGATTATGACGATAGATTTTTTTACGAACTTCAATAATTACTGATTCGTCAATTTTTCTATCTTTCTTGATTTCAATCGCTTCAAGCAAATTTCCTTCTGCATTAAAGATTTCTAAATCGCCTGCGGTTTGGGAAGTACGATCTGAAGCTGTATGATGATTCACATCAGAAAGCGTACAATTTTCATAACGTTTTAACTCTTTGATTAAAATTGTAAAGATGGCATGAAAAGCAAGAACAGGTAGCTTCGATCCACCACTAACACCATATTTAAAATCAAAGTGCTGCTTAAGGGCTGTAATAATCTCTGAAACTTCACAGGTTTCTAGTTTATCAATAGGTGCAATTTCAATTTCGATATTTTGCTCAATTACTTGTTTCAGTAATAGTAATAAAATGGATTCGGCGGCTTGTGGGTTTTCAACTTGTACATAATTTGTAATTTCTAAAAATGCTTGTTTGACTTGGCGATCGCTAATACGGCCTTCGTAATCTAAAGTATAAGGATAGGGCTGTTCGAGAGAACGAGTCAACCATCCACTTTCTGCCATTGCTGGTAGTCCCAACTGCTTGAGAGTGGGGGTAATATATTGTGTGTCTATACTTCTGCCTGAAAAACCATTTTCTAATTTGGTTTGATGGTAGCGAATATCTTGGTCAGGATAGAGTATTTTATGAACAAGCAGTGTTATTAGAACGGTATAAACACCTTTTTGGCTAAAGCACTTACTGGCAATTTTGGCAATATGATTTACGATAGATTGACTAATACTGTTTTCGATATTTTGTTGTTTAGAAGAAGAAAGTTTTACAGCTTTTTTGTGAATTTCCAGCAGCTTTTGACGGTGATTCATTAGCTATAGCCCTGGGATGGTTAACTGAATATGGTTTTTGACTTTCGGAGGTAAAGCAGCATGATTTTGATGTGAATGCTGCTTTAATAAATCTTGCTGAAGAATGGCTTGAATTAACTTATAAACTACATTTATTGCTACTGAGTTACCAATTTGTTTATAACTTTCACTTAAGCTTTGACTGCGTTTGAAGTCTTCAGGAAAACCCATAATACGATAGCATTCTTGAATCGTTAATTTGCGAACTCGGTTTTCATCGGGTAAATAAATAAAGAAACGTCCTGATGTTTCTTGGGAGGGAAGTGTGGGATGAACACCCTCAATAGAATAAATCCGATTGGGTTGACGATGGACTCGCGAAAGATGTTTGGTATTGGGACGAATGCCAGTTTTCCAAATACTTTTGTTGCGATACCCCACAAAAATCAAACCGGAATCTTGTTTTTTGGGATTTTCAATGAGAGTATATTCGGCAGGATCGAGATATTCAAAATTAACGCGATCGCCTAAAAAATCTTTTAACATTCTAACATTCTTTTCTGGCTCGATTTGAGAGAAATTAAATGGTTTGTATTTAGAAGCTACAATGAAAACTCGTTCTCGATTTTGAGGTAAACCAAAGTCTTTGGCGTTGAGAATTTGATAAGTAACAAAGTAATTTAAGTTCTTTAAAGCGTCGATCATTACACGAAAATTATCGCCTTTTTTAACATGAAGGAGATGTTTCACATTTTCGAGAATCACGACTTCAGGCTGTTTAATTTTGATGAGTTCGCAAAGATAAAAGAAAATCGTACCTCGTTTGTCAGCAAAACCTTGTCGCTTACCACAAATACTAAAAGGCTGACAAGGAAATCCGGCTGTAATGATATTGATATCGGGTATTTGCTCAAAATCAACTTCCGAGATGTTGATGTCGGGTATTTCTGCAAAATTTGTCGCATAAACCTGACGACATTCTTCGCTGATTTCGCAAGAATAGAGACATTTTAAGCCAGCTTGTTCTAAAGCGATTCTAAAGCCGCCAATACCTGAAAAAACATCAGCGAAAGTTGCCACAGTCATGTTTTTTGATGACGATTTTTGTGTAAATTTTGCTTAAGTATTGTAATACTATAGTAATTTCATCTGAGAGGTAAACTCACATCTAGGTTTTTCTTAATAAGATAAAACCGCTCAAACCAAGGCAGAGCCTTATTTTTTCGTTACCAGGTTGAACCTGGTAACGAGGTTATTGCAAGCAATATTTCCCTACTTTCGCGGTAGAAATAAGGCGGCAATTAAAGCGGCAGTACCCCCGATTAAGCCCAGGATTAACCATAACCCTAAATTGCGGCCTTTGGCACGGGCGATCGCGGCAGCGAACCCACCAATGATACAGTGAAGGTTGAGTAATAGGTAGAGGGTGGGATCGATGGGTAGGCTTTCCATAACAGTCGGTTCAGGGAGCATCATGGCTTACTGTAGCAGAAATATCGCGCACTTTTGAGACAGCACAATTCATAATATAAAATCGTGATGGCGCAATCCGAGCCAATCGGAGTATTGCTGATTGATTGAAAAAGAACGCATGAATTTTGTTGAACCCCGTCCCCATAATGCCGCAAAATCTCAAAAAGAATGGTCTTGGCCGTTTTGGCCGCTTGTGCCATTGTATCCTTATGGTCAGCGACGCACCCTCAAGACAGAGGTGGTTAAGGATACGATTTGGACGTTTGACCAGATGCAGGGCATTCTCTATGTCGTCGTTCCTATTCGCATGACCGTGGTAAAGTTGGCGCAGGGGGGGTTGTTGGTGTATGCTCCGGTTGCGCCAACTCCTGAATGCGTGGGGATGTTGCGGGAGTTGGAAGCCCAACACGGAGAGGTCAAGTATATCATTCTGCCGACGATTTCCGGGTTGGAGCATAAGGTTTTTGTGGGGCCATTTGCTCGCAAGTTCAAGCAAGCGCAGGTTTTTGTGTCTCCGAATCAGTGGAGTTTTCCGGTAGATTTGCCCCTAAGTTGGTTGGGGTTTCCTGGCAAACGCACCCAGGTTTTGCCCCCTAATAGCCAGGATGCACCCTTTGGGGAGGAGTTTGCTTACGAGATATTGGCAAAGGTATATTTAGGGCCGGGAAGTTTTGAGGAGGTGGCATTTCTGCACAGAGCTTCGCGGACGTTGTTGGTGACGGATACGGTGGTGTCAATTCCTGAAGAACCCCCGGAAATTGTACAGTTAGATGGGTTTCCGTTGCTATTTCACGCCAGGGATAAAGCCAGTGAGAGTTTAGAAGATACCCCCGAAATGCGTCGCAAGGGTTGGCAAAGAATTACGTTATTTAGTTTATATTTCCGTCCGGGGGCGTTAGAACCTGTCTCGTTTGCGGATGCTCTCAGGAATGCCTTTAAAGCCCCAGACCGCTCGAAAAAGAACTATTTTGGCTTTTTTCCCTTTTCTTGGCAAAACGGCTGGCAGCAGTCGTTTCATTCCCTGCAAGGTGGGGGGCGGTTGTTGGTCGCTCCGGTATTGCAGACATTGATTCTCAATCGCGCTCCGCAGCGTACCCTGGATTGGGCGCAACGGGTTAGTTTGTGGGAATTTGAAAGGATTATCCCTTGTCATTTTAGCGCCCCTATCTCTGCAACGAGCGAGCAGTTTCGGCAGGCGTTTCGTTTCCTAGAGCGAGATGCGTCTCCGGGGTTGGGTTATAGCGGCAGTTTAGACCGTCCCCTTCCTGGGGCTGATTTTAATTTACTCGAAACCTTGGATAATAAGTTGAGTGAAACTGGCATTGTGCCGCCTCGGAAGGAGAAAGTATGAATATTTAAGTGAGGCTTTATGAGGTCTCATTTAAATATAAATAAATGAGGGAGCGCGATCGCCCTGCTCTATCTTTGCATATATAGAAATCGTTATGGCGTTTAACTACAATTTAGATTTTGAGAACATTAACTTTCGCGAACAGCCCGAATTGTATCAAATCGGCAAGGGGGAACAAGGGGTATTTTTAGTTGAACCTTACAAAAGCGAAATTCTCCCCCATTGGCGTTTTAAAAATGCGGAAATTGCTCAAGAATCGAGTACGAAAATTTACGAAATGTTCCTCAATTATTTAGAGGAAAATGATTTAGTGGGGGCAGATATGGCGCGAAAGTTCTTGCAAATGGGTTTTACTAGGGCTAGGCGTTATGCTAATCATAAGTCGGGACAAAAGTACGCTAAAACTGAAAAAACAGATACATCTAAGTTGGAGTATCCTTATTCAAGTGGCAGTCAATATAAGGGGAATCCGGTGTTAGAACAATCGGAAGATTGGGCTACGAATGAGAAGGCAAAAGCGGCGGCAATTTTCAAGGAAAAGTGGTTTTTGGCGAAAGATAATCCGCAGTATAAAAAGTTAGCGCAAGAGCATCGACAGAAGTACAAAAAGTCTCGGTCGTAATCTGGATTTTATAAAAAGAATTTAAATGAGACCTTGCAAAGACTCTTTTTAATGAACTTGTGTTTGAGGTCGGGTGGAGTTGCAATTATTCAGTTTCGCTATCAATATAATGTATTCGTTTATGCTGATAATCCGCCCACGGATTGGAAATCCGGGGCTAATAGGGCAAAGTCCGCTTTCACGGACTAGAAAATAGGGGTGGTGGTGTCTAATCCCGTCGCAGGAATGCCTTTGAGGGTAGCGAACAAGTTAACGGCGAAAATAATGGCGACATGATACTTACCATGCTCAAAAAACTGGGACATTTCTAGCCTCAGATGATTTTTGTAGTAATATCCTTTGGTTTGGGGGCGGTTTTGGGTGTGGTGGAGATATTCGTCCCAAGTCGCAGAAATCCAGGTATGGGAGGGGATGGGGGTAGAGATAGCGTTCATCTTGATTTGGGGTTGAAACGCCCTTTTTATTTAATTCGATTGTAGACGCGATCGCGTTATCAAATACGGACTATTTTCGGGGACAAAAGGACTATAATCATAATTGCCAAAACGAGCTTCTAGGGAAAAGTTAGCGCCAGCGAGTAAGGTTTCAAACAGGAGGGGTTCAATCAGGCGAAACTGAAGGGGAAGACGGTAGTGAGCGATCGCGTTTTTTGCCTCGTCTAATTCGGTGAGGAGTTGCCACCCTTGCACTGTACCATCTGGGGCGATCGCGTCTAACTCTACTGCTAAGTCTACAAAACCGGGGGCATCTTGTCGAGCAAACGTGCCATAATGTTGCCGTCCTTGCTGTAAATTTTGGCGACGCACCACGGGGTTGTGGAGAGTACAGATAAAAAGGCCGCCGGGTCGGAGCGATCGCGCCACGGTCTGTAATAATTGAACTTGGGCGGCTTCGCTTTGTAACTCGTGGAAGCTTTGGAAGGGCAACAAAACCGCGTCAAAAGCATTTTCCCAGGGCAATTGCGTCACATCCATCTCTACCACCGTTGCCTTAAGTCCCTGGCTGGCTAACTTTTGCCGGAGAATCGCCAACATTGCCTCAGACGCATCCACACAAGTCAAATTGACTCCTGCTTGCAGCAACGGTAGCGAAATGCGTCCCGTCCCACACATCAGTTCTAACACCGATCCGGCGATCGCTTGACATTCCTGTAGAAAAAAGTCTAAATCGCCCGTATATTGCAAGTACGAGTCGTACAAATGGGCGATTTTTTCGTAGTTTAGGGCAGAATCAGACACAAAATTTTAGGTCGTATATTCAGCGTTGATTTTGACATAATCATAGCTGAGATCGCAGCCCCACGCCTGACCCGTCCCCGACCCATTACCGAGGTCAATCGCCACAATTACGGGATTATCGAGGCGTTGCAGGGTTTGACCGTCTTTTTCGTAACTGGAATTAGCCGAGGCTTCGGTGAGATAATGACTCGCCGCAGCCCGGTCAAAAGCGAGGGGTTGACCGTTATCCATTAGCAGAAATTCCCCTAAACGGATTTGCAATCTGTCTTGGTCGAAAGGCACATCCGCCCGTCCTGCCGCCGCCGCAATCCGTCCCCAGTTGGGGTCATGACCGAAGATAGCCGACTTGAATAAAGACGACCCAACTACAGTTTTCGCTACCTTCCGGGCTTCTGCGTCGCTGGGTGCGCCCGTCACTTGCACTTCAATCAAGCAAGTTGCGCCTTCCCCATCCCGCGCGATCGCCTTAGCTAAATATTGACATACTTCGGTGAGCATCGCTTCCAATTTCTCCGCAGCCGGTCCCATTTCCGTAATTGCAGAGGTGCGAGATTGACCGTTAGCCAGGGCTATCAGGGTATCGTTGGTACTGGTGTCGCCGTCTACGGTAATTTGGTTAAAACTCTTGTTGGCAGCCCGACTCAACATTTCTTGCCACAAATGAGTCGATACAGCCGCGTCACAGGTCACAAAACCAAGCATGGTTGCCATATTCGGGTGAATCATCCCCGACCCCTTGGAAATACCGCCAATTCGCACCGGACGACCTTCGATTTGGGTTTCAAAGGCGATGGATTTGGTCACGAGGTCGGTAGTGACAATAGCCTTAGCTGCGGCTTCTCCCCCGGTTTCCGAAGCAGCCGCCACTAATTCGGGAATCGCAGCTTTAAAAGCATCCACTTTCATCCGTTGACCAATGACTCCGGTAGACGCGAGTAAAACCGCATCCGGGTCAATCTTCAATTCTGCGGCTAACCATTGGGCGGTGTCCAGGGCATCTTGCCAACCTTGTTCCCCAGTGGCAGCGTTGGCTTGCCCGGCGTTACAGAGGATAGCACGAGCGCTGGCTTTTTTTTGCAGCCGTTGACGACAGTAATCCACACAAGCCGCCCGCACAACCGAGGTGGTAAAGACTCCAGCCGCGATCGCATCAGTTTCGGATAAAATTAAGGCTAAATCCGGCGCACCAGAGGGTTTGAGTCCGGCGGTAATCCCTGCGGCTTTGTAGCCTCGCGGTGCGGTAATGCCGCCTTCAATTTTTTGCCAATCTGCCATAAAGCGTTGTCTTCCTTCGCGATCTTAAAGGTTATGGCTGGTGATTATACCAGGCATTTTCCTCGAACATTGTGGACAGAGAACGGGTTGGGCAAAAAAAGACAAAAAAAGAGAGCCACCTGGGTGACTCCCCCAATCATCAGGGTGCATCTACTTGAATTAAATATAGCACAGGGGGTGGGGGGTGTCACCCCTCCCTACTCTTTTTGGGGGAAATTTTGCGATCGCAGTGTTTTATACTTAGCTCAAACCTTTACCCTGCCTGGCATTCAGATATTTTAAATTTTTTGTAAAGTTTATTGCAAAGTTGAGGTAAAGCTGTTGCGAGGTTTACATTCAAAAACAGTTAGGCTCAAAAGCAACAAAAATCAGGGAAGTTTTTGTTCGGCAATTGTAGACTGAAAAGACCGTCACGACAGCACAACGATAGGGCAAATGGTATACACTTTCTGGCAAATGTATGGGGCGTTGAGAATCCATAGCGGTTGGATTCTCTGGAATTTATTTTTGGCTTTTATTCCTTTGGTGTTGAGTTTTTGGCTGTTTCAGCGCCAAAAGATACGACGATCTCTACTTTGGTGGGTAATCTTAGCAATTTTTATGCTCTTTCTGCCGAATGCTCCTTATTTGTTAACGGATATTATTCACCTGATTCGCGCCACGGAAGCGGGTTATTATTCAACTTTTGTAATTGCCTTATTTATTATTCCGGTGCATCTGTCGGCGATTTTCTTGGGTTTCCAAGCTTATACCCTGTCGGTGATGAATATCGGCTTTTATCTGCGGAAAATCGGGCTGCGTCGCTTTATTATACCCACGGAGTTGTTTGTTCATGTTTTGAGCGCCATTGGGGTGTTTATGGGGCGTTTCCAGCGTTTTAATAGTTGGGATATTGTTAACAATCCCGATACCATTGCTTACAGCTTGATTCGCAACCTCTCGGACAAAGAACCGATTTTCGTTATTGGTATTACTTTTGTGGTGCTGACGGTGTTGTATTGGTTACTCAAACAGGTTAATTTGGGGTTATGGCTGCGCTTTCAACAAATCAAAGCCCGGCGGCAAAAAACCCAACACCACGAGGTTTGAGGGGAGGATTTTCACGTCATCAGCGATTAAGAGGCAGCTTTGCTGTAGTTTTGGGCAGTCGGCAATCGGCAGTCGGCAGTCGGGGGAGTGGGATTTATGCCCCTCCAAAGATGTCAGAAACTTTAGCTCTTTGGGGTCAATCTAAAAAAGGCTTAAAGTTAGACTATATTAACGTGAATTCGGGATAAGCTGAAACCCTGATTTTTTGGTTTGCTGTAACGCCTATTCTGTCGTGAAATTAGCCGAAAAATCGTCTTAACTCGAACTGACGTTAAAGTACCCCAAAGCTAGAAATGGTGGGCATTGCCCACCCTACACTTAACTAGCCCCAGAGTGCCTTATTCTACATTCGATGCCTTTGTCTCCGAAGATGGGTCAGAATTGACCTTGAATACCGAACATAGTTAATAATTCAGTTGGGCAATGAATGAATTTACAGAGTTGGAAATTATTGAATTTGATAAATTGGTATTAAATGATAAAGAAACTCCATTTTTTGATCCAATGAGATATTGCTTGAGATGGAAAGATGAAGAGCCAAAAACTGTCAGTAAAGATATTTACGAAAAGTTTTTGGACTTAATAATTGCACGTTCATTCATTCATAAAGGCTTGCCAAAAAATCGGTGGTATTTCATTCGGCACACTAATTACTTTTGTGACTATTGGGAATATGCTTTATCAGTTATTCCGAATTGGCCCGGTTTTCAACGTTTGATACTTTCTAAAAAAGATAGAGAATATTTTGAAAATGAACTCAATAAGGATTTAAGCGAATACTTATAACTAAATTGCTATAGCTCATTTAGTTATGGGTAGCATAGGCATTACTGCAAACAAACTCAAATCAAAAAAACAACTTTGAAATGGCAATGTTCACCTTCGATGACTGCTAAGATTAAAAACGCGATCGCGATCTTCGGGAGACTGTAATAAGTCAAGAAAAGCTTTACCTACCATTTCGGGACTTATTGCCGTTGCTTCTGCCTCAGCATCGCAATTCAAGATGGCGTAATGCAGTCCGCTTTTCTGTATAAGTTCAACATATTTAGCTGCACCAAAATCAACTAAAACTAGCTTTTTATCGGTGGTTCGTCGAATAATATTTTCGGGTTTAATATCGCGATGGATAACTTGATTTTGATGGACAAACTGCAATACAGATAACAAATCCTGTAATAATTCGATAATTTGATTTTCTGTATAAACGCCGTTACTATTTAGTTCTTGTTCTAGAGTCTGTCCGTCAATAAATTCTTGGACTAAATATTGACGGTTTTCATGGGTGAAATAAGCGAATAAAGCGGGGATTTGGGAATGAGTGCCAAGTTCTTCTAATCGCTGTGCTTCTCTGGTAAACAGTTCTGAGGCTTTTGTTACACTTGCAGTACCTTGGGCTTGGGGAAGAAATTGTTTGATAACACAAGGCGGTTTCGAGGGTTTTAATTCATCTACAGCTAGAAAAGTTCGCCCAAAACCCCCTTCTCCTAGGATACTTTTCGCCCAATATCGTTCTACCAGTAACAGGTTACTGCCGCATTGCTGACAAAATTGGGAGTTGTCGGGGTTGGGACGCAGACAATCGGGATTCAGACATTGACGCATGGGTTTTAGAAGTGGAGATACAGCTATTTTATCTTAGATGAGTAACTTACCTATCCTTGTCTAAGTATTTGGAATCGTCAGACTCAACTGGGAAAAGTATTCAGTTCCTCCACTGTATTTAGATTACCCCAAGGGGGCGATCGCGCTCCCGATACTGCTTGGGTTTCTCTAGAACGATGGCAAGCCCTCACTCCCGAACAACGGCGAAAATTTCCACCCCTATGTCCCGATTTCGTCTTAGAATTGCGTTCAGAGAGCGATCGCCTTCAGCCCTTACAAAATAAAATGCCAGAATACCTCGCAAGTGGTTTACGTCTGGGATGGCTAATCGATCTTCAAAATCAAAAAGTGGAGATTTATTGCCCTCATCAAGAAGTAGAAATTCTGGCGCTTCCTACCACTATTTCAGGAGAAGATATATTACCTGGCTTTTGTTGGGCAATGAAGTAAAGCCATAGCTGTTTATTCTCACCGATCAACCTCTTTCCAAGCCAATACCAATAGGGCATTGAGAATCGCCGCAGCCACCGGAGAACCGCCTTTACGCCCTTGAACCAGGATTTTTGGAGCGGAAAGTTCGCTGAGGGCGGCTTTGGCTTCTAGGACTGATACAAAGCCCACGGGCGCACCGATGATGAGAGCGGGGGAAGGGGGGATTTGGTGACATAATGCGAGGAGGGCAGTTGGAGCGTTACCGATCGCGTAAATGCCTTGGGGATATTGCTCGTAACAGGTCAATATGCCGGTTTCAGTGCGCGTTTTGCCAGGGAGGGCGGTTTTAGCTTGGTCTACGGCGACGATAATCGGGTTTTGAAAGGTTTTCGCGACCATGCTGGCGATGCCGCTTTTAACCATGTTGACATCGACGATAATGGGGGTGCGGTTTTGGAGGGATGCGATCGCGCTCTCAATTGCCCCAGGGCTAAACTGAAGTAAGTGCAGAAAGTCAAAATCGGCGGTAGTGTGGATAATGCGACGGGCGATCGCGTATTCGGCTACACTCAGGGAATGTGCGCCAATTTCGCGATCGATAATGGCAAAGCTTTCTTGGGTAATGGGGTGATCGAGAACAGTCAATTCAGTTATCAGTCATCAGTCAACAGTTTTTTTAGGCAGTAGGTATTGGGCAGTAGGCATTGGGGGAGGCATTGCCTACCATCTTAGATGTTAGTAATGGTGGGCATCGCCCACCCTACTATTTTGGCTATTTTGACTCAAGTCTAGAATACATAAGGGTTTCAGCTTCAAAAAGTGGATTTTAGTTTCCAAGAGAGTTTGTCTAAGAGTCTTTAAAAATTCAACTCAGGGGAAGCAGCATCGCGTTGGAAGGTGGACATATCCTCAAACTTCCATAACTGGGCTGAGGCTGCGGTAAAGACAGGAAATTCGCGATCGAGCCAATTGTCGTTAATGTTGGCTAAAGTGTTGCAGAGAGCATCGCGATCTAAATCTGGGGCAATTGTGCCGAAATAGCCTAGGGTGAGATGAGCGGTAAAATTATATTGCTGTTCGATGCCCAAAGCGATAATATTGGGGTCTTGGTAGAGAGTACGCCGTAGGAACTGCAAGCGCTGAAAGTCAGCTTCCGATTGGGGAACTAAACCGACGCTAATGGCACGAGGACGTAGAATAATCCCTAGTAATTCAAATTTTAGAGGTGTGCCTTGGCTGACGGTATTGTGGCACTTCTGGAAAGATTGGGCAATGCGATCGCGCAGTAGAGTTTCGTAATCCGGCTTTTCCTGGACGGCTTGACGATAAGCATCCTCCCAGATTAAATCTGCTAAAGTCAAGTGGAAGGTTTCCGGCTTCACGGGGACAAGTAATCCCGGTGCGGTTTGGGAGACTAACTCTTGTTGTAGGGTGGCTAACTTTTCGTATAATGCTGTATTCTGGGTATCCACCGACGCGATCGCCGTCATCACGCTATAACCCGGAAAAGCTACTGCTTCGCTACCTTTGAATTTGGGAGATTCTTGGAGCGTTTGGATTTGCGTGTGTTGAGTTGCGGCACGAGTCAGTCGAGCCACACGATTGAGATAACTTTGGTAGGTGTCGTCCAATTCGCCTTTGAATAAAAAAACTGCCGATCTATGCCAATATATCTTTTTTGGGGCGAAGATGAGTTCGCCATGAGCCAAGAAATTGAAAAACTGCGATCGCAAACCGTCGATCCCACTTGGGCGCAATTCAACGACCAAAAAATCCCTGGCGATCGCGATGCGGAAGCAGTCCTCGAAGCCCTCAATCAAGCCCTAACCCCCGCTTTTGGCATGGGAAACCGCTTTGTCTGGCTTGTTGATACTACCATATTTCAACAAGCGAACAGCGACTTACTCGCCGAACTAGGGCGATCGCTCCCCCAACTCCCCCCCACTTCTACTTTACTGCTCACCACCCCGAAAAAGCCCGACGGTCGCAGCAAAATTACCAAATTGTTACAAAAACACGCCGAGGTCAAAGAATTTGGCTTAATCCCGCCTTGGAAAACCGAAGAACTCGTCCAAAAAGTCCGGGAAGTAGCAGGCAATCTCGATCTCAAACTCACTCCCCAAGCCACAGAAATCCTTGCAGAAGCCATTGGTAACGATACCCGACGCTTGTGGAACGAACTCGAAAAACTCAAACTCTACAGCCAATCTAGCCCCCATCCCCTGGACGAAACCGTAGTTTCCCGCTTAGTTGTGGCAAATACCCAAAATAGTCTCCAACTCGCGGCGGCTCTACGTCAAGGTCAAACTGCCGTTGCCTTAAGTTTAATCGCCGAACTGCTCAATCAAAACGAACCTGCCCTCAAAATTGTCGCTACCCTCGTCAATCAATTTCGGCTGTGGCTGATTGTGCGCGTCTGGCTGGATAAAGGCGAGAGAGACGACAAAATTATTGCTAACGCTGCCGATATTAGCAATCCTAAGCGACTTTACTTCATTCGCAAGGAAATTCAAGGCTTATCAACCGTTAAACTGGGTCGCATTTTGCCCATTTTACTAGATTTAGAAGTTACCCTCAAAAAAGGGGGCAATCCTTACGAAACCTTGCAGACAAAGGCGATCGCGATTTGTCAGATTGTCAGTAGTTGATAGTAGGGGAGAGAGTGGGAGG
>JAWQFT010000073.1:0-26120 GCA_035968055.1 Jaaginema sp. PMC 1080.18 | reverse complement strand
TTTCAACTTGATAGTAATGATGTTATTACTTTAAATAGTTATGCTGATGTTCTAGCCCAGCAAGGTAAATACGAACAAGCTGAACAGTTATTTGACCACTCTTTTCAACTTGATAGTAATGATGTTATTACTTTAAATAGTTATGCTGATGTTCTAGCCCAGCAAGGTAAATACGAACAAGCTGAACAGTTATTTGACCACTCTTTTCAACTTGATAGTAATGATGTTATTACTTTAAATAGTTATGCTGATGTTCTAGTACAGCAGGGTAAGTACGAAGAAGCTGAACCGTTATTTGAGCGTGCTTTTCAACTTGATAGTAATGATGTTATTACTTTAAATAGTTATACCAATATTTTAGTTAAGCAAGGTAAATATGAGCGAGCAGCAAAACTATGTATGGGAGTGAGTGAACTTCAACGTGCATATTCTTACTATACGCTAAAATATGCTCAAAAACTTGAAAGTCAAGGTCAATATAATAAGGCATTAATACAACTTTTAACCATTAATTTAAAAAAAGAAAGAAAGTATCATGCTAATTTCATACGCCTTAATTTAGGCCGTCTGTATGCTCGTCTTCATCAGTATGAGCAAAGCACACAACTAATTGATCAAGCAATTGCTAATTCAGATGATAATGATAAAGATAAAACTTTACTTTATGCAGCTCGTAGTTCCCTTGCTCAGAAAAATGGCCGCGAAGAAGCTGTTAAACTATTACGCCAAATTGAAGAAACGTCACCACGATATCAAGAAGCAATGCACGCTTTGGCTTTAAATGCTAACCCTCAAACTGCTTACGAATTATTTGCTGACAGTGAGAAAAGTTTTGGTGATACCGAAATGCTATATCGCGCAATGTATCACAAAATTGGCAATGAAGTTGCAATTTTGAAAAGCATTGCCTATCGTTTACTCCGTAAAATTCAAAATAAACATCCTCTTGTTGGCGAAATTGCTCGTGAGTTAGAGGAATTACAAGAAAGCATAAATCAAAAGCGGGCTGTTCAAAAAGCCGCGATGTCAAAAATTCCTAATCAGGATTATCAGCAACTCATTGAGATTATTTCTGAAACAGCCCACAATATTTCTGATGAAGTTAATAATCAACTAGCTGCAATTGAATCAAAAACCCGTCGAGCGATGCGAAAGTTATCTGCGGAAACGGTACAGCACGAACAGTTTAGTAAATTACTCAAGCAACTAGAACTAACTCAGACAGCTCTTAACGATCTTAAATCAATTAATGAAGGCATAAAAATTCGTCGCCATCGTTTCTGCGTCCATGAATTATTTGAAAAATGGAAGCCAGAAAACTGGTCAAGCATACCTCGGATTCAAAAAGCTAAGATTAAACTTTCAATTAACAACCCCGATGCAGAATTTGATGGTGATGAAGAAAAAATCAAAAGTATTCTGAACGAACTGGTGGAAAACTCACTAAAGCACAATAGCAAACACCGAAATCTGATTATCCGAATGTCATCTCAAGATATATGGAATCCCCAAGATATTGCATGTCCCACTATTCCCGGCGATCGCAAATTTCTTTACATTCAGTTTATTGACAATGGCCAAGGGATTCCCTACGATAAAAAAGAATGGATTTTTCAACCCTTGCATACCACTTCCTCCGAAGACAAAGGAAGCGGACTAGGTTTATTTATAGCCCGTAAAACCTTACAAAAAATGGGTGGCTCTATTCGTGAAGTCGGGGAAGAAGGAAAAGGTGTAAGATTTCAAATTTATCTGCCTTATCTTGCTTCATACGAATCTTAAAAAAGGTCAAATCATGGAAAGAGAAAACGTCCACTTACTCGTTATTGAAGATAATCCCCGCTTTTTAAATGAACTTCTAGAGTGGCTGAAAGACTTTGGTTATCAAGAAATTACCACAGCCACCAGTACAGCAGAAGCCCAGAAAAATTTGGGTAATCCTTGTGATATTATCATCGCGGATATGCGAATGGAAAGGGATGATAGTGGGTTTACTATTTTAGATTGGGTTAAAAAGAATAATCTCTCTACTGTGGTTATTATCTTGACTGCCAATGATACGGTTGCTGATTGTCGTCGCGCTTTTAAGGAGAAAGTCTGGGACTATATTTCAAAGAATATGAAGGGAAGTCCCTTTGATGCGGTAGATGCTTCTATTCAAGATGCGATTGTCTATCTCAATCGTTGGGGCAATTATCCCAATCAGCAATGGCTTGAAGAAAATTTCAAAGATTTACAAGCTAAGTATTGGGGACAATGGATCGCAGTCGTTAATCAAGCCGTAATTGAAAATGCAGATACCGAAGAAGAGTTATTAAAACGCTTAGAAGAGCGTCAACTCAGACGATTTACGACTACAATTCAGAAATTTGGAGATTTTCGCCCAATTAGCGATTTAATCCAATTGGAAGAAAGCGATCGCTTAGAATTTAAAAGCACGTTACAGTGGGATGTTCGCCAAAATACGAAAAATCCTCAATTACAAAATAGTTCTTTAAAAACAATTGTAGCTTTTCTCAATACATTAGGTGGCACTTTAATTATCGGAGTCGAAGACGATGGTAATGTATTGGGTTTAGACCTCGATTTAAACTGTTTTAAAAAAGGTTCTTTAGATTTGTTTGAAAGGCATCTTACTCAACTTATTCAAAATAAAATTGGTATAAAGTTCATGCCTTACATCAAAATCCGTTTTGCTAATATTGAAGGTAAAGATGTTTGTGGTGTTTATGTCAACCAATCTCCCAAACGTGCTTTTTTGAAGAAAGATAACGGTATAGAGTTGTATGTTCGTACAGGTAACTCAACAAGATTGTTAAGCGTTCCTGAAGTTTACGATTATCTTCATTAGAATTTAGCAAAAATCAACCTTCAATCGACATCTTTTTTCAGCATTATTTTGGCTTTTCACTTCAACTCAAACCCGCTTGTAAAAACTGAAGTAACAACTGCACTTTAGTAGAAAGATGGCGATTCGCTGGATAAACCGCGCAGACAGGTAAATCGGGGGGTTGACAATGGGGCAAAACCACTTCTAGCTGACCTTGTTGCAGCTTATCCGCCACAATAAAATGAGGTAAATTGGCAATTCCTAAGCCCTGTACTGCCGCATCTCGTAAAACCTCCCCATTATTGGAACAAAATACGCCGTTGACGACAACTTTCTCTACCCTGTCTTGGTGGGTGAGTTCCCATTGCGAACCTGTGAGTAAATATTGATAATGCAAACAAGAATGCTGTTTTAGGTCTGAGATGTTTTGGGGAATGCCTTGGGCTTGGAGGTAACTGGGGGACGCACAGAGAACTCTGGGAAGGGTGGTAAAGGTTTGGGTCATCAGATGGGGGGAGTCGGGGGGATGACCCAGACGAATTAGGAGGTCGTAGCCTTCGCTGATGGGGTCTACGAAACGGTCTTCGAGGGTGAGTTCTACTTGTAAGTCCCTGTAATGGGTCATAAATTCGGCAACTTTTGACCCCAAGATGGCAATGCCAAAGGACATAGGTGCGTTGATTTTGAGTTTACCTTTGGGTTGTTGGCGTTTTTGAGTAATGGCAAGTTCGGCTTCGGTGAGAGAGGCGAGGATGTCGAGACAACGTTCGTAAAAGGCGAGGCCGTCGTCGGTGGGGGTAACTTGACGGGTGGTACGATACAAAAGTTGTACCCCCAGGTGGTTTTCGAGGTTGAAGACGAGCTTGTTGACGGCAGAACGAGAGAGTTGCATTTTCCGGGCTGCGGCTGCGAAACCCCCGGCTTCGACGACTTGGGTAAAGGCTCGCATACTTTCAAATTTGTCCATATTAGATTGTCTCGTTTTGGTTGACAGTGTGTTAACCAAATATCGTATTGTCTTTTCTGGGGAAACAGTTAATAATAATAACAGCAACTTCAAATTACTGAATCAGAAGGAGGCTAAGAAGATGATTACAGTACGTCCAGCCCATGAGAGAGGGAGTGCTAATTTCGGTTGGCTTGATAGCAGACATACATTTTCGTTTGGTAGTTATTATGACCCGCAACAGATGGGTTTTAGTGATTTGCGGGTGATTAATGAGGATAAGGTGAAGCCCGGACAAGGGTTTGGGACGCACAGCCATCGCAATATGGAAATTATTACCTATGTGTTGGCGGGAAGTCTCGAACACAAGGATAGTATTGGTAATGGCTCGATTATTCGTCCGGGGGATGTGCAACGGATGTCTGCGGGGACGGGAATTGCTCACAGCGAGTTTAATGCGTCTGAGACTGAGCCTGTCCACTTTTTGCAGATATGGATTTTGCCGAATGAAACGGGAATACCGCCGAGTTACGAACAGAAGCATTTTGCTCCAGAAGAGAAGCAGGGCAAACTGAAGTTGGTTGCGTCGTCGGAGAGTCGGGAGGATGTGGTCAAGATTCACCAGGATGCGAATCTTTATGTGTCGCTTTTGAACGAGGGCGATCGCGTTCATCATACCCTATCTGACCGTCGTTCGGCCTGGCTTCAGGTCGCCAAAGGTAGCATTACGTTGAATAACCAACCTCTACAAACAGGAGACGGGGTTGCAATTCAGTCGGAAGAAAATCTAGAAGTTGTTGCTACCGCAAACGGAAGCGAGATTCTTTTGTTTGATTTGGCTTAGCAGTTTGTAAACTGTCATCAATTATTATTAAATTAGTTGTAGTTGTGAGGATTTTAACGTCATGGATACATTAGAGGCAATTTATCAACGTCGCTCGATTAAGGGCTTTGACCCGGATTACAAAATATCTCCAGAAGACGAGAAGAAGTTACTGGAAGCGACGATTCAATCACCCACTAGCTTTAATATCCAACATTGGCGTTTTGTCATGTTACGCGACCCAGAATTAAGAGCTAAAATTCGCTCGGAATTTGGTAATGACCAAGCGCAAATGACGGATGCTTCTTTGTTAGTTTTATTTGTTGCTGATGTGAAGGCTTGGGGGAAATCTCCCGAACGTTATTGGCGCAATGCTCCCCCAGAAGTTGCTAAGGTTTTGGTGGGTATGATTGGCGGCTTTTATGAAGGACGAGAGTGGCTACAAAGAGACGAAGCACAGCGTTCTATAGGAATAGCGATGCAGAGTTTAATGTTGGCAGCAAAGGCGATGGGTTATGATTCTTGTCCAATGATTGGTTTTGATTTGGAGAAGGTTTCGGAGTTGATTAATTTACCGGAAGATTATGTTATCGGACCGATGGTGGCGATTGGCAAAAAGGTAAAAGAGCCTTGGCCAAAACCGGGGCAACTTGCTCTAGATGAGTTGGTGATTGAGAATAAGTTTTAGTGGGTAAAATAGGGTAGCTGGAGTCAAGATACTGGAATTGGGTTTAGTTTTAATCTTAAAGAAAAGAACTGGACAACAGGTGCGTCTATCTATTAGCTCAAATCCGTTTAATTAGTGGGGATTAAGAACTCCGGTTTCTTATTTGCTGACATGATTTAGTTAGAATTGGACTACAGAAACCGGGGTTCTAGAATAATGGTTGTTTTTTCGGATTTGATATAACTTTGGTTGGGGCGATCGCCTTGCCAACTAAACCGTCGTCACAGAAGCATCTTTATCTACCAAAGTGTAAACCTTCGCTTCCCAAGGAAAAATCGGTTCGCGTCCCACTCGTTCGGGTAAAACGAGGCGATTTTGGGTAACTTCCTGCCAACACTTACCGTCGGGAGTTGGCGGCCAGTGAGCGATTACATACTCGGCTGGCTCACTTAAAGGCTCTGGCGTACAGTAATCGGAAAAATTAGCTACCACAACCACGATATCTTCCCCAAAACCCCTTTGCCAAACTAACACCTGTTTACCATCGTTATAGTCAGCATGAAGGAAATTGGTATCATTAACCGCCAGGGCTGGAGAATTGATGCGTAAACGGATTAAACGCGAAACATACTCAAAGGTGCGTTGTCGCCAATCGTCCGCTAAACGATTATAGTTCACCGGATCGATATGACGGCGATCGCGCACATCGTCATCTTCCGCAAATTCCTGGCGATCGCCAAACTCATCTCCTGCTACAATCAACGGCATACCCACCGCCGTTAGCAGACATACCATTGCCAGTTTAATCCGGTGTTCGATGGCTTCTTCCGCTACGATGCCATTATTCACCAAATAATTGTACAAACGCTCGTTTCCGAAGCCGCCGACATCGTGGGCTGTGACATAATTAATTGCCTGAGTGCCATCTGTAAAGCCCAGGAAGGTGCAATCAATCAGTTTGCGGACACTCCACTCAAAACTGCGATCGCCCACGGCATTTTTGCCCAAAATCACTTGACGCAGGATTTGTCTAAACTTATCATTCCACAAACCATCAACGCGGTTTTGGTGAATTAAACGCACTGGAACGCTGGGTTCTGCCCCTACCACCAAAAAGTCATCATCGCGGGCATCGCAAACTGCTAAACTGTCTTCATTGGGATCGCGCCACCATTCCCGCGCCATTTCGGTGATTTCTTGGATAAAGTCGTGATTGCCGACATTACTGATGCTGTCGAAGTTGATGCCACTCACCCCATAAGCTTCTAGCCAGTGGATAATGTAGAGCTTAATGTATTCTCGCGCTGGCACAAACCAGGCTTTTTCGCCAGTAATAGGGTGATAGCCTTCGACCCAGTAATTGTACTTGAAAAGATCGCAGCCAAAACCCTCGCGATCGCCCTGTTCGGGATCGCCCGTTCCCCATTGCACAAAGAAGTCCAGAAAGTTAATCTGACGATAGGGATTACTTTTCGCAAACGCGATCGCCACATCCAGAAACAAGCGCATTCCCCGTTGCTGACACAACTCTGCTAGTTTTGCTAAATCGCTGGCTGCGGTGGGTTCTGCGTCCTTTTCCGCCCAACCTAAAGAAAAATCTGCCGCAAAATAGTTAGCAATACCATAGCCCCAATTTTCGCGATTTTCGCTATCGGCAATGGGCAATAATTCTAAAGCATTAATGCCTAAACGAGCAAGATAGGGTTTTTCCCCTTGTAGCGCCTCAATTTTGCTCAAATAAGGAGAATCAGTTTCGCGATCGCCCAAAAACAAGATATCGCGGAAAGTACCGTCTTGCAAAAGCGTTTCTCCCTCAGCAGAGGTTTGCGGCCAGCAGGTGGGTAGCTTGTAAATTACGGTACGATTATTGGCAGGTAGAGTGGCAGCGCGATCGCGAGAAGGTTGAAATACCTCACCCTTGACATTACAAGGAATCAATTGGCGATCGCGATATAAAATGACACTAGCCGGATACAACGTTTGTTCCTCCGACGTAGCCGCAACAGGCCCTAAATAACGACGATCTACCGTCCAAGCCATCGGATCGGTACAGTAGCGTACCTGATGATACTCGCTGTAAGGATTCGTATCCGGCACTTTGAACCAATACCAATACACCTGATTATCCAACAATTCGCATTCAGCAGCAGCAATTTGCCATAATTCCGGAAACTGTAGGGAGCGTTTTAGAGGTATTTCGCGAAAATTATGGTAAATATCGGCATTTTTAGAGTCAATTACACCGATAAATAAGCGAGGGGCAGGTTTGGTCACTCCCGATCGCCAAAGCACAAAATTAGTCTGTTTCTCAATAAAAATTTTAGGAATCATAATTGTCTCATCTTTCCCAACCAGAGAATCGCTGCATAACGAGTAGATTATCAATCATCAAAGTCAAACTTAACCCGAAAAATCGCGATCGTTTTTATTTTCCCACGCTAATCTGGCATTTCGGGTCAACTGCTAAAATTTGCTTAAGTCTAGTCTTTTTAAGAGCCTTATTGACTTCTAACTGCCGTCAAGATCGTTATACTCGCAATACCGCCAATATAGAAGCTTTTCCCGTCCAGAGACAGCCGTCCTACTCCACTGTAGGACGAAACGCGATCGCCCTAAGGCCATACCCTAAACAACCCTCATTTCTGCAATCTTAGACTTGCCAAAGCTACCATTCATCCGCTATTGAATGAATACAGCAGTAATATGAATTTTTGTTAACAAGCAAGGAGTCATTCATCATGTATATTGTGCAAATTGCATCCGAATGCGCCCCCGTCATCAAAGCTGGGGGATTAGGTGATGTCGTTTACGGTCTCAGTCGCGCCATAGAAGAAAAAGGCCATTGCGTCGAACTCATCCTCCCCATGTACGACTGTATGCGCTACGACCACATCTGGGGGCTACACGACGCTTACCGCGACCTCTGGGTACCTTGGTACGATGGCAAAGTACACTGTTCGGTTATGTGTGGTTGGGTACACGGTAGACTTTGCTTCTTCATCCGTCCCCACTCCCAAGACAACTTCTTCGATCGCGGGATTTATTACGGCGCTAACGACGATAATATGCGCTTTGCCTTCTTTAGTAAAGCCGCGATCGAATTCTTATTAATTAGTAACAAACGCCCCGACATTATTCATTGTCACGATTGGCAAACAGGTTTAATTCCCGTCTTACTTTACGAAATTTATAAATGGCATGGCATGGCAAATCAACGAGTTTGTTACACCATTCACAACTTCAAACACCAAGGAATCGCCGGGTCAGAAACTTTGCAGGCAATAGGTTTAAATAATGAAGCTTATTACTACAACAAAGAGCGCCTACAAGACAACTTTAATCCCTTTGTAATTAATGCCATGAAAGGCGGCATAGTTTACTCAAATTACGTCAATACCGTCTCCCCCCACCATGCTTGGGAAGCCCGTTTTACCGAAGTAGGTTGCGGTCTGAGTCCAACTATACATCGCCATCATTATAAATTCGGCGGCATTCTTAACGGCTTAGATTATCGAATGTGGGATCCCGAAACCGATACCTACATTTCCCATCACTATACCCACGAAACTTTTGCCAACAAAGTTAAAAATAAACAAACCTTACGCCGCTACCTATCATTAGCAGAAAACGATAAACCCCTCGTCGCTTATATTGGTCGCTTAGACGGGCAAAAAGGCGTACATCTCGTTCATCATGCCATGTACTATGCTCTCGAACGGGGCGCTCAATTTGTATTATTAGGATCGGCAACAGAACCAAGTATTCGCGATTGGTTTGTCCACGAAAAACAATATCTCAACGAGAACCCCGATTGCCATCTCGAACTCAGTTTCAACGAAGAACTCTCTCACCTCATTTATGCAGGTGCAGATATGATGGTTGTGCCAAGTAACTACGAACCTTGTGGCTTAACTCAAGTAATTAGTTTGCGTTACGGAACTGTTCCTGTTGTACGCGGTGTCGGCGGTTTACTGAATACCGTTTTTGATTGGGATTATGACGACAATCACCGTCCCGAAAATCGCAATGGTTTTGTCTTTTTCCAATCCGATAACAAAGCCATAGAATCAGCAATGGGCAGAGCTTTTGACCTTTGGTATCTCAACCCAGAATTGTTCCAGCAGTTGGCAATCCAAGGCATGAAATACGACTATTCTTGGCAAAATCCCGCCGAGCAATATTTAGGAGTTTACGATTTCGTGCGTCATAAAGAAAGTTAGTTATTAGTTGTTAGTTGTTGGTTATTGGTTATTGGTTATTGGGCTTCGCCGGACACAACCTACATCTGCTGTTGACTCCCCAATCCCCCTACTGCCCACTGCCTAATGCCCAAATCCCTCCCACTCCCCCCCGACTGCCGACTGCCGATTGCCGACTGCCCCTTAGACACTGATAACTGACCTTGACTCTCCCCTCAACTGTAGAGATTAAAATAAAAGTAAAGCGGGAGAAAAATCATGGAAAAACAAACACTGCAACTGCAAGGCATGAGTTGTGCGTCTTGTGCAGCGAGAGTTGAAAAAGCGATTCAAAGTGTTTCTGGGGTGAGTCAGTGTCATGTCAACTTTGGCACAGAACAAGCGAGAGTTGAGTTT
This sequence comes from Jaaginema sp. PMC 1080.18, assembly GCA_035968055.1. Classification (GTDB taxonomy): domain Bacteria; phylum Cyanobacteriota; class Cyanobacteriia; order Cyanobacteriales; family Spirulinaceae; genus Jaaginema. The sequence continues at coordinate 16,259 of JAWQFT010000073.1, read as the reverse complement.
GACCAGTCTCAGGCTAACCTCGGACGCATTCAGCAAGCGGTGAGGGATGCGGGTTATGAGGCTTTTCCGGTAACGCCTTGGGGAAAGCAGGATGATACCGAGAAGCAACGTCACCAAGCCGAAACTCAGGAGTTGCAGTATAAGTTGATTCTGGGGGGGATTGTCAGCGTCATCTTGATTGTCGGGGGTTTACCGATGATGACGGGGTTGGCAATATCTGCAATTCCGATGTGGTTACACCATCCCTGGTTACAGTTGATTTTGACGACTCCGGTAGTGTTTTGGGTAGGTCAGTCGTTTTTTGTGGGGGCTGGGAAGGCGGCTAGACACAAAACGGCGGATATGAATACTTTAGTGGCTTTGGGGACAGGGGCGGCTTATTTTTATTCTTTGTTTCCCACCTTTTTTCCCGCTTGGTTTCGCGCTCAAGGGTTAACGCCTGCGGTGTATTATGAAACGGCGGCGGTGGTAATTACTTTGGTGTTGTTGGGGCGATTTCTCGAACATCGGGCGAAAAAGCAGACTTCTGAGGCGATTCGTAAGTTGATGGGAATGCAAGCACAGACTGCGAGAGTGATTCGGGGCGATCGCGAAACCGAAATTCCCATCGAAGATTTACAATTAGGCGAGATGGTTGTGGTGCGTCCGGGGGAAAAGATTCCCGTGGATGGAGAGGTGATTTCCGGGTCATCGGCGGTGGATGAAGCACTGGTGACGGGGGAAAGTATCCCTGTCGAGAAGCAACCGGGGGATGAGGTAATCGGCGCAACTATTAATAAAACCGGGAGTTTCCGCTTCCGGGCTACCCGTATTGGTAAAGATACTACCCTGGCGCAAATTGTCCAGTTGGTACAGCAAGCCCAAGGCTCAAAAGCCCCGATTCAAAAAGGGGTAGACCGAGTAACGAGTTGGTTTGTGCCGGGAGTGATGGCGATCGCGCTCTTGACTTTTATAGCATGGTTTGTGGCAACGGGAAACGCCACCCGCGCCCTGATTCCCACAGTAGGAGTCCTGGTGATTGCTTGTCCTTGCGCTTTGGGTTTAGCCACCCCAACCGCCGTGATGGTAGGAACGGGTAAAGGAGCGGAAAATGGTATTTTAATCAAAGACGCAGCCAGCCTAGAACTCGCCCACAAGCTGCAAACTGTGGTTTTGGACAAAACTGGCACAATTACCGCCGGGAAGCCTACGGTGACCGATTTTATAACTGTAGGCGGCACAGCTAACCGCAACGAGTTAAAGTTACTGCGCCTCATCGCGGCGGTAGAAAATAATTCCGAACATCCCCTGGCTGAAGCGGTGGTGCGTTATGCTCAAAACCAGGGCGTTGAGTTGCCCTTTCCTGATGTGGCCGAATTTGCCGCCGTGACCGGAAGTGGTGTACAAGGGAAAGTGAGCGATCGCATTATCCAAATTGGCACGAAACGCTGGTTAAAAGAATTACAAATTACCACCGATCTTACCACCGCCGCAAAAACCCAATTAACTGACCACGAACAAACCCTCGAAAGCGATAGTAAAACCGTGGTTTGGATTGCCATTGATGGGGAAGTCGAGGGCTTACTGGGTATTGCCGACACGATTAAACCCGATGCACCCCAAGTGGTACGGCAATTACGCGACTTGGGTTTAGAAGTGGTGATGCTCACGGGAGATAATCAAAAAACCGCCGACGCGATCGCCTCTCAAGCCCGAATTCGCCGCGTTTTCGCCCAAGTGCGCCCAGAACAAAAAGCCGACGCAATTAAAACCTTGCAACAAGAAGGTAAAATTGTCGCTATGGTGGGGGATGGCATCAACGACGCACCCGCCCTCGCTCAAGCCGATGTTGGCATTGCCATTGGTACGGGAACGGATGTCGCGATCGCTGCTTCTGACATTACCCTCATTTCAGGGGATTTGCAAGGCATTGTTACGGCTATTCAACTCAGTCGCGCAACCATTGCCAACATCCGGTCTAACCTATTTTTCGCCTTTATTTACAACATTGCCGGAATTCCCATCGCCGCAGGCATTCTTTACCCCTTTTTCGGTATATTACTTAACCCCATTATCGCTGGCGCTGCCATGGCCTTTAGTTCCGTTTCCGTCGTCCTCAATGCCCTTAGACTTCGAGGATTCCAAGCCACTCGCTAAAATTATGGAGTGTTTTTTCCTTGAACAAACTTCCTCTGTAAGGAATTGAGACTCAACAACTTGTAGGGAATGAAGGCGATCGCGACAACAGTACGATTGACCGATTTTAACTTAAGTTAGAAGGATAACTATGAAAATTCTTAGTATTATTGCCCTCAGTGGCATACTTTTTGGAGGATTTATGAGTCCGAGGGCGATCGCACAACCCGTTTGTAGCGTTGATGGCGACTTTGAACCTCGTTCTTCAACTACCCGAACCCTAACCCTACGAGAATGGGGCATTGCTGTCAAAATTCCTGAAAATTATCGCTCCATGAAACTACAAAATGGTTCTGTAATGATTCTCCATCCCGATGATTTTCAAATGATACAATGTATAGCTCAAGGAGGAAGAGGAGGACACGGTTTTTATTCAGAAACCATTCAATTAGTTCCCGATGATTTGACGATAGATTTGCAAGAACAAGCCCGTTGGACAATGGGTTTTGGGACAAATGCACAAGGCGATCGCGTTCCAGTTTCCGAGCGGATTATTCCCTATCAAAAAGGTAATATTTCCGGCTACGTTGTCACCTCCCAATCGGGTTATGCGGTGTCTTTTCTCGGTACAATTCCTAACAACTCGCAGTTGTTACAAGTGAGTGCAGCCTGCGATTGCGAAGTAGGAATAGAAAGTGTGATTGACCTTTTAGAAGGAATGACTGTGTTGAATTAGAAGGCGATCGCCCTCGCTATTGAGTTAAACGCCGATCGCATCCTTCATAATGCAATTTATCCGAACATTGTCTTAGACTACTCATAGAGACTGCTATATTTTGATAAAGCTTTATGAGTCAATCCATTACACCAGGGAGTCTCAATAGTTTAGCTCCCAATCCCGAAATGCGATCGCGTCTAAACGAACCCAGTAACCCCATTGCTGAGTTTGTTCAAGAAACCCTCGCATTGACCAAACGTTTATTTATTCAACTGCAACGTCGTCCTTCTACCCTCATTGCCGGGGTAATTCAGCCGTTGATGTGGTTGATTTTGTTTGGGGCATTATTCTACAAAGCCCCCCAAGGTTTCCTGGGAACGGATATTAGTTACAGCAAGTTTCTCGCACCGGGAATCATTGTCTTTACGGCCTTTTCGGGGGCATTGAATGCCGGTTTACCCGTGATGTTTGACCGGGAATTTGGTTTCCTGAATCGCTTGCTGGTAGCCCCCCTCTCCACTCGCTATTCGATTGTGGCGGCTTCGACGCTGTACATTATCACGCTGGCGTTTATCCAGACTTTTGTGATTGTGGCAGCGAGTGCGGTATTTGGTGCGGGTTTACCTGGCTTGGCGGGGATGAGCGCGATCGCCCTGATTGTGTTTTTAATTGTACTGGGGGTAACGGCTCTTAGTCTGGGGCTGGCGTTTGCGTTACCGGGACATATCGAGTTAATCGCGGTTATTTTCGTCACCAATTTACCCCTTCTCTTCGCCAGTACCGCCCTTGCTCCTCTCGATTTTATGGCGGATTGGCTACAGTGGATTGCGGCGTTTAACCCGTTAACTTACGCCATTGAGCCGATTCGTTATCTTTACCTCAACAATGATTGGAGTCTGCTCAGTCCGGTGATGCAAGCTCCTTGGGGGAGTGTTAGTTTTGCTGTGGTTTTGGCGGTGTTACTGGGCTTTGATGCCTTGATTTTAGCGTTGATTCAGCCTTTGTTACGTCGTCGTTTTGCCTAAGATTTCCACAAACAATTTGGGAAGGCTTTGTTTGATTCTTTGTTCAAGCAAAGTCTTTTTTTTGAGGTGGATATGTGATATCTCTTGAATTACTGAAATGCTTATCTTATAAGGGTTGCAGCGTTTGGGAGGGGGAGTGCGATCGCTCTTCTGACGACAAGAATCTTAAAAATTGTTATAAAACTGGCAAAATACATCTTGAGATTAAAAATACTATAACTACCAAAAATTGTCAAGCAAAACCTTATTTTAGGCTTTCAAATTATTAGCATAATCGGGTTGAATCTCAATTGATCGCAGCTATAGATTAATAAAGGTATGAGTCCCAGCAGTAAGAGCAAGCGCCAATTTTTCACGATTTTTTCAAAATAAAGAGGAGATTACGATCGCTACAATGTACTGCTTTCTTGTTCCTGGAAATTTAAACACCAGATTCACTTTTACCGTCTAACCCAACTCAAAAAGCGGTAAATCTTCTGCTCCCACAGCTACCATTACTGCTGTATTTTCTGATTCTAAAGCAACGCGACGATGTAAACGCGGTAACAAAGCTTCCCACTGCATTGAACTTAAATCTCCTACCCAAGAAATCGCTAAATCTTCACTCACCTCAACTCCCATCATGAGTAAATTCATCGCCATTGCTGAAAGTAACAACTCAGCATCCTCTAGACTAATTCCTGTTGTATCAATAAGTAGAGTAACTTGTTCGGGATGAGGATGAGAAGATAGAGAAGCAATAACATTTTGAATTTTACTCCCCACCTCATCTTCGGGTAAACTCCAATCGGGAAAAACAACTAAATTAATCTTCCGTAAATGCAAGCGTTGTAGCGTCGTTTCAATCAAAACTGATTGCATCATAACCGCCATTTTCTGCCAGGAAAACTGTTGAGCTTGCGTCAATCCAGCCGGAATCAAGGTTTCGCGTACCCGTTTTTTCTGAATATCGCAAAGTGCCTCAATCGTATCCTCTACACTATCATCTCGGATATACAAAGCGGCTTCTCCAGCAACTTCGGGAAGGGAAGCATTGCGGCAAGTAATTACCGGACAAGCGCAAGCTAAAGCTTCTAACACAGGCATTCCAAAGCCTTCGTATTTAGAAGGATAAACCAACGCCACAGCCCCAGCATAAGCTAAACGCAATTCTTCGTCAGCTAAATTGAGTGAATGAACGACAGTTCCTTGGGTACATTGACGAAATTCCTCAACTAATCCGCCTTGATTTCCGGTACAAACTATTTCAAATCCTTGCTTAGTACATAGTTGGGAAAAGGCTTGGAAAAACAAGATAGTATTTTTGTAACCCGTGTAAGCCCCAACGACAAGAAAATAAGGCTTAGTAATGCCATATTTAAACTTGAAAGTGGCAACTTCTGCTTGAGTTGCCGGACGAAAAACATCCGCAACACCGACATAAGTTACCGTCACACTTTCTACTTCTGGGAAAAAATATTGTAAGTCGCGGGCGCTATTTTCAGAAATAGCCATAAACGCTGAAGCGCGACGAATCGCTTCCTGCTTTTCTTGCCACATCGGACTTTGTAAATCGTATTGCTGAGGCAAGCATTCGGCAATCATGTCATAAACTAATAAAGCCGAAGGTGTTTCTGCGGGAAAACTGTAGTAAGTAGAGATAAATAAATCAATTTCTTCTTCGTCGCAGATTGCTTGTAAAAGAGCGCGATCGCCTGCTAAATTTTGATAATCATGGGGTGGAATTGTCCGATAACGAATCCCTGGAATTTTGGGGGCTGTTCCTCCGCGATCCAAAACTAGCAAATGCCGGGCAAAACCACTATCTACCCAAGCTTTGAATAAACTCTGCCATACTCTGGCAATACCTGTATGGTAACGCTGGAAAAATACCCCATCAACCGCAATCCTCGGCGTAACTTTAGCATAAATATAACTGGCAGGATTGCTACTCGCTTCGACAAATTGCCAGCGATCGCGATCGTCTTTTTGGAGTAGCGGCGTTACCCCCAACACATCCACGCGATCCACCATCGTATCATCCCCCACCCAAGGAAAATACTCCCGCAGCATCACTGGAAAATATTGTTCTGCTTGTAAGCTTTGCCAAAAATTCAAAGCATTGCGATAGCCATAATACTGCTCTTTAAACTGGAGTTGTTCGGGTAAAAGATAAGCAAAATGTTGAAAGACTAATCCGGCGGTTTCAGTTTCAGCGTGGTTAAAAGGATTCGTTTTATCAACTCGCCGAAATTGCGTTTCCGAAAGCGGTTCAGCTAAAACGGGCGGTTCGTGAGCTAACCACAAATAACCCGGTTGATAACGCCAAGTTCGCAACCAATCTTGCTTAGGATTCTGAGCATAACAATTGCGGGTACTAATGGCTAAATCTTCCCCGACAAAGTACCAACACCAATAATAAGCGGCAGTTTTTTTAGGGTTTTTAATAAAGAGATTGCGTGCCTTGTATAACTGCTCAACCGTCCATAATTCATCAACATCAATTTGCCACAGTAAGCAATTTTCTTGAATGTTGGGTAAGGGGGCATTCACCATTTCTCGCTTCCCGTCCCAAAACTCTCCTGCGGGTTTACGATACAGGGTAATTTGGTCGGGATATTGAGCCGCAAGTTGGTCTAAATATTCGGAAGTTCCATCAATACTGCGGCCATTTTGATGAATATCATCGCTCACATTACCGCCGAGTTGTACGCTCCAAGCCGTATCGTGTTTTAGGTCAGCAACGCCTTCGACAATATGCCAATGCCAGGGAAAGGGAAGTTGTTTTAAAGTGTCAATATGGTAGCGAATAAAGGGTTCGCCATTGAGGACAATTGTGAAAAAGTGAATGGGTAGTTTGGGAAAGGCAATATAGTTTTGTTTTTCTGCATTAGATTCTTGGCTATTTTCGCCAATTTCTCCTCTTTCGCTAATACAATGGCATTCATAACCATAGTCTTTTAAAACCTCAGATGTGGTTTTGACAGTAATCGGAGAAGCGATGAATTGTAGAAAGTGGATGGCTTTGGTTGCCAAAAGTTGGCTCGCGCCCTGAAGGACAATTGGCGTAGTTTCAGGGAGATCGAGCTTGATATAATCAATTTTTTCAATTTTTTGCTGTTGACAAAATTGGTCCAGGGTTGTGGTTGTAACAGTTTTATTTTGCACTCGATCGAGAATTTTGGGATCGGAGATATTCTCAGAAGGGCGTTGAATACTATTCAAGTTAGCAAAGTCTTGAGGAAATTCATAAAAGTCGATTTCTCCGATTTGATTAGTAATAGCTTTTTGAATAACCAGAGTGTTATTCAGATGATAACGTTCAATATTCGTTTGAATATTGTTGGCTAAAGACTCTGTGGGTTCAAATGCGTACACTTTACCGAAATAGCCTACCCACTGACTTATGAGTAAAGTGTTACTTCCAGAAGCTGCCCCAATGTCAAACGCGATCGCGTCTTCAGAAATCAGCGATCGCATGAATTTTTGCTCTTCTTGTTCTCGCCAAGTCGAGGTTATTTTTTGAAGAATATGACTTAATTCTTTTTGTTGAGAATTGATTTTTTTGAAAATAGAGTAGCCATTCCGTAAATCCAAATTTTGTTTCAATAATTTATAGTTTGGGTCTTGGCACAACTGATGGTGAGAATGATAATTTTTATAAGTATTAATGTCATCAAGTAATATAAAAGTTGCACCATAAACTTTAGCAAGTTCAGCCGAACCAGTAAATTCAGAACCATCAATCAAAACCATATCAAAATATTCAATATTATTCTCAGTTTTGATCCGCTCGATCCCCTCTTCGATAACATTCTGATTTTCAAGATAGCTAATATCTTGTTGTCGCCAACTGAGAACTTGCTCTAAGGGATACAAATTTAGATTGGTAGCATGAGTGTTATAAAATTCCCTGACTTGAGCTTCACTGGGAAAAGAATTAACAGGAACAGAAGAAACATTGTAGCAATGAACAAAAGCCTGGTTTTGATAAGTCTGTTGTAATTGCTGAAAGCGCGTTTTTGATACTTCCATGCAGTATAACTGGGGTTGGTGGGGATTTTGTTGTATCCCATTCACCAAGGCTTCTGTGCTGCCTCCTCCAGACGATGAACCAATTTCTAAAATTGTTTGAATATCTTCAGTTGCGGCAAGATATTGTAAAAATTGATAAAATTCATCATTTTTAATTTCGGCATCAATGATTTTTTCGAGGGAAGAATCTACCATCGTTTTATCCAGAAACATTAATCAGTAAAAACAAAAAATAAGTAGCCTCACTTGCTACTTATTTTGGGAAACTATAAAAAGAATTTAAGGCTTACTTGTAGGGGTTTGAGTTTCGCCTGATTTTTGGGCTTGAACTTGCTCTTTAATGTTCGCGAGTTGCGCTTGCAATTCTGTCGCTTCGGGATTGAGTTCAACTAACTTTTCCAGGGGAGCGATCGCGCCTTCGTAATTCCCGGTTTGGATGTGAACCGCAGCTAAAGCTTGTAGCGCTTGTTGATTATCGGGATTGAGTTCAACTAACTTTTGTAGCGGCTCAACTGCGGCTTCATATTTCTGCATTTGCAGGCGTAACTCTACCAAACGAGTCAGAGCAAATTCATTATCTGGTTCGCGTTCTACCACAGCAGCAAACCCTTCTTCTTGAGTTGCTAATTCATCTTGAATTGCTTGGGTTTCAGCTTCAGGATCGCTAGGTGCAGGACTTGGAGAAGTAAACATACTTGCTGCCATCAAAGCTGTCGATCCGAGAAAAGCGATCGCGCTAAAAATAATAATTATCTGTTGTACGGGTTTTTTTGTCTTTTGGGGTTCGGGCATAGTTTTAAAAATTAAAGCCAACAGGCGTATTAGACTGTGGGAAGAACTCAAAGAAATACGTTACCGTTAAATTACCCACGGCAATCTCAAAAGCGATCGCGTCTTTCTCAACTGTAGCAAAGTTGTGTGTAAATTATGGCTGTCTCAACTTCTACTAATCCCTTGACTAAAGCAATACCATTCCTCATTTTGGGGTTGTGTGCCGCTACGGTAGTCACCCTCCAACTGACCAGAGTGCGATCGCGTCAATCCGCCCAAACTCCTCAAGATTACCAACAACAAGTCCAACAACAAAAAATCCGCTTACAATTCCTGCAACAATTGCCAAGTTTGGGATTTGATAATCTCATTGCGGATTGGACATTTTTACAATACATTCAGTATTTCGGCGACGATGAAGCTCGCGCTGCTACTGGATACGAACTGGCTTTAGATTACCTCGATCTAGTTCTTGAGCGCGATCCCCGCTTTCTAGGAGCTTATAACTTTTTAGCCACAGCAGGCTCAATTTATACAGCACAACCGGAAAGAACTGACGCAATTATTGAACGCGGTTTGCAATCAGTAACCCCGCAAGTCCCTCAATATTCTTACTACATTTGGCGGCAAAAAGGCATTAATGAGTTGCTATTTCTCCCAGATGCTCAAGCTAATGCTCAAAAATCCTTTCTTAAAGCGGCAGAATGGGCAAGTTTATATGAAGACGAGCAAAGTCAATTTGTTGCCGAATTTTCCCGGCAAACTGCTATATTCCTCGAAACTAATCCTGAAAGTAAAGTTGCGAAAGTGGGAGCGTGGGCTTTAGTTTTACAGAATACCAGCGATGAACTCGCACGCGATCGCGCAATTGAGGCAATTTTAAATTTAGGAGGAAAAGTGGAAATAACTCCAGAAGGTCAAGTTTTAGTCAGTCCTCCTCAGCAAGATTAAAAAAGAATCAAAACAACTCATAGCGTAGCTGGGGTAAGTTCTTTTCTTCCCCCTCTCAAGCCAGTAAAACTAAAGCGAAGTCTAGCATCTTGACTCCGGCTACCCCTATATCCCTGCGCGTAGTGCTACAAGCTCAACACTTGTTAGCCGTACCCCAACCCGATAAGATAATCGGGTATTTTGCGATCTTCCAATTATTGTGTCAGACCTCCGCGAAGAAATTGCTCAAAGCCTTGATGAAGCCGCTTGGGATTGGTTAATGCCCCATGCGCGTCGAGATGCCTTAATTATCGTCTCACCGTATCTAGATTTGCTGGATGTAGGGGTAGAAATCGCTCAAGATAACACTCCGCAAATTCAAACCTGGATTGCCCAAAAGCTGATCCAAAAACCCTCAGTCGATCAACTTACTCTGTGGAACAAAACCCCAGAAAAGCGGTTTAATGCCATTATTGTTCAGCCTTTTGTGGTGGTACAAGAACAGTCGGAAATACAACCTGAGACTGAGACTTGAGGGTTGCTCCTGTGTAACCTGTGGTGAGCCACAACAAGGCTCTCGCACCATCGCGGACAGATTTGGTCATTGCTTCCGGTTCGCGGTTTGTCGGGACAATTACGGGCTTGATGATGATACCACGACTGCCAAAAACGATTTCCCCCACTACGCGAGCGCGTCTCATGTGATCGTCGGAGGTAACAAGGTAAACGCTGTCAACACCTTGAGCTTCCAGGCGATCGACAAGGGTGGTAAAGTTGGTGACGGTATCTTTGGCTTGGTAATCGAGATTAATGCGATCGCCCTCAATACCGAGTTTAGCAAAGAGTAATTTAGCGTAGCCTTCAGGACTTCCCGAAGAGACCCAAATCGGCAAATCGGGGTGTTGATGAGCAAAACGAGCAGCAAATAACTCCCGCTTTTCTTCTCCTCCTAAAACGATAATCGCTTCGGGTTGAGCGATCGCGCCTTTAATTAAACGATACCCCGCGATCGCCCCGATCGCCATTAATGATAAAAGTAAAAGGAACTTCCGCTTTTGCCAGCGAGATGATTTTGCTGAAAATGACTGCGATTGCCGAGAATTGAGCTTGAATACCATTCACCTGAATTGACTATCAAAAACCAACTACTTCTAAAATACTCTCAATCCCCTAACAGAAGATTAACTTCCGCTTTAATTTTTCTCTCAATAACAAATAACCAACAAACAACGGGACTGGCCGGACTCGAACCGGCGACCTAGCGCTTCAGATTGGTGTGAGTTTCCCCACTCTCTGGACTATTCCTTCACCTTGGATTGTTATCTTTAGGTGGCGGCCTTTATGTTGCAAGAGCTTTGAATTTTAGCGAGCATACAAGGGGGAACATAAGGCTGTAAAAAGCCCAAAAAAGCTTTTCCGGCTGTCGTTCCCAAGCGCAGACAATAACAATCTCCCTGGCGACTCAAACCCCAGTAAATGCCCCAAACTTCCGCGAAATACGCCACAATAATTTCATTGTCCGCTCGCGATCGCCGGGTATTGAGGTAGATGTCGAGAGCGCAAATCTGCTGATTGCGCCGCTTAAACGACTTTGAGCCGCAATCGAGGAACCAAATTGCTATTCCTGGGGGAGTTAATCGATTCAGGAAAGAGCGGGTAATAACGCGATCGCGTCCCGCATAAAGTTGTCGAACTAACACCCGAATCAACGGAATTTGCTTGGGTTGAATTTGCCAACCGCGATGGCCTTTTGGAGTTGTCCATTCGCTCATAGATACGGCTTTGCCTGTAATCTGTTCGAGTAACGCTTTTTTGTACAACAAATACTCTTGACGAGCATCTGAATGCCGAATCAAAAAATTGTTACCATCGCGACGACTTACTCCCAATAGCATTCCAGCTAAAATACCCCGTCGCTTTTGTTTTGATGAGACATCATAGTCCATCTTGGGTTTGACTCTTTGTGCAACCAGTCTCTGCACCTTCCCAACTCAAAGATTTGAACTGGGCTTGGCTCAAGATTACCGTATCTGTTGCCAGACTTAGGCTTCCTTGAATTTGACCGCATTCATTCACTGAAGTTTCCTTCAACGATGCCCGATATTTCAGGAGGCGCTTGCTCTATCCAACTGAGCCACAGCCCCTAGTGCAAACCTAATAATAGCAAATTGGTTGTTTGTTGTTTGTACTCCAGTGGCTCGTTATCCGATAATTTACTGGTTTTTTGTTATTGGTTGTTGGTTGTTGGTTGTTCGTCAATCACAAAATCCCCCTCCTCCCACTCCCCCGACTGCCGACTGCCGATTGCCAAAATCCTTCCCCTCATCTGATACTCTATAAAGAGTAATCTGCGTCTGTCAATCGCCTTATGATGCCCTTTGGCCGTCCGCCTGCAACCGATCCTGAATCAGAAAAATGGAAGTACAAACTCAATTGCTTTAGCCAAGATTATGCTGTCGAACTGGCGGCTTTAGCTTGGGGTTTTTTGCAGGAACAGGGAGAAGATAGCGATAAAAGTTTGGGAATTGATATCAAACCCGAACCGCATTTTGTGGCTTGCGATCGCGCTGCCCTCGAAACCCTCAATCGCCGCGCTAATAACCATCTCCAAGAAATTTTGGGTATCTTAGATGGCACAAAACGCGATCGCGAAGTGAGTATCATTGGCATTGGTGAAGGTCAAATCATGCTACTCCATTTTGAACCCGATCCCGCACCACCTCAATGTTTCGAGCAAATCGGTAAAGATGTGAATACCTTATTTGATGACCTCGAACAACAACTGCAAGCAATTTTTGCGGACTAGAACATAATTTCTGTACCTTGGGAAGTAAAACGCACATTATCAACCTTCCAAGCCGTATTTTGAGTCAAGGTTTCTCGCAGACTACCGAATAGGGCAAATTTCTCGCATTGAGATAAAGAAAGGAAATGTCGTTTGCTATCGGGAGCAAGGCGTAAGTCCACAGTAGCGGTAGTTTGGTCGAGGTTGACGCGATAGCCCACGAGGTCAAAATCCCCGTTGAGCGATCGCTCGATGACTTGACCTACTGCGGCTTCGAGGGGGTTGTTTTCGGGAATTTCCCAAGGTTCGGGAACGAGGCGATCGCAGGTGGGGTTAGGATAAAACAGGTTAGCTTGACGGGCTGCGGGTTGCTGAGGACGAGAAACGGCAGTCTGTCCCCGATTAAAGCGGGGAATAGCTGACGCTGATGGAGATAAAGTCATATCGATTAAGGCAACTGACGCGATCGCCATTCCATAGGTTAAACATTTTCTGATACGCTGCATAAGGATAATTACCTGAATTCGACCGTAAAGGCATAATTATTATTCCAAGGGACTATTTTCGAGTCGGGAGAGTTCCGGGTTTTGGGAGGTTGGCGAATGGCTCAAGATACAGCGTGGAAGCGCCGTCATGTCCTTTCGTTGGTGGATTTTACCCCCGACGAATATGATATCGTTTTGCAAACGGCGGCTAGTTTTCGGGAAGTGTTGTCGCGACGCACCAAAAAAGTACCCGCTTTACAAGGTCAAGTGGTCGCTAATTTATTTTTTGAGTCGTCTACTCGCACCCGCAGTAGCTTTGAACTAGCTGCCAAGCGTTTATCCGCCGATACCTTAAATTTTGCCCCAGGAACGTCCTCCATGACCAAAGGAGAGACGATTCTCGATACCGCGAAGACTTATTTGGCGATGGGGGCAAATTTGATGGTGATTCGTCATCGGGAAGCGGGAGTTCCAGGGGCGATCGCGATGGCGATGGATGAATTACAATCGGGGGTTAGCGTCCTCAATGCTGGAGACGGTCAACACGAACACCCTTCTCAAGCCCTTCTCGACCTGTTTACCCTTTGTACCTTACTGAACCCCGAACAGCCTCGTTTAGCCGCGCTACAGGGCAAAAAAGTGGCGATTGTGGGGGATATTTTACATTCTAGGGTGGCGCGATCGAATATTTGGAGTTTGACGGCGGCGGGGGCTGAGGTGCATTTAGCCGGACCGCCGACATTATTACCCCAACTGTTTGCAGATTTACTCGCAGATAAGAGCGATCGCGGTGCTTTAAAATTACACTGGGAACTCGATCCAGCCCTCGAAAATGCCGATTTTGTCATGACTCTACGCCTGCAACACGAACGTATGGCACAACACCTTTTGCCCAGTTTGCGAGAATATCAGCGCTATTTTGGTATTACGCGCGATCGCCTGCAACAATGTCACCCTGAAGTCAAAGTTTTACATCCCGGTCCGGTGAATCGCGGTGTCGAGTTAAGTTCCGATCTCATGGACGATCCGCACTTGAGTTTGATTGCTCAACAAGTTACCAGTGGCGTTGCCGTCCGCATGGCGTTGTTATATCTCTTGGGAAGTCGCAAAGAAGATTGACACTTCCCGCTCTACACCTTATCCCGAACTGGCATTACCTATTATGCAAGCTCTACATCGCGAATATCAAAAAAATGGGCAAAATTTCGACCGAGCAGATAGAAAATGGCTACCTGATGAATCAGGAATTTTAAAAAGCGCGGAGTGCAACTGAACTCCACGCTTTTTATTAGATATACCCCCAAGGGAATTCGAATCCCTGTCGCCTCCGTGAAAGGGAGGTGTCCTAGGCCTCTAGACGATGGGGGCCTGTTATTGAACCGGCAGGGCATATTGCCTTCTGCACTCACTTTTACTAAAGTAACCAATATTTTCGAGGGTGTCAACCCCTCAATACATTTTTTTTGAGGAGGTTCAGCGAATGCCAAAACGCCACTGCGATAGGCGTTGCTGGGCTTGAGGATCGAGGGAGTCAAATAAAAGACGACCCCGGCTATTTTTTGAGGGTCGTGTTTGGCGTTGAGTTTGATGGTTGGCTTGAGCGACAGCGCTTTCGAGTTGTTGGGCTGATAGCCATTCAGCACCATAGCCGACGACCATTTGTTGGTGAAGGCGATCGGAGGTAGCGACGAGAATACGCTTAAGCGCGGATTTGAAGGGGCTACACTGAGCAGCACAGGTTTTTTCGATGTAGGTATCGGCAGTTTGAGCAAAGGCCGTATAATACACGGAAAATTGCGGATTGATTAGCTCTCGATAACCGGGAGTATTCTGATACTGGGCATCAAAAACGACTTCGGTAACGTAACCTTCAAAAGCGCTGTAGTTGAGGAGGGTTTCGAGTAAGTCATTCCTAGCCATTTCTAGGCCGTGGCGATCGCGCACCTGTTTGAGATGCGTCCAAGTGCCAATGATATTGTAGCCATCAACCAACAAAAAAGTCCGAGCCGGGGTAGCAGCCATGATTCTATACTTTTACAAAGTTTTAATAATATTCTTCTCTATATCTTAATCTCCTTTTTGAGGAAGACTTCCCCATAATTTCCCGACGAAGTTTAGACAGAATCGTCTAAAAGACGCTGTTTCAAGCGTTGTGGGTCGCCACGATCTACAATAATTCCTTTTTCCAGTAAAAACGCCCCATCGCAGTAATTTAACTCATCGAGACGGTGAGTTACCCATAAAGCACTCAAACCGCGATTTTTGACCAACTGTTGAACTTGTACCACCAGTTCAATTTGGGTATCGGGATCGAGCAGAGCAGTGGGTTCGTCTAATATTAGTAATTCACAACGCCGCGCGATCGCCCCGGCAATCGCGATTCGTTGTTTTTGACCGCCACTAAGAGCATAGATCGGACGGCGTTGAAACTCTAATAAATTCACAGCAGCCAAAGCTTCCTGTACGCGCTCGATGGTTTGGATAATAGTCAAATTTTCTTCAACTAAACCAAACGCCACATCTGCCCCCACGGTTGGCATCACCAACTGATGATCGGGATTTTGAAAAACAAATCCCACCGGATTCACCACGGCAATTTCCCCAGCTTGGGGCGTTAATAATCCCGCCAAAAGCTTTAATAGCGTGGATTTACCACTGCCATTCGCGCCCAAAAGCATCCAAAATTCTCCTTGAGGCAGGGTAAACGAGCAGGATTCTAAAACGGGTGTTTCGGGATACCAGTTAAAGTAAACATCGCGTACATTAATCGCTGGTGCTGTCACAATTTTGCCCTACTCAGCATTGACAAAAAAGCCAGTTGCCCGTCCCGAAGCCAATGCTCCAGACTTATCGGACATCATCACAGCAATAATGCGATCGCTCAAAAGAGCCACTTTTTTGTCCGATTGTTTTTCACAAGTTAACTCCAAAACTTGGGGTGTATCTTGCTTCATCGCCGCCACAATTTCTTGATACAACGCTGCGGCATCGCTTTGTTCTTTGCGCTGTACCGATACCGGAATCGGGGTATACTGTAGGGTTAAATCAATGGTAAACATGAACGTCCTCGTCGAAAACTAACTTGCAACTCTTCATTATTATGGCCGATTTTCCGGGGCGATCGCACTGCATTTCAACCGTCTCAACCCCTGCTCCCCTCAGCAATCTTTAGAATTTATTAAAGATTAGGGTGGAAATCTCAAGCTGTATCGTTTATTATAAAGTTGTAAAGAAAAGTAAACTTTATTCACAATTGACCCCTCGTTATTTTCTCTAACATAGTCATTGTGTTTGAAAGCTTTACTTCGCTCTCATAAAATATTTAGCGAAATTAGTACATTTTAGTTAGGAGATTTGCGTATATGACTATTGCAGTCGGACGCGCCAGAGCCCAAAGAGGATGGTTTGATGTCCTC
>JAWQFT010000072.1:7832-26321 GCA_035968055.1 Jaaginema sp. PMC 1080.18 | reverse complement strand
CCCAGTCGGCAATTTCCCACCGAACAGCTTTGGTTTATACGATATGCACGGTAATATCTGGGAATGGTGCGCTGACCCTGGCCCTTTGCATAACAATTATGAAGGAGCGCCCCAGAATGGCCAAGTGTGGGATGAGGATTGTAATGATAATCGTTATGAAAACTATGTTCAATATATGCAGATATTAAATAATAGATTAAGCTGTGTAATACGCGGCGGTTCGTGGACTGCCATTCCGAAGTACTGTCGTAGTGCGTTTCGCCTCAACTACGATCTCGTCGGTAGGCATAGTGATATGGGGTTTCGAGTTGCTCATTCGGCCTCGTTGAATCCCTAGACTTCTGCCTATTGCTTTTGATTTCAACCCCAAAAATTAGCCAGGAAACCCAATTCCCGGCCAAAATCTTATCTACTTATTCGGTTGAGGAGTCATTCGCAGATAAGGCTTGATTTCGCGCACTCCTTTGGGAAACTTCTGTTTTGCTTCTTCTGTCGGAATTTTCGGAGAAACGACACAATCTTCGCCATCTTGCCAATTTACTGGCGTTGCTACTTGATAATTATCCGTGAGTTGCAAAGAATCCAAAACTCGTAGAATTTCTAGAAAATTGCGTCCGGTACTCGGTGGATAAGTTAGGGTCAAACGCAGCTTTTTGTCAGGATCGATAACAAATACCGTCCGCACCGTCACTTTAGCATCGGCATTCGGGTGAATCATACCGTAGAGGTCGGATACTTTTTTATCCACATCCGCCAGAATTGGATAGTTGACGTTGGTGCTTTGGGTTTCGTTGATGTCCCCAATCCAACCGGAGTGAGAATCCGCATCGTCAACGCTAAGGGCAATAACCTTGGCGTTGCGTTTAGCGAATTCGGGCTTGAGTCGGGCAACTTCCCCTAACTCAGTGGTGCAAACCGGGGTATAATCAGCCGGATGGGAAAACAGCACCACCCAACTATCACCAGCCCAATCGTAGAAAGAGATTTCGCCTTCACTGGATGCTTGCGTGAAATCGGGGACAATATCGCCCAATTGCAGATTAGCCATAAGTTTTGTTGTCCTTGAATTTGAGTACAGTGGCTTGCTTTCATTATATACTTGAGTAATCCGCTAGGGTTTTCGGAGTTTAGCTTAATTTTAGATTGTTGCGTCTTTTGGGATTTTGCTAAACCTTTGTGGCGCGATTGATACTGCGTTCGGCTTCGCGAGCCTTTTTACCCCGCCAGAAAATGCG
The DNA here is from genome assembly GCA_035968055.1 of Jaaginema sp. PMC 1080.18. GTDB lineage: Bacteria > Cyanobacteriota > Cyanobacteriia > Cyanobacteriales > Spirulinaceae > Jaaginema. The sequence continues at coordinate 25,086 of JAWQFT010000072.1, read as the reverse complement.
AATTGGCGTACCTGTAAAGCCTAAAGTGGTGCGAAATTGGCGTTCGATATAGCGGCGGTAATTGTCGTTAAAGCGTTTGGGATCGTTGACAAAAAGCGCGATCGCAGGAGGCCGACTGCTGACTTGCGTACCGTAGTAAATCTTACCTTGTTTGCCTTGGCGGGTGGTGGGGGGAGAGTGCCACAAAATCGCTTCTTCGAGGACTTCGTTAATCGTAGAGGTACTGACGCGACGTTGGTGTTGTTCGGCAGCGCGATCGACAAAATCGATAATTTTATCAACCCGTTTGCCCGTTAAACCACTTGTAAACAGCATTTCTGCCCATTCTAGGAAGTAAAAACGGTCTTTGATATGTTTTTCGTATTCGTAGATGGTGTAAGAGTCTTTTTCGACGGCATCCCATTTGTTGACGATAATTACCGCCGCGCGGCCTTCTTCCATCACCCGATTTGCCAGTTTTTGGTCTTGTTCGGTAATGCCGTCTACCGCGTCAATTACAATCAGTACCACATCAGCGCGACGAATAGCTTTAAAAGCACGGTTAATGCCGAAAAATTCCGCCCCGTATTCGACGTTTTTCTTGCGACGAATCCCGGCGGTGTCGATGATACGATAGGTTTTGTCGTTGCGCTCGACGAGCATATCAATCGCGTCGCGAGTTGTACCGGAAACTGGACTAACAATGGCACGACTTTCTCCGGTGATTGTGTTGAGGAGGGTGGATTTGCCCACGTTGGGACGACCGACAATGGCAATATTAAGAATGTCATCGCGATCGGGTAATTCCTCACTTTCGGGTAGTTTTTCGACTAGATCGTCTAATAATTCCCCCGTACCGTTACCGTGAATCGCGGAAATGGGGTAAGGATTACCCAAGTTTAATTCCCAAAATTGTGCCGCTTGAATCAGACCTTGTTCGACGGATTCGCATTTATTTACTGCTAGAAATACGGGGACGTTTTGCAGACGCAACCATTGAGCAATTTCTTCATCGGTAACGGTGGGTCCGGATTGACCATCAACAACGAAAATAGCAGCTTGGGCTTCGGTAATCGCAGTGAGGGCTTGTTCGCGAATCAGGGGCAAAAATTCGCTGTCGTCGTCAAAAACTAACCCTCCCGTATCCACCACCAGAAATTCCCGGTCTTGCCAAAAGGCGAATTGATAGGTGCGATCGCGTGTAATCCCCGGTTCATCGTGGACAATGGCGTTTTGCGTACCGGATAAACGATTAACTAAGGTCGATTTCCCCACATTGGGACGACCGATAATTGCAACAATAGGTAATGCCATAATATTTAAGCCTAATATATACAGTCTTTTATCGTAGCAATTTTTAACTCAATGTTACCGGGACTTCTTGTTGGATAATTTCCAGGCCGCGATCGCTCATTGCTGCGGTAAATAACTCTGTTGATAATGCCTGTTCTACCGCCCAAATTCCCGGTTTTTGCAGTTTTCCTTCTAAAATGTATTGGGCGACGGTTCCTGTGCCAATTCCGGCGGATATAGCGGTATTTTCATGGACTAAGGTAGAGCAATATTTTTGCATTTTACCATCTTTTTCCCCGGTAATTTCAGCCCGCATTGCCACCCCAATGCCGCTAAATTTATCGGTAACTTGGGTCATAATTTGCGACACTTTCGAGAAAAATTCAATTCCCCCCGAACTTTCAATCCAAGCCGAGGGAAAAACATGGGCGGTAATCCAAGTTAAATGATTGTATAAATCGGGAACTGAGCCAAATTTTGTAATAATATTATCAACTCCAGGGAAAGATTCTGCGAAGGTGTAGGCTTCGGGCATATCGAACCAATATACCCCGGTTTTGCCATAAGGTTGCGGGAAAGTTACAGTTTCGCGATCGCTATAGGGAGAAACGGTTTGCCATTGGTTATCTTTCCACACCAAAAAAGCTTGACGCAGACCCAAAAATGTGGTGCGTAAAACTGTTAAACCAGCACCTCCCGATCCCGCTACCACATAACTCAAATGGATGGTTTTCGCTTGGTCGAATTGCTCAACTCCTTGCCGTACCATACTGTTAGAAATACCAGGAAAAATACCTGTATTTAAAGTGGCAGTGATTCCGGCTTGTTCGGCTTTTTCTCGTAGGCTAATTACTTTCTGGAAAAAGGAGCGATGATCGCTAACATCGAGATAATGAGTTCCTTCTTCAATACAAGTTTTCAATACTCTACCATCGCGATAATGAAATGGCCCCGCGCAATGGATCGCTAAATCCGCTTCTCGTATGGCTTGACGCAGTTTTTCGGTATGGTCTAAGTCTAATTGTAGCCAGCGAGTACGCGATCGCACATCCCGGTTAACCTGACGACTGGTTACGGTAATTTCAGCATCCGTATGGTTAAAAATATCCTCTGCGACACAGCTTCCAATTCGTCCTTTTCCTCCTAAAATCAACACTTTCTGAGACATAGTTTATTAATTTTTACTTTAATTCCTAAGCTGATTTTATCGGAAGATGGGCAATTTTCAAATGAACACCATGTAATAGGCATTTCAACCTATGACTGAATTAAGCTTATCAGGATTTAAAAAATCAGCGTAAACTCTACAATGGCGATTACAGTATCGTCGAGTTATCGCGATCGCAACTGAAAATTCTGTTGTAGGAGTAGAGAATTTACTCAATGAAGAAAACTCTGGGTGACTTTCAAACCCCTCCTAGTTTAGTCAATTCCATCTTACAATGTCTAAATATTTCGGGTCAAACTTATTCTAGAGTTTTAGAACCTGCTTGTGGTTGTGGGAATTTTATTAAAGGATTATTAGATTTAGAACAACCTCCTTTAGAAATTCAAGGAATTGAACTGCAATCGTCTTATATTGAAGAAGCTGAGAATCTCAAAAATTCTTGTCCCGCGACAAAGATTCAAATTCACCATCAGCAGTTATTTGATTTTAATCTCAAACGCGATGTGCTGCAATAGAATTTGATAATATTACCCCCCCCTTCCCAACAACCCAATTGGCCAACAAATCCGAGTTTATTTTGGCTAGAAAAAGCGAGACATCAGCAGCTATCCCTCCCTTTTTAAAAAATATTCCAAAAGCTTTGTCTTGGCACAAAATTATAATAACAATCGATCGCTTTTGCAAAAAGGCGCAGACTATTTTCTAAGTTCAATTTATTCCCGCGACCAATATAAATGGCTTCCCCCGACTTCAGCATGAGAAACGCGAGATAATATCTACCGTTTTTGTTACGTTTTTCGCGGACTTCGATACTCGAAACTTCACTAAAAAAATATTGTTGTCGCGTTTCTGTTTTCACTAAATTACGTTTACGAATATGGAGAGTTTGCGTTTTTGTATCCGCGAAACAGTGAATGATTTTATGCCAAACGAAAAAGGCGTAAATACTTCCTAACAGTACCAGAAACCAAAAAGCTGTCCACCCAAAATAAGCATTAAACTGGATAATACTATAAATACTGAAACCCGCCATCATCAAACTCACAAAATATTGCAGTATGGGTCGATGGCGAATTTCGAGACGAGTATCGGTTTGTTGGATAATTTCCATTGCGAAAATTAGCTAAAAATTGCGCCGAAAAGCGATCGCAATCCCGAAACCGCTTTACCCTGCGCGTCAATCATTCTCTGGGGTAAGCCCTGCTGTTTGCGGAGGAAAACATTGGCACAATTGCGGCCTGGCATTCCCGAAATTGAACCCCCCGGATGTGCGCCAGCGCCACTGAGGTATAAGTTTTTAATAGGGGTGGTGTAGTTAGCAATTTCGGGGAGGGGACGCAGAAAAATCATGCGATCCAAACTCATGTCAATATGATAAACATTGCCGTTGTAAGAACCCAATCTTTCGGCTATTTCGGCAGGACTTTCCACTTGACGCGCGATAATAGAATCCTTGAGATTAGGAGCATATTGAGCGAGTTTTTCGATGACGCGATCGCCCACTTTTTCCTTCAAATCATCCGTCCACCCTGTACCATTTAACCCTGTTCCTTCCGCTCCGGCAACCTGATAGGGGGCAAAAAACTCAATCCAGAGAGTATGCTGGCCATCCGGGGCCATCGACGGGTCAAGGACGGTAGGACATACAGCGTACATAGAAGGGTCATCCATCGCAATTTCCCCGAATAAAGTCATCCCGTGGTTTTTCTCCACATGATTCACGGAATCGGCAATTAAAATCGACCCGATGAGATAATTGTCTTTGTGGTCGTAAGCCTCGAAACGGGGGGCTTCAGAAAGAGCGCAGTCAACTTTGAGAATCGCCTCATTACTGTTAATAATCTTATGCTCGACGCGATCGCGCAACACCTCATCCACCGCTTGAGAATCCATCAATTGCAAAAACAACCGCCGCACATCGATGTTAGAAATAATACCGCGACTCGCCCGATATTCTTGCCCCGTGGCCGTGCGAACTCCCACCGCTTGACCTGAATCGTCAATCAGCACCTCTTTCACCGCCGTATCGGTCAATATTTTGCCGCCTAGGGACGTTACCAACTTGACTAGGGCATCCACTAAAGCCCCCGTCCCCCCTTTCGGTCGCGACATCCCCGGATTGTGCCGCATCGACATCATCATTGCCCCAATGGCCAAGCCTTTTTGGGAAGGAGGTGCGCCAATTTCGGCGGCTAAACGGGCTAAGGGGGCTTTGACAATTTCCGTCTCAAACCACTCCTCAATCACATCAATGGGAGAAGTGAGCATGGTTCGCACAAAATCTAGGGCTTTTTGGGGAGAACCCGCAATTTTAAATAAATCTTTAAAGTTTTCCGGTTCAAAATTACTGGTAATATCGAGTAACGCCGTGGGGGGTGCATTAAACATCGGCGCGATCGCGTTCACTAGACTTTGCCAATACTGAGTGTATTCTAGATAACGTTGGGCATCGCGATCGCTATAACGGGCAATTTCGGCGCTGGTCTTCTCTACCGACTGATGACCCAGAAAATACTTACCATCAGGATGCGGACAAAACACCACCGGGTCACAGGGAAGATACTTTAAGCCATACTTGTGCAGTTCCAACTCTTGCGCCACCGGGCCAAGATGGATAAACTCATGATCGATCGCACAGCGATTGAATACAAATCCGGGGGCAGTATCGGGCATAATCGCTTCTGTAGTGGCTGCACCACCGGGAACAGGGCGCTTTTCGAGGAGTAACACGCTGTAGCCCGCTTTGAGTAAATAAGCGGCACAGACCAAGCCATTATGACCCGCACCGATCGCGATCGCGTCGTAGGTTTCCATGAATTATTGTATCCTTTGCTTAATATAGGCGACTCATTGGCCAAATTTTAGCGAAGATAGAAAGGAAAAAACGGCTTCAATGTCACTCGGTTTCTTAAGTTACGGAATCAAAATTGTCAACAAGCACAATTTTTAATAAAGAACTAATATTTAGAACAACGGTAATTTTATGTCAAAATATAAGATAGACATCGCCTAAACTAAAAACTGCCGTTATACTGGCAAAGTTAAGCCATTACTTTTTTACGATTAACACTGGAGTCTATGAATTCTGCTAAGGTTAAATACGTCGAACCCTCCGGCATCCTAGATGGAACAAAGGCAACTCAGTTTCGCCAGCAAATCAGCGAAAGTGTCAACAAGGGTGCAGAAATCATCCTCATTGATTTTAAAAACGTCACCTTCATGGATAGCTCTGGTTTAGGAGCATTAGTTTTAGCATTGAAAACTGTACGAGCAGCAGGGATTAAAATGTATATTTGTTCGATTAACGAGCAAATCAAAATGCTGTTTGAGTTGACCAGTATGGATCGAGTATTTGAAATTTATCCCGATCGCGCTACTTTTGAAAAAAAAGTTTTATCCAAATATGAAAATTACGAAATGCTTACATGATACTGTAGCATTTTCTAATGAGATGTGATTCTCTCAGGCGCTCCCTACTTAACAAATTAGAGATTCACATCTCACAATTCAATCTTCACTTCAATCAAAATTAATTTGCATCAAAGACAAGTCATCATCAAACACTTGCTTGGGATTAATAGCTTGGATTTGTTTTAACAGATAATCCAAGCCAGAATCTCGCTGACTTTGATACTCTTGCAAAGTAGCAATAAAGTTATCCAAACCCCAGATTTCACCATCAGTTTGATTAATTTCGTAAACTCCATCGCTAAAGATATAAAGACTCGATTGAGGCGCAACTTTACAAGAACCTTCTTCATAATCTTCTCCCGGAAACATTCCTGCTGGGAAACCGTGAGCTTTAAGCTGTTGTACTTCAATTTCATTTTGTCCGGGCGATAATAAAATTGCCGGAGGATGCCCCGCACTAGCATATAACAATGTGCGTTTTTTAAGGTTATAAACGCCGTACCAAATTGTGAAATATTTATCGTTACGCTGAGTCATTTGAAAAGCATCATTCAAACCGCTTAATACTTCACTAGGACGGCGGTAATTGACTTGTAACATTGTCTTAGAACGCAACAAGTTAATCACAGATAAAGAGGGTAAAGCAGCCCGTAAACCGTGACCCGATACATCCAACAAATACATCGCCAAATGATGCTCATCCAACCAAAAATAGTCAAAGCCATCTCCTCCTAATTGACTTGATGGCACAAAACAAACATCAATCGTAATCGGGGGTTCTGAGAGCGGTTCGGGTAAAATCGAACTCACATAAGCTGCGGCTTCGGCTAATTCGGTTTCCAGTTTATGTTTTTGTTGTTGTAAATCGCGACTGAGTTGGTGTTGTCGCAACCCCGAACGTACCCTAGCATTGAGTTCAAACAACTCTACCGGCTTACAAACAAAATCATCAGCCCCCGCATCTAACCCTTCAACACGAGACTCCACAGACCCCATAGAAGTCAACAAAATAAAAAAAGTGGTCGAAAGTTCCGGTGTGGCTTTGACTTCGCGACACACTTCAATACCGCTCATTTTGGGCATTACCCAATCACAAATGACCATAGCAGGTTTGTGTTCTCTCGCTTGGGCTAACCCGTCTGCCCCATCAGCAGCGACTAAAACATCGTAACCTTTTTTCGCCAAAGTACGCTTGAGAAGCATCTGAATAGCGGGATCGTCATCGACGATGAGTATTTGAACCATAACTTCGTAAAATAGAGAGAATTGCAGCTAAAATAAGGTAACTTGGCGAATTATCTAAAATCGATCGGGCTAAAAGGGCGATCGCAAACTGAGGCAAAAATACAAACAAAAATTTAATTTAACACCTAGATACTAAGATACACCGTAGGACAATCGTGAATTAAGCTCGTCATCGATCGCAGATCGGGTTAAACTAAAGCCGTTGAGAGCTAAGTCGAAGCGATCGCGTCTCAATTGCAGACATTTCCGTTTAACTCACTCAATCTTCTGGTTAAACCTTTGAACCTCCCCGCCAAATTTCACCTCCAAGTCGCCTCAGACCTCACCGCGCTTACTCAAGTTTTAACTTGGTTCGAGCAAGCTTACACTGACAATATCCCCAAAAAAGAATGGTTGCAGTGCCAACTCGCTCTCGCTGAGGGCTTTACCAACGCCGTGCGTCATGCTCATCGCGATTTGCCCTCCGATACACCCATTGACCTCGAAGTCCAATTGTATCCCCAGCAAATTACGATTCGGATTTGGGATAGCGGTTTTCCTTTTGACCTCGAACAACACATCGCCAATCTTAGCCTCAAACCCGATTATCAAGCCGGGGGAGGACGCGGTATTGCCCTAATGTACAAAATTGCCGATGATTTAACTTATCAGCGCACCGAGGGCGATCGCAATTGCTTGACATTAGTCAAAACCTGGTGAGACTCGCATCAACCCAACAAACGCGGTCGGATATGATAATGCCGATAGCGCCAATAATCCCGCAAAATTCGGTCGTGGTCAAAACATAGCGGCTGGGGCAAATCCCACAAGGGAAACACCCCCAAATGCTTCGCATCATCCGCCGCTTGGGGTTCTCCCGTCGCCGTCGCCAAAAACACCACACTCAAGGTATGCTGGCGGGGGTCGCGATTAGGAGCAGAATACACCGCAAACTGCTCTATCAATTCCACCGCCAAACTCACCTCCTCTTGGGCTTCGCGTCTTGCTGCCGTTTCCACCGACTCCCCATAATCCACAAAACCCCCCGGTAGCGCCCAGCCAAACGGCTCATTTTGGCGTTCGATGAGGACAATCGGGCGATCGCGTCGGTCAACCAGTTCGATAATAATATCTACAGTAGGAGCAGGATTGCGATAAGTCATAATTTGGTTGTTGGTTGTTGGTTATTGGTTGTTGGTTGTTTGTTACTAATTTTGACAGAATCCCTCAATTGGTAATTGGTAATTGGTAATTGGTAATTGGTAATTAGTAATTGGTAATTTCCTCCCCCGATTGCCTACTGCCCAAGACCTACTGCCCCTTAGAAGCTGATAACTGAAAAAGCTGCCCAATCCCTACTGCCCCTTAGAAGCTGATAACTGAAAAAGCCGATACCATAATAAAACAGCAGTTTGAACTCATTGAGCAAAACTACCCTTGAGTACCGACAAAAAAACACTAACCGTACTAGGCGCAGGCGCATGGGGAACAGCCCTCGCGAGTCTTGCTTCTTACAACAACCACGAAGTCAAGATGTGGTCGCGCAGTCATCCCAAACCCCTCTCCGAACAGATTAAAGGCGCAGATGTTATCCTGTCGGCCATATCCATGAAAGGAGTCCGACCCACCCTCGAAAAACTCAAAGCCCTCGATATTCCCGACGAGGTAATCTTTGTTACCGCCACCAAAGGTCTAGACCCAGAAACCCTGGATAGGCCCTCTCACTTGTGGCAAAAAGCCTTTCCCCATCATCCCGTCGTCGTCTTGTGCGGGCCCAATCTCTCCAAAGAAATCAAAGCCGGACTCCCTGCCGCCACCGTCGTCGCCAGCGAAAACGAAACTGCCGCCGAAACCGTCCAAACCATATTTTCCTCTGATGCCTTTCGGGTATACATCAATACCGACCCCGTCGGCACAGAATTAGGCGGTACGCTCAAAAACGTCATGGCGATCGCCGCCGGAACGTGCGATGGTTTAGAATTAGGCACGAATGCCAAAGCTGCCCTCCTCACCCGCGCCCTCCCCGAAATGATTCGCGTCGGCACACAACTCGGTGCCGCCACCGAAACCTTTTTCGGCTTATCCGGCTTAGGCGACCTCCTCGCCACCTGCGACAGCCCCCTCTCCCGCAACTACCAAGTCGGCTACGGCCTCTCCCAAGGCAAAACCCTAGAGGAAGTCCTAGAAAACCTCGAAGGAACAGCCGAAGGCGTGAATACCGTGCGAGTTTTAATTGATTTAGCCAATAAAGAGAAAATTTCCATTCCCATTTCTCGCCAAGTCTATCGCCTCATCAACGGCAAAATTACCCCCCAAGAAGCAGTACAAGCATTGATGGCACGGGATTTGAAACCCGAATTTTGCGACCTCGAATTTCAATAACAACGGATATCCCCCCAACTGCCGAAGAGCCGATTGCCCAAAACCCTGATGACTGATAACTGTTGACTGATGACTGAAATAACAGCCCCCCTCCAAATTGGCTCACTCACCCTGCACAGCCGCGTCTTGCAGTCTCCCCTGTCCGGCGTGACTGATTTAGTGTTTCGGCGTTTAGTGCGCCGCTACGCCCCGGATTCGATGCTGTATACAGAAATGGTCAACGCTCGCGAATTGCACCATCTCCGCCAAATGGCTTATGTGATGGACATTGACCCCCAAGAACAACCCATTAGCATCCAGTTATTCGATTGTCGCCCGGATTTCATGGGAGAAGCGGCTCAAAAAGCTGTCGCTCAAGGAGCGCAGACGGTTGATATTAACATGGGCTGTCCCGTCAACAAGATTACCCGCAAGGGGGGTGGGTCGTCCTTGCTACGTCAACCGGAAGTAGCTCAATCCCTGGTACGAGCCGTATCCCAAGCGGTTGATGTTCCCGTAACCGTCAAAACCCGCTTGGGCTGGGACGACAACGAGATTAATATTCTTGACTTTGCCCAACGGATGCAAGACGCAGGGGCGCAAATGTTAACCCTCCACGGACGCACCCGCGCTCAGGGGTATAATGGAGCGGCTCGCTGGGAGTGGATTAAGCAGGTTAAAGATATTCTCTCGATTCCTGTAATTGCCAACGGCGATATTACCTCTGTGGCTGCGGCCGTTAAATGCCTCGAAATGACGGGGGCTGATGGGGTAATGTGCGCTCGCGGCACGTTGGGTTATCCCTTTCTGGTGGGGGAAATTGATTACTTTTTGAAAACTGGGAAAGAATTACCACCTCCAACCGTGCGCGATCGCCTAGAATGTGCCAAAGACCATCTTCGAGGACTCTGGGAATACAAAGGTCAAAAAGGCATTTTTCAATCCCGCAAACACATGGCTTGGTATTGTAAAGGCTTTCCCGGTGCATCAGCATTACGGCAAAAACTCTCTCGTCTCGAAAGCGTGACAGAAGGTTGCGACCTCCTCGACCAAGCCATCGCCACAGCCTCAGAAAGTCCTCCTAACACTTCCTCTGGTCACAAAGGATGCTCTATGATGATCGGGTGTATCTAAAAATCCATCGAAAACAATGGTAAGCTCCTCCTTAATCGATGAAGTAGTCCAAGTCCTAGAACAACACGAAAACGCCCTGCGGATTCGTAAACTAATTTACTGCACTTGCCGACATCAGTGGGAAAATAACTCAGAGCTTTTACAGCAAACTTCATTAAAAGAATTAATCGAAGAATTAATCGATCTTAACTCCACAGTCGATCAACTCAGTATTTCGTTATACAGCATTGTCAAACAACTTAATCGTAAAGCCGAATACTCCCTACTTGCCAATACGATTATTAGCCACGTTGGTCAAATTTACAGCAAACTGAACGATACCGAAGCCACCCAAGTCGTCGCTTTCACGCCAAAATCTCGCGATTCTCTGAATAAATATCCAGTTCCCGTAAAAGCTATCATTCAGAACTTTGAAAGTTGCGAAGATATAATGCGAATTCGCAAAATGCTGTATTGCATCGTTCGAGGTCAATGGGAAAACGACCCCGCCGTTTTACTTGGCATCGATTTAGAAGAATTAGTCCAAGAAATCTATAATCTTTACCCCAACTTAGATGACTTAAGTATTGCCCTTTATGACATTGTAGATAGCCTCAATCGTAAAGCCGAATACTCCCTCATCGCCAATGTTATTATTAGTCAACTCGGTCAACTTTATCAAGTTAACGAAGAATCAACTAATATCATCCAAGAAACTCAAGCCCAAGCCGCAAACACTGCCGTACAGCAGTTTATCCCAACCACAGCCAGAAGCTTGACAGTCAGCGCTACAGCCGCCACCTTGGTCGAAAATAGCTCTTCATTTCCGGCTGAAAATGAAACATCTGGTCGCATTTACGATCCCTTTGAAGTGCGTTTGGCTGTGATGAAATACTCCAACCCCCTGCGGGCTAAAATTGTGGCTTTTTCTACTTTGTATCAGCGCTACGATAGCCACGAAAAAGACTGGTCAAGTCTAAGAACAACTGATTTTGACGAACTCATCATCAAGCTTTACGAAACTTATGAAACCTTGCCAAATCTCGAATCAAAACTATATGAAACAGCCAACCAATTAGACCAACCTAGCGAATATTTACAAGCTGCTAATGCTGTTGTCCAAGCCATTAAACCTTTCTACGAAACTCACTAAAATAAAATCATAAATAGGTATGGATGCTCACGAATTAATTCAGCGTTATGAAGCCGGGGAAACTAAATTTGCTGGCGTTAATCTTAGTGGAATCAGTTTGTACGAGGCTGATTTAATCGGCATTGATTTAAACCGGGCTGATTTACAAAATGCGAGTTTAACCTTCGCTTTTCTGAGTCGTGCCAAGCTGAGTAAAGCGAATCTGATTGGTAGTAAATTAAGCGGAGCTAACCTTAATCAAGCAATGTTAGCAGGTGCTAATTTACATAATGCTGACTTACTCGGAGCATCTCTCCAAGAAGCCGACTTACGCAGTGCTGATATTACCCTAGCAAACTTGATGGATGCTAACCTCATTGATGCCGATTTACGCGGAACAGATTTAAGTGGGGCTAACTTGACAGGGGCTTGTTTGCGCGGGGCTAATTTACGAGAAGAAAAACGGATATATACTGCTAATTTGACTGGAGCAATTTTACATAAAGTAGACTTACGCGGTGCGGATTTAAAAGGGGCTGATTTGGCAAAAGTTAACCTCAGCCAAGCCAATTTACAAGAAGTTAGTTTCCGCGATGCCGATTTGAGCGGGGCAGATTTAAGCGGTGCAGATTTGAGCGGGGCTTTTTTGACCGACGCAAATTTACAATCGGCAAATTTGGCAGGAGCAAACTTACTCAATGTCAAATTAGAGCGAGCTATTTTGAGCGAAGCTAACTTGACCGGAGTCAATTTACAAGGGTGCGTCATGCCCGATGCTAAACTGAATAAAGCTCTTTTGAGTAATGCCAATATTAGTCATTCTCGTCTCAATCGCGTGGATTTAAGCCGGGCTGATATGCGAAACGTAGATTTAACTGAAACAGATTTAATCGAAGCTTATTGTGCGCGAACTAATTTAATGGGAGCAAATTTAACCGGGGCAAATTTAACTCGTGCTGAAATTAGTACCGCTAATTTAACTTGGGTAAAATGGGCTGGAGCAACAATGCCCGATGGCAGCGAACATGATTAATTTTTATTCGCGACTCGTTATGACTTACCCGAAAGTAGAAGGTTATTTAGGCTCATTTCTCACGGGAGAGGGCTTATTTTTCCAGAATGGATGTTTGTCCTGACCGATTTAGCGGTTGCTACAACTACTCAAGGAGTAGCACGAGCGCATCCTGATTTTTGACGATTATGATAAAAATATGAAACAATAATGAAAAGAAACTGACTTCCAGTATTCATGACTCTGGTCACTATTACCCAAAGCCTTGTCATTCCCTTGAGTTTAGTTCTCAGCCTAAGCTTGACAAACTGTAGCCAACCGACGACAAACCCACCGAGTAGTAATCCTGAAGCGAGGATAACCGATGCTGCAACCAATACCGCAGGCAAAAAGAAAGTCCTGACTACCTTCACTGTTTTGGCAGACATCGCGCAAAATGTCGCAGGAGATAAACTCATTGTCGAATCTATCACTCGTATTGGCGCAGAAATCCACGGTTACGAACCCACTCCTAGCGATATTGTAAAGGCTCAAGAAGCCGACCTCATTCTCTATAACGGTATGAGTTTAGAGCGTTGGTTTGAGCAATTTCTGGGCAATCTCGAAGATGTCCCTTCTGTCCTCCTCACTGAAGGAATCCGACCTATTCCTATCACCGAAGGGCCTTACAACGACAAACCCAACCCCCATGCTTGGATGTCACCCCGAAATGCTTTGATTTACGTCGAAAATATCCGTCAAGCTTTTGTGGAACTCGACCCCGAAAATGCCGATACCTACAATGCTAATGCTGAGGCTTACGGCGCACAACTACGGGAAATTGACCGCCAATTACAAGAAGATTTAGCCGAACTGCGGTCAAATCAGCGTTATTTGGTGAGTTGCGAGGGGGCGTTTTCTTATCTTGCGAGGGATTACGATTTGCAGGAAGTCTATATGTGGCCAATTAATGCCGAACAGCAATTTACTCCCAAACAAGTACAACGAGTGATTGAAAGGGTAAAAACTAACAATATCTCAACGATTTTCTGTGAAAGTACAGTCAGCGATGAGGGGCAAAAACAAGTGGCTAAGACGACTGGGGCAAAATTTGGGGGCAATCTTTATGTGGATTCTCTTTCGACGGAGGAAGGGCCTGTTCCAACTTTTATTGATTTGTTGGAATATGATGCTCGCACAATTACAAATGGTTTATTGGCAGGAAGTAAGAACAATTACCAATTACCAATTACCAATTACCAATTACTAATTACCAATTAACAATTAATAGCTTATGGCGACAACAAACAACAAACAACAAACAACAAACAACCAACAACCAACAACCAACAACCAACAACCAACAACCAACAACCAACAACCAATGATTACAGTTAATAATCTTAGTGTCACTTATAGCAATGCTCGACTTGCTTTATATAACGCTAGTTGTGCGGTTGAACCCGGTACGATTACTGCTTTGGTGGGACCGAATGGGGGCGGCAAATCCACTTTGTTTAAGGCGATTATGGGTTTTTTGTCACCGAGTGAGGGGAGTGTTCGGGTTGGCGGTTTGACTGTGGAGAAGGCTCAGAAACGGCAGGTTATGGCTTATGTTCCCCAGTCGGATGAGGTGGACTGGAATTTCCCGGTGAGCGTGTTTGATGTGGTGATGATGGGGCGTTATGGCTATATGAATTTTCTGCGGATTCCGGGGGCAAAAGACCGCCGTTTGGTGATGGAGAGTTTGGAGAGGGTGGGAATGGTTGACTTTCGCGATCGCCAAATTGGAGAATTATCAGGAGGGCAGAAAAAACGCACGTTTTTGGCAAGGGCATTAGCCCAAGAAGGCCAAGTTATTTTACTTGATGAACCATTTACTGGAGTGGATGTCAAGACGGAAAAGCAAATTATTGATTTGTTGTTACAGTTACGGGCAGAAAATCACACGATTTTGATTTCGACTCACGATTTGGCTTCGGTTTCAACGTTTTGCGATCGCACTATCCTCCTCAATGGCACTGTTTTGGCTTCTGGGACAACTGCCGAAACTTTTACCCCCGAAAACCTTACCATGACGTTTGGGGGCTTGCCGATGACTTCTCTGGCGTTTCAAGAATCCGAGGTGGAGGGGTAATGGCGATTTGGAATTGGCTTGTAGAACCGTTGCAATACGGCTTTCTGGTACAAGCGATTTGGATTAGTGCTTTTGTGGGCTTGGTTTGTGCGGTGCTGTCTTGTTATATCACCCTCAAGGGCTGGTCTTTGATGGGAGATGCTATTTCTCACGCGGTTGTACCGGGGGTAGTTGTGGCTTATGCGCTGAATATTCCCTTTGCAATTGGGGCGTTTGTGTTTGGTTTTGGGGCAACTGTGGCGATCGGTTATGTTAAATCTAATACCCGATTGAAGGAAGATGCGGTAATTGGGGTGATTTTTACGGGATTTTTTGCTCTGGGCTTGGTTTTAGTCACGAAGATTCCCAGTAACATCGATTTATTTCATATTTTGTTTGGCAATGTTTTGGGGATTTCTACCGGGGATATTATTCAAACTTTGATTGCGGGTTGTATTACCTTAATTGCGATCTTGCTGCGTCGTCGAGATTTGTTACTGTTTTGCTTCGATCCCAACCATGCCAAGGCGATCGGCCTTAATACTCAAGTGATGTACTATACTTTACTGTCGGTGCTGGCTTTAACTGTAGTTGCGGCGTTGCAAACTGCTGGCATTATTATGGTAATTTCCCTGTTAGTCACTCCTGGTTCAATTGCGTATTTATTGAGCGATCGCTTTGATTATATGCTGGTTATCTCGGCAATCAGTAGTGTTTTGGCTTGCGTCCTCGGTACTTATGTTAGCTATCACTTGGATGTTTCTACCGGAGGCGCGATCGTGGTGTTATTAACCCTATTTTTCGTACTAACTATGATCTTTGCGCCGAAATACGGCATTTTAAAGCAAAATCACGTTTTTTGACCAAAAACTAACAACCAACAACAAATAACTAACTTAAGCCATACTAAAAACAAACTGGATAGCAACAACGGAGTCTTAAAAATCATGACAGCACAAAATCCCGAAATGACGGTTGCCGAAGAAAATAGACAAAATGAAGCGATCGCGGACGAACTGATTGAAACTCAAAGTACCTATAGCGAAATCATCGAAACCGCAATTTCCAGCCTCGATACCGAAGATACCGCGATGGTAAACCGCAGCGAAGAATCTACCCTTTGGAAGTTTCAATACGGTTCAGTAGAAGTCTTCGTACAGATTACTGGGGAAACAGACGACGATATGTTAACCGTTTGGGCAACTTTTCTCAAACTTCCCGTCAAAAAAGAAAACGAACTGATGCGGAAGTTACTGGAAATGAACTGGGATAGCACCTACGAAACCTGTTTTGCTATTGTGAATGACCAAGTGATTGTAACTTGTCAGCGCACGGTGGCTGAACTTTCCCCAGGAGAAATTTCCCGCGCTATTACTTTAGTTGCCTCGATCGCGGATGACAATGATGAAGACTTCAAAGCCACTTATGGGGCTTCTTCTTCAGTAATCAGTAATCAGTAATCAGTAATCAGTTAAGAGATTTGGCGAATAACCAATAACCAATAACCAATAACCAACAACCAACAACTAATAACCAATGTGGCGCTTAATTCCCTGTTTTGCTGCGCCGGGACAGGTGCAGATGGCGGTGGATAACTGGCTACTGGAACAGCACCGGAAGGGCTTGCAACCCCCCTGTTTGCGCTTTTATATCTGGCAACCCGCCGCCCTGTCGTTGGGCTACCATCAGCGCCAATATCCTACCGCTTGGGAAAGGATAACCTATGAGGGTCAACCCCTTGATATTGTGCGCCGTCCGACGGGGGGACGAGCAGTATTACATCAAGGGGACTTGACTTATGCTGTCGTGACTTCGGACTTGACGGGGACGCGATCGCAAAATTACCAACAGATATGTCAATTTCTTATAGAAGGTTGGCGCAAATTAGGCGTAAACCTGCATTACGGCGCAGCAAAACGGGGTTATATTCACAATCCCAACTGCTTTGGTACAGCAACGGCGGCAGATTTAGTCACCGACGAGAACTGCAAACTGATTGGTAGCGCGCAACTGCGTCGAGGTCGAGCCATTTTGCAACACGGATCGATGCAAATTGGGGGCGATCGCGCTCTTTACCAACAAATCTTTGCCGAACCCCTCAAACCCCCGACATTACCCTGGAAAACGCCTCCAGAAAGTCTCATTCCCCATATTATTACCACTCTCACCGCCGCCGCCGCCACTTGTTTTCAAGTTCAGTTTTCGGTTCAACCTCTGACTTCTGATGAGTGGGAGGAGGTTAGGCAGGGGGCTAGAGTCAGTCACCAGTAATCAGCCTCTAAGGGGCAGTAGGGATTGGGCAGTAGGCATTGGTTTTTGGGCAGTCGGCTCCTCGGCAATCGGCAATCGGGGGGAGGGGGGATTTTGCTAACAACAAATAACCAATAACTAATAACTAATAACCAACAACAAACAACAAACAACAAACAACAAACAACAAACAACAAACAACAAACAACAAACAAC
>JAWQFT010000072.1:0-7732 GCA_035968055.1 Jaaginema sp. PMC 1080.18 | reverse complement strand
AAATAACCAACAACAAATTAAGCCACTACAGCTTCAGGGGAAGAACTATCCGAGCTATCTTGACCGATTGTGCCAAAAATATCAAACAGGCGATCGCCCCAATACTTCACATCGTAAGTCGTGACCGTTTTATACATCTTCGCCATGCTTGCTTGTTGTTCCTCTGAAGACATAGCCAAAGCGCGATCGAGACAATCATCCATCCGTTTAATCGAATAAGGATTCGTCAAAATCGCTTCAGGCAACTCCACAGCAGCCCCCACAAACTCAGACAGAATCAAAACTCCATCCTGACCTTCGTGAGCGACAATATACTCTTTTGCTACCAAATTCAAACCATCTCGCAACGGCGTAGTCCAGCAAATATCAGCAGCTTTGTAGTAACTAATCAAATCCGTGTAAGGAATAGGTTGCGTAAACAGCAAAATCGGAATCCAATTCAGCTTGGCAAACCGACCATTAATCCGTCCGGCTAACTGCTCAATTTGACTTTGAGCCGTTTTGTAAACCCGCATTCCCGCCGCCGCCGAAACACAAGTCATGACAAAATTAATCTTGCCGTGGAGATCGGGACGACGTTCGAGTAAGCGCTCAAACGCCTCTAATTTCTCGCGATTGCCCTTCACATAATCTACACGACCCGCCGCAATAATCAACTTGCGACCTGCCAGTTCCTCGTGAATTTGCCCCAAGCGTTTTTGGGTTTCAGGTTTACGCAAATTTTCCAAAAGATAATTCGGGTCAGTTCCCACCGGAAACGCATCGACGCGCACCAACTGGTCTTGATAGCGTAACTGACTAATCACCTCCGGCTCGGCCAGCGCCGTTCCCACTGGGGTAATATGTTCGGGGACTGCCTCGCGTTTAACAATTTCTACCGGACGCAGACTGCGAGCCACATTCACAAAGTTTTCCGAATAACGGGGAATGTGGAAACCCACCAAATCGCAACACAGCAAGCTGTCCACAATTTCTTCGCGCCACGGCAAAATATTAAAGATATCCACCGAAGGAAAAGGCGTATGGTGGAAAAAGGCAATACGAGCATTGGGTTTTTGCTGGCGAATATAAAACGGCGCTAACCAGAGATTGTAATCGTGAATCCAGATTAAAGCGTCGTCCGCCGCTTCCGCACAAGCAGCTTCGGCAAAAAGGCGGTTAATTTCCTTAAAATTATCCCAATCCGAGCTTTCGTAAGTGAAATGATAAGGAAAAGAATGCAGAATCGGCCAAAATGCTTCTTTGGAGGTAATGTGATAAAAATGCTTGACTTGTTCGGCAGATAGAGGAATCCGCGTCACGTTGTAATTAACATTTTCTCCTTCAGGAACAACGCGCTTTTCAAAACTGGCTTTTTGTTTGCTATTAACTTGCTTCCAAGCGATCCAAGTGCCTTGATTGACATTCTTGAAAAAGCTTTTTAAGGTTGGCACAATCCCATTAGGACTTTTTTTGGGAAGGTAACGAGTGACACCGTTTTCCACGACTTCATCGTGGGGTTCGCGGTGATACAGAATGACTAATGATGATTTCATGATTAATTTTTTGATTTTTGGCTCCGTTGGTGCAGGGGATTTTGAGTCACAGCCAAAAACTTTAGCAAGTCCCCAAACCCGACACAAACGAAGTTTTAAATCAAGAACAGCGCGATTTATGTAGACTTCAGTTCTATCCAACGATGTATACAGATGTATACACTCTTGTAGATTACCTGGTCTTCAAGAATTTCTCAAATTTAGGGGTTCGAGCCACGAAAATGCACCACTCCCTAACGGAACTGCTAAACTGACGGAAAGAAAAGTCCTGTTGAGAGCGACTAAAGATGCTCAATCGCAGGTGTTCTGTGGCTTATGACCTTCATGAAGCCTTACTTTAAATTGCTTCCCAAAAACCGGATTCAATTATTTCTTCTTTATCCTTGAACCTAAGTATAGATAATAGATAACAGTGAAAGTTGAGACGAAAGTTGACACCCCCCAAAAAATTACCCTAGCCGAAGCTGAGACTCAAAGCCTTCTGGATTGGGCGATCGCGATCGAACATTCCGAGCTAACTTTTTTTGAAAAGGCCAAAATGTTAGCCACAAGACTCGGCGCGCATTACCGAGCCGATGGCTTGACCGAAGTTGGTTTTTGGACACCGCGATTGAGCGCTCAAGTCATGCGGAAGTCAGAAATTTATTTTGAAGTGCTGACTCCCCTTGAAGCCATTGACACCCACATTGACGAACAAGTGATTCCCTTTCGTCGCGATCGCCTAAACTTAAAGCAACAAGGGGAATTTCACTGGGGTGTAGTCGCTGGTATGACTCCAGGCGATCGCGATCGCATCGGCTCTTTCTACTGGTTGCGCTATATCGACCAAGCCGGCCAACTCCAAGCCATTCGCGACACCATTCCCTACTCCCTTCCCTACGGCGTTTTCGGCCCGGCAGAACTCTACGACATCGACAAACTCCAAGCCCAACGCCAAGATTTAGAATACTTCCGTCGTACCGGGGCTTCCCAAATGCCCGCCCTAGACTCAGTACCCGCCCTGCGACGCATCCCTAGAATCCGCGCCCCCCGCAATATCCTACAAATTCATGTGGGAACCAGTAGCCCCGAACGCAGTATCGCCGGCCTCAATCGCTTATATCAAGGCATCGCCGAAAAAATCGCCAACGATATCCCCCTCACCCCCGCCGAAAAATGCTACATCGGCTACGACGCGATTCAATTTTTACCCACAGAACCCACCATCGAGTTTCGCGACGAATACAGCCCCGAAAGCGAATTCTTCTCGTTCCACGACGAAGAAGATGAAGTCGTCAACATCGAACTCAACAAACCCAGTACCCAAGATTGGGGTTACGATGTCCCAATTTTAGGCTCTAGTGCCACCAATCCCGCCCTCTTAGAGAGTTTGCGTCCCGATGAAGTAGTAGACCTCATCGCCACTCTACACAACTTCCCCACCGGCCCGATTCAAATCATTTACGACTTGGTTTACGGCCACGCCGATAACCAATCAGAACTCCTGCTGCACCGTCAATTCCTCAAAGGCCCGAATATGTACGGTCAGGACTTAAACCACCAGTTACCGATTGTACGGGCAATTTTTCTGGAAATGCAGCGCCGTAAAATCAACACGGGAGTTGATGGCATTCGCGTCGATGGCGGTCAAGACTTCCGCTTTTTTAACCCCCTCACGGGCTTGGTGGAATACGATGACGCTTATCTAGTAGCTATGAGCGATGTGATCCAAGAAATTGACGGCCATCAACGCTTACTCTTTACCATTTTTGAAGATGGTCGTCCCTGGCCTGCCGAAGGTTGGGAAGATATTTCTACCTATCGCGAACTCATCGAACTCAAACCCGATTCTTTTCAATGGGGGCCGCTGATTTTCGCCCACAATACCCCCACTCTCAAAGGCTTTTGGGAACGCAAGTGGCGTAGAGTCTGCGAGGTGATGTACGAAGGCAGTCATTGGATTACAGGCTGTGCCAATCACGATACCGTGCGTCGGGGCAATCAAGTCGATCCGACCGAAGACATTAACTGGAACTTAGGGAAAAGTCTGCCGGAAGTGTTGCGAAATGGCTATGATAATGCGGCGGTAACTTTGTGGGTTTACGGGTTTAGCCCCGGTTTACCTATGGATTTTATTAATGCCACAATGCACGCTCCTTGGATGTTTTTCCGCAACACCGACGAACGTTATGGTGTCAAGGTGGTATCGGAGGAGTTTGGTTTCCTCGATTGGCAAATTACCCCACAAGTGTATAAGCAAAGTTGGGCATTTAAGCGCCTCAAGACTCTCGGCTTCAGAAACTTGCAGGATTTGCAAGAATTTGGCAAAGCGTTGCAATATTTGATGCTCGATAAAGAATACAATCTCAATGAAGTGGTAGAGGCGTTTCGGATTTGTGCTGAGGACAATGAAGCGACTTGCGAAGTCCCCAATCTTTTGCAAAAAAGCCGTTCTAATGTACGACGCTTTTGGTCGAAGCTGGATTTAGACCGTTTGAAGCGGTTTGCGTTGATGTTTATGGAGGATTGTTATGAAGTGTGTAATGTGTCCCACTATCAAAACAATGTTAAAGAAATCTCCGCCAGTTTTAACCTGAGTTTGCGATATTTTCGCCACGAGCGCCCCTGGCTGCGCGAAAATTTAACGGGAACCGATCGCTTTAATAAAACGGGAGGCAAGCAAGCCACGGTGTACTATGGGGTACGCAGTAACCCGGATAACGAACGCGAACGGGTGGCGATGGTGGCGCACATGGGAGGCGATGCGGTGACGGTGAAGTTGGGAGAATGGCTGCAACTCGACTTGGAGGAATGGGAAGTCGCGATCGCGTCTGAGGGGTTGAAAGTCAAAAAACTCGACGAACTTACCCTACAGGATTCTCAAGGGCTGTTGTTGGTTTCTAAACTGCCCCAAGGCGAAGAAAAACCTTCTAAGGCTTAGATTAACTCAAAAACCCCTCTTTCGCAGAAATTAGAGGGGTTTTGAGGCGATTTTAGGTTAAATTTAAAAGCTTACCAAAGTCCCCGCACGGGCATCAAAGCCGCTAAACGGTTTTTGGCAGCCGGGGGAATCATAACGCGGTTGACGGCATGAACTACGCCGTTACCCGCTTTGATATCTGGTTCGACGACACTGCCATTGTTCACCACCACTTTATCGGGATCGACCCGGACGGATAAACCGCCATTAAGGGTATCGACAGGGCCAGTTTCGAGGTCTTCAGCCGTCACGTTACCCGGTACAACGTGATACATCAAGATATCTCGCAATAGATCGCGATTTTCCGGCTTTAATAAGGCATCGACTACACCGTCGGGGAGTTCATCGAAGGCTTCATCGGTAGGAGCAAATACGGTGTAAGGCTCGTCTCCAGATAAGGTATCTTCTAAGCCCGCAGCTTTAACCGCACTGGAGAGGGTATCAAAGCGGTCGTCGTTGGTGGCAACATCGACGAGAGTAGAGTTGGGGGTAGCGCTAGGGGTAGCGTTAGGAGTAGTAGAGTCGTTGGGGGTGGAGCTAGGAGTAGCGCTAGGGGTAGTAGAGTCGTTGGGGGTGGAGTTGGGGGTATTTTGAGCGAGTTGTAAGGTGGCTTGAGTTGCTGGAGTAGAAACAACTTCAGCCCTAACAGTGGCGGGAAATAGGGCGATCGCGCTTAATAAACAGGTGAGGTAAAAACGGTGTGTCATGGCTTGATGAACAAAATCTAAAGTGCTATTGCCCAATATTAAGCGAATAGTTTTCCAATTTGACATAAAACTTTGAGAAAAAAATTTCCCAGATTGGCAGCTAGTTTTCCCAAGGTTGTAACAATCGCTTAGAATCAGAAAGGAGAATTTTTGTATTCAAACTGCCAAATTCAAAATGATTAAGTTACGTTTAAAGCGTTACGGCAAAAAAAGAGCCGTCAGCTACCGCATCGTTGCCATCGACAACCGCAGTCGCCGCGATGGCCGTCCCCTGGAAGAATTAGGGTACTATAACCCCAGAACGGACGAAACTCGCCTCAATGTGCCGGGAATCGTCAAACATCTCCAAGATGGCGCTCAACCGACCGATACGGTACGCCATATCCTCACCAAAGCTCAAGTGTTCGAGCAATTGAAAGCCTCAGTGTAGGGGCTATTGGTTAATGACCCAAGCTAATTTTCCTGACTATACTCAGTTGGTACGCTTTTTGATGGAGCCGTTGTTGGATTCTCCTGAATTACTGAAGATCGACTGTGAAGTTGTCAATCAAGGCAAGCGGGTTTGGGTAAGGGTCGCGTTTGCCCAAACGGATCGCGGACGGTTGTTTGGTCGGGGTGGCCGCAACATCCAAGCGATTCGGACGGTACTGCAAACAGCGACCCCTAGGGCTGGTTCGGTGTATTTAGACATTTACAGTCCACCAGAGACCCAAGAGAAGGAGCGTCAGGGGAACAATCGCGATCGCCCCCGGTCGAGGTCATCCAGTCCTCGCAAGCCTCAGCGTCGCTCTCAATCGTCTTAAAGGCGATCGCGATTTTCGGTAGGATTGACTTTATGCTATTTTTGCGCGTTTTGTGACCCAAACTTCTGTTACCATCCAATTTCCCGATATTGCCAGCGCGATCGCTCTGGCCGGACAGGGGGAAGCGAATTTAAAGTTCCTCGCGCAGCGCACGGGTACGCAGTTGGTGATGCGCGGTCAAGATTTGTCGATCTACGGTCAGTCTAAGGCGGTGGAGCGCTGTGGGGCAATTGTGCGATCGCTCCAACCCCTCTGGCAAGAAGGCACGGCTATCGGCGAACCCGACCTCTTGACTGCTTTTCATGCCCTTGACACGGGACGCAAAGAGGAATATCAAGACCTGCAACACCATGTTTTAGCGCGGACTCGTCGCGGCGAGATGATTCGTGCTAAAACTTTACATCAGCGCCAATATATCAAGGCGATTCAAAACCACGATATTACGTTTTGTATCGGCCCCGCAGGAACGGGAAAAACCTTTCTGGCGGCGGTTTTGGCCGTTCAGGCGTTATTGAATGACGAGTACGAACGCTTAATCTTAACCCGTCCGGCGGTGGAAGCGGGAGAGAAGTTAGGCTTTTTGCCGGGGGATTTACAGCAAAAAGTCAATCCTTTTTTGCGGCCTTTGTACGATGCTTTGTACGAGTTTATCGACCCGGAGAAAATTCCCGACCTTATGGAACGGGGTAAAATTGAGGTCGCACCTTTGGCATATATGCGAGGCCGCACTCTCAGTCGGGCGTTTATTATTGTGGATGAAGCCCAGAATACAACCCCCGCGCAACTGAAGATGGTGTTGACTCGATTGGGCTTTAATTCGC
The DNA here is from genome assembly GCA_035968055.1 of Jaaginema sp. PMC 1080.18. Taxonomy (GTDB): domain Bacteria; phylum Cyanobacteriota; class Cyanobacteriia; order Cyanobacteriales; family Spirulinaceae; genus Jaaginema. Next base: position 907 of record JAWQFT010000072.1, on the reverse strand, counting down.
GCATGGTGGTGACGGGAGACATTACTCAAACCGATTTACCCAGTCAGCAGGAATCGGGGTTGTTGGTGTCTCAGCGTATTTTGCGCTCGGTCGAAGGCATTGCTTTTTGTGCTTTGACGGCGGCGGATGTGGTACGCCATCCTCTCGTACAACGCATTGTGGCGGCTTACGAGGGTGCGGAACGGTAAGTTAGGTAGTTTATTACCAAAAGTGGCGATCGCGTTGATTCTGGCGGATTTTGTGGAGACGCTTGAAGAGATATAAACTGGAGAAGTAACTCGCGATCGCCAGTCCGAAACCTACTACCGCACAGCCCGTGAGTAACGTCCCCACAAACTGCGGTCCGAGTTCGGCAAAATCCAACGATTCCCAATCGCTAATATCGTCAATGGATAAATCGTGACTTCTCAACAATTGTTGGCCGACGTGGAAATTAAAGGCAAAAATGGGAACATAAGTCAACGGGTTACTGATCCACGTTCCTGCCACTGCGACAAAGCGATTTCCCCGCAGCAAGGTTGCCAGTAAAACCCCGGTAATCGTTTGTAAGCCAAAAAAGGGAAAACAGCCAGCAAAGACTCCTACGGCTAAACCTCTGGCAATGCGGTGGGGGCGATCTCGCAGTCGAATCAAGCGATAATAAAAGTAACGCCAACGTCTTCCCAAACTAGAGTAGGGCTTGTTAGGACGAGGGAGCTTGGGTTTGGGTTTAGTCAAGACAGTGGAATCTTCTCGCATACGAGATCGCAATGGGGTTGAGTTTCGGTGAGATGGGCAGGCTGGCATTCTTTAACTAAATTAACCTATACTGTTGTCTTTCTACCTATATCTACCGTTAGATTAAGGTACATTTCGCAACCCCTAAATTTATATATTGCTATGTGAAAGTGTATTTATTCAATAAGAT
>JAWQFT010000071.1:0-27783 GCA_035968055.1 Jaaginema sp. PMC 1080.18 | reverse complement strand
CTCCCCACTCTTCCCACTCCTCCCACCCGACTGCCCCTTAATCGCTAACGACGTTTGCTGTAGCGAGTTTCCTGGAGGGCGTTACCAAAGCCTTGTAGAATGCCGCGACCAATCAAACCAATACCGCGACCGACGACTTGGACGAGGAGATAGATAACACCCCGTCCTAGGAAAGAAACGACAGCCCGAACTCGAGGAGCGATCGCGTCGCGGGTTTCCAGTAAGATAGTCACCAACCAGGGAATACCTCGGAGTTGAGACAATTCAGCCACGCGAGAAGCCCGAATCGAAACCGGGGCGATCGCGTTTCCGGTTAAAGTTAAAAGTTGATAGCGACTTTCAAAAATCGCCTGGGGTTCTTCAAAATAGACCTCTTGGCGATATTGCCAAGAAAGTTCATTTCGCAGTCGCGCAATTTGCCGAGAAGATTGGTAGCCAGGAGGATACAGACGGGACTTGACAATTTCCAGTTCGGCAAAGTGATTGAGGAGTAGCTGCATCACAGCATTTGCCACTTGCAAAATCAAGTTATTGAGCAGCAATTGCGCGCGAGCTTGAGCTTCGGGGGAAGCACTGCGATAAGCGACAGTATCGATAATCAAAGAAGTATCAAACAGCAAGTAAGCAAAAAGTTCCTCGACCAAGGGAATTCTGTCTAAAAGGTTAATTTGGATATTGCCTGCGTCCTGCATGACCACATCCACAATCAGATCGTCATCGGCAGTAGTGGTGTAATACTTGGTGTAAAAATCCAAAGCCGTGTTTTGCCAAATTTCCCGTAGAATTGCAGGACGACGAGGAGCAAGTTCGTCGATGGGAATGGTGAGAAAGCGGAGTTCTTCGAGGACATTTTGAGTTTGGCGCAGGACGTTGTAGAGAAGTTCGCGCTTTTGAGGCAGTTTGAGGATATCGAGGGCAAGAACAGTATTAGTGGTATTGCTGAGATTGAGTTGTAGTTGAGCCTGGGTTTTGGCAAAGAGGGACTGAGGAACGCTGAGGCTGGTATTAAGGGAAGTAGGCGCGACAGCGAGGCCGACCTCATGGAACTCGGATAAAGGGGGTTGAGGAGCCTGGGAAGGTTGCTCAGAGGCATTTTCTCTAGGGATATCGGGGGGCAATAAGCGCGCGACGAGCCAACGAGCCACTTTGAGTTCCCGCCGTCGTCCCGTCCAAAAAAGCCAATCGAGGAGAGGCAGGTCGGCGTTTTCGAGGTGGCGGTTGATGGGGTGGAGTTGACTATCGATTTGGTACAGTCCAGTTTGGGCGTTTTGGGAAAGCCAACGGGCGGTTAAGGGGCGTTTTACCAGGTTGGGGCGATCGCCCTCGTCGGGCCAGTAGCGATTCCCGGCGGCGATTGTTGTCAGGGTAGTACGCAACTGTTCGACACTGCTGCCCTTGGGACAAGCCCCGACAATGGGGGTATTTTGGGCGGCGGCCAACCCTGGGGAATCAAGGGGGTCGCTGAGTAGTACAATTTTGAGATGAGGGCGACTTTGGTAGAGGCGATCGCCCCATTGCAGGCGTTGTCTGAGTTCGACGGTCAGGGGCCAGTCGAGGAGAGCGATTTCGACAGTTTCCCCCGTTGGTTGAGCGGCGATCGCCTCTGGCGCTTCTGGTTGGGTGAGGACGAGTTTTACCGTCATGGCAGGAATCTCGGCAAACACCGCTTGTAGACCCAGTTTTAACACGGGGTCATCGCTGATCAGATAGAGGTCAATTTCGCGATCGCTCGCCGTGACCGGGGAAGTAACAGTCATCGGTGTCGCCAGGATAAAATTATCCTTGGATTTGGGCTTGCCATAGTTCTGCTCGCATTTTAGCTTGGGGAAATAGGGGACTTTGGGGTTGAATTTTTTGAACGACATCAAGGGCATCGAGTAACGCCCCCATATCTTCAGTTTGAGCGGTTTCGGAAGCTTGACTTAGGGTAATCCAATCTTGGGCTTCGGGGTAGTAGGTGTCATCCTGGGGAATCACGCGGGCTGTCGCGATCGCTCCTTCATAATCTTCTTGTTCGAGGCGTTGGGCGGTAATTTCCAGTAGCGTCCGACTCCACTGATTTTGTTTAGCTTTAGCCAGGGTTTTAACGTGGGTCGCGGCGGGAATGCTACGCACTAAGTTTAAAGCTTGAGCGAGGTCTTGGGGGTGACGACTGGCGGCTAATTGTTCGGCTTCTGTCAGGGTAGTCGCGGCGGCTTGTTCGTCTCGCAACAAAGTCGTTAAGGCGTGATAGCGTTGGTTGCGCCAATATTCCAGGGAAGACTCGCTCAAGCGTTCGGCAGTCGTTTGGGCAGTTGGCCAATCTTGGTTCGCGATCGCGGTTTCGATATTTTGGGCTAGGGTATCAGCTTTTTGCCAATCTTGCTGCCAAGTCGCGATTTGAACTTGGGCTTCTGGATATAAGGGACTGCGAACCGGGATTACGTTAATCAAGGCCAAAGCTGCGGTCAAGTCCCCCGCTTGTAGCTCATTTTGAGCTAAACTTAGCACTGATTCCGACCATTGTCTGAGTAATCGTTGTCCTTCGCTGTAGAGGGGATGATGGGGCTGCCAGGTATTGAGAAAGTTCATCGCAGCGACCATATCCTCTAAACTGCCGGATTCTACCGTTTGCTGCCAACAAAATAAGCGTTCGCTATCGGCAGCCATAGGTAACAATTCTTCACAATTTAGGGGGGGGAGGCGATGAAAAAGCCATTTAGTGCTAACAAATCCCGCTCCGAGTAAAAGACATAACACCATCAACCAAAAACTGAGCCAGCGTGCATTTCCCAATAAAGGGCGCTCCAGAGAAATGTTAGGGTGTGAGGATGAAGCAGATACATCTCTGGCAAGACGAATCACCTTTTTACGGCTGAAAGGCGATCGCCACCGTCGAGAAGGCGATGTCAGTGTTTTGACCGGAGAATTGGGTTCGGCAGTCCCACGAGAAGACGAATTAGAAATCCTTGATTCCATCATGCTCAATAATGTTATAGCAGTGTTGACCCCAAGAAATAGCAAGAGAATGATTGCATAATAATCGCGATCGCGATCGCTATTCTAAAACCCAAACGGCATTAAAAATAGGATAAGTCGATCGAGCGATCGAACTTTTGAGCGCCAACTCGGTGCTGCTCCCAATTTCCCACGATTGAACTACCCCATGAGTCTGAGTATTCGACAATGGCTAGTCGAACGCCAAGTTGATTTAAAAACCCTGCTAACCCCCCGCGAGGTTTCGGGTGTGGCATTCCGCATGATCCAGGATATGGCCAGCAAAAGCCTGACTCCTTTTGATATTTGTGCGATCGCGGATGTGCTTGAGTTACCGCTACGCAGTGCGCTGGCTTTAATCCAACCCATTGCTCAGTTAACCATCGGGATTTTACGGCTGTTAAGTCGTCAAAAACCTTTAAAGCGATCGGAAGGGACGTGGTTGACATTTCAAGTAGCTTATTTAATCGCTCTCCAAGAAATTTTAGAGCAAGAAGCCCATTTAAGACGACCCTGGTTAAATCGGGCTTCGATTCCGGTGAGTATTGAAGTCGATCGACCCTTTAACGATGCCAAGTTACAAGGCCTACTCAAAACCCTACGTCCCGGTCGTTTGAGCGATAGCCAAGCCGAACAAGCCCTACTGCTGATTGGCGATTCTTTTTTGATCCAACAAATGAATAATTTGGCGATCGCTTGGTTGGAAGTCAACGGTGCTGAAGCCATCGAGGCCCAACTCCTCACCCAACGCCTGGTCAACGGCTTACCCGGTCATCTCCTCGCGGTTATTGCGGAAAATGCGATTCCCCTAGCTCAACTCCAAAAGTTTGTGGGTTTGGGCAATCTCCGCAATGCCAGTACCCTCACCACCCACACCACTAGCACCAACGAGGCAGAAGAAGGGGAAATCGCCATCGATCGCCCTAGAGAGTTGTATCGCTCGCAATTGTTAACCGCGTTGAGTCAACCCTTACTGGGGGCGACTTTTTCCCTGAAAGATATCTATATTCCCCTGAAGGGATTGCCCATTGAGGATTTTCTCTCTGGGGTAGAGGAAGGCGGTAACGAAGCCCAAACCTTACCTGCTCCTCCCACCCAACCCCAGGACTTACAACAATGGTTTCTCGACCATCTCGAAGACGAACAGAGTATTATTGCCATCGAAGCCGAATCTGGGGGCGGTAAAACCAGTTTTTGTAAAATGTTGGCAGCTTATGGCGCACAGCATTTGTATCCGGCGTGGATGCCTATTTTCATCGAACTGCGTCACGTCCAATTGCAACCGACTTTCGAGCAAACCTTGGAAAGTAGCTTTCCTCAAGGACGCTTTAGTGATGCCGATGGTTGGCTTTCGTCTCAATTACCGCCGTTGTTGCTCATTTTAGACGGTTTGGATGAGTTACCGCCTTCCCCTTATAAATTGCGCCATTACTTTGCCTTTATCGACCAATTAGTACAGTTCCAGGCTCAATGTTTGAGCCAAACCCCCACCCTGCGCCATAAAATTGTGTTGACCGGGCGATCGCGCACCTTTGATGGATTGACGCGGCGCTATCGCGTGGGTAGCGTGTTTCCCTTACAAACCAAACTGCGGCGAATTTTGATTCAACCCCTTGATCGCGAGGCATTACAGCAGTGGTTTACCCAGTGGTCAAAACTGCAATCAAAATCGATTTCGGTGCGTTATTTTAGCTTTCTCAAAGACGAGGGGGTATTTCGGCGCAATACGTCTTTAGCCATATCCGCTTTAGTCCATCAGCCCTTGATGCTGTATTTGTTGGGGTTACTGCATCGCGATGGCTTGCTGGATAAAAGTATGTTGGCATTATCCCTAGAGGAATTAAAATTTGAGATTTACGAGCGCATCGAGCGTTGGTTGCTCGGCGAAACTCAAGGCCGGAAATTACTACCCGAAAGCGCCAGAGAAGGTATGGCTCATGCCAATCGCAGTACAGAAGCCATTGCCAATCTGTTAGCAGGTCGAGCGCCTGAAGCAACTCGCGACTTAATGGAAGCCCTGGCGTTACAAATCTTGCAAGCTGGGACTTGGCAAATTCCTTATCCCGCGTCGGACTCCAACCCGACCTCGCCAATTGCGCCCCTAGGAGCGTTGTTTTTTACCCCAGAGTCTGTGCCACCCCAAAGTCGGCAATCCGAAGCCCAGATGAGCCATATCGGGCTGTCTCACATCAGTTTGGGGTCGTACCTAGCCGCCGTCGCGATCGCCAAACGCCTCCTAGACCTCACAGCCCAAGTGCAAGACCGCTACGGCGAAGTGAGTTACCGCTTGGACTCCAATCTCGCTGTCGCCCAACATCTCTACACCCTCTTGGGCTACGGAGTCATGTCCCTAGAAATGGAACAGTTGGCTGTGGAATATCTGCGCCGTCGCCAACAGCACACGCCCCAAACCTTTTCCCTTAAAGCCTTATTTCAACGCTTATTTAGCTTTTGGCGGTCTTACAATCAAGGACGCTGGTTGGATGAAGGGGTGGCTCATCACAGTTACGAAAAACTGAAAAAACTGAATAATTCCTACAATGTAGCCCAAATTGACGCAGCCACAGGCTTAAATACCTTTTTATTGTTGTGTCGTTTAGCCAGAATTGCCAATACCCCGTTTTATCCCTGTGGTGACCCCAATCATCCCCAGGAGTTTGATTCTGACCGTTTTGCTACCTTTATCTCGCGGATTGCCGTGTTATCGCCCACTTGTTTTTACAGTCGAGTCCGAGAACATTTGAGTCAATTGCAATTGCCAGGAGCGAGTTTAAATCAAGCGATGTTACCAGAGGTTAACTTTTTTAAAGTCAATCTCGCGATCGCAGAACTCAATCGCGCCGATTTGGTCTCAGCTAATCTCGCTCAAGCTAACCTTTCTTGGGCGAGTTTAGCCGCCGCGAACCTCCAACATAGCAATCTTGCCCAAGCCAATCTCGAAGGCGCAGACTTATCCGGGGCAAACTTGCTGGGTGCGAACCTCAACGCTGCTAATCTCAGCAATACCTGTTTATACCAAGCCCAACTCGATCCCGAAAATCGCGCTTTGGCTGCTCGTAGCGGGGCTTTCTTTGCTTGGGAAGAGTTCCAAACTTACAGTCAATCCCTCAGCCCCAATCTCCCCTTTTCTGACTTCCCCGATGCTACCTTTTTCGATACAGATTCTAGAGTTCAGATCGAAATTGCTGAAGGCGAACCCATTTTAGCTCGCGATGTTTGGGATGATGACCCCAATGCGGTTAATATCGCCGAAGTCGAAACCGAAGATGAAACCCTCGCGGCTTATCCCCACAATACGGCATCCCCCGCCGCCCAACGCAATGAGGATGAAACGGAAACTCTCACAGGTACAAGTTCTCCCCCATCTACTTCTGATGATGATGAGACTTGGGTTGCAGAATCTTATCCTTCTTGATCGAAAACTACATTCATTCGCACTCTTCCCCCTCTCCCCCGATTGCCGATTGCCGACTGCCGATTGCCCAAAACTACTGCCCACTGCCCAAAATTACTACCCCTTAGAGGCTGAAAACTGAAAAAGCCCCCCCGGAAAACCCTACCCAGAACCCTTCCCTCTCAGCTTATGATGAAGAATGAAAATCAGTCTTTTAACTCGGTTCAATTATGAACACCCCCAACCAACAAGATTGGCAACAACGCTTACAAGAACTCGAAATTGAAGTGCAACAAACTCCCAACTCCGAGCAAACGCAAGCTCAGTCCCCCACATCTCACTCTACCCCTAATACTGCTGTAGAATGGCAAGCCAAATGGCAGCAGATTGCTGTTTGGTTTAGTAACTTACCTAGTATTGCTAAAGCGGTTGTGGCGATTATTGCTCTTTCGGTGAGCTTTTCGTTACTCAAAATGGTGTTTCAATTGGTTTCGGCTTTAATTGGTATGGCCTTTATCGGGGCGGTATTGTATGGTGTTTACCGTTTTGCGATCGCCCCTCAATCGTCTCGATCTTAAAATCGATTCTCAAGGTACTGCTGGCGAAGAGACGCAGATGAGCTAAAATCGGCTCATGTTAGCAAAAACTTCGTGTTGAGGGGGAAGGAAACCATGAAACAGATTCAAGGGAGTTTGATAGCTGGGGCGATCGCGGTAACGAGTATAACAGGTGTGGCGATCGCTCCCCAAGACGCGATCGCTCAAGCCGCTTATGGCAGTTATATTGGTGTAGGCCCTACTGTCGGAATTGTCAACGATAATCGCGGCAATGGTCAAAATGTTGGGGGCGTTATTGCCGTTCGCTACAAGTTTCTTGAAGTTCCCCTCTCCTTACGCGCTCAAGCCCTGATCGGCAGCGATGGCGGTACAGCCGTCGTTCCCACTGTTTCTTACGATATTCCCCTCAACTGGCAAACTGATGCTTATGTGGGTGCGGGAGTTGCCTTTGGCAGTGGTGATTCTCCCTCTCCTGTCGGCGATAAAACCAGTTTCGCCATTCAACCTGGTATTGATTACGTTATCCCCAACAGCAGTACCGTCTTGTTTGGCAATGCGATTATTGCTTTTGATGCTTATCGCAATGGCGGCGGTGCGGCTTTTTCCCTCCAAGGGGGCTTAGGCTTACAATTCTAGACTCTCGCACGCCACTTAATTGCGCTTTTCCAAGCGGTAATGACTCAGTAAGAGGATTCAAGAGTAATGGGGCGGCATAATCCGCCCCAAAACGCTGCTTTAATCGTAATTGACAATCGCGGCAAAACTCGCTGCTTCCAAACTTGCCCCCCCAACTAATGCCCCGTCAATCTCCGGTTGCTGCATAATTTCCTTGACGTTGTTGGGCTTCACTGAACCGCCATACTGAATCGTTACATCGGCGTTGCTCAGTTGCGAACGAATCAAACCGATAACCCGGTTGGCTTCTACTGCATCGCAAGTATCTCCTGTACCAATCGCCCATATTGGTTCGTAAGCAATAATTAAATTGCTTTGATCGATATCTACTAAGTCGGCTTTGAGTTGTTTGCTGATGACGGCTTCGGTATCGCCAGAGTCCCGTTGCGCTTTACTTTCACCCACGCACAAAATTGGCACAAAACCGTGTTTTTGGGCGGCTTTGAGTCGTAGATTTACCGTTTCGTCGGTTTCTCCGAAGTATTGACGGCGTTCGCTATGACCTACAATAACGTAGCGGATAGCCAATTCTTTGAGCATAGGGCCAGAAATTTCGCCTGTATAAGCCCCTGCGTCTTCCCAATGGATATTTTGCGCCCCCAAACGCACGCGATTACCGTGGAGGTTTTTTGACATCACATCCAAGGTTGTAAAGGGCGCACACAGTACGATACCTCGATCCTCGGTAGTTTTTTCGATTTCAGGGAGGAAGGCTTTTAAAAACTCTTTTGCCTCTCCCTGAGTTTTGTACATTTTCCAGTTACCAGCAATAACGATTTTTCGCACGGTTGATGTATCTTGTTTAGTTTTAACGCTTTAATTCTTGCACCCTTCAGTTTAAAACGTTCGGGAGATTATCGCGAGATTAAGATGGGATTTTTTCTGGGAGACAAGGTTCAAGGGGATGGACGACATTGCCAAATATCGAAAAATTGACTGCGATCCACTTTTTGATAGGTGTTTTGGAAAGTTTCTCGGAAGCTGTCGCTAAAGAGTAATGCTGAGGGGGGGTAGTAGTTTGGCTGTAGGAAGGGGGAATCGCCTTGGGGAATCAGCCAAATTTCGGTTTGACAGGTGGCGATATATTCAAGGGTGCGATCGCTCAGAGGTTGGTTAGCAAACTGAAAATCCATCACTGCCATAGCATCGAATAAGTAAGGGCGATCTTGAAAAACGAGAATAAAACGATAAAAGGTTGAGGAGTAATTATTATTTTCGCCGTATCCCATTTGCAGGGTTTGTTGAGGATAACGAGTGAGGATTTCTTGGAGATCGCGAATCACTTTTTCGCCTCGTCCTTGGGTAGATTCTAACCAAATTATACCGTTGGTTAGTCCTTTGAGTAATAAGAAGACAATTAAGATAATTTCTAATAATAAAAGAAGATTTGCCTGGCGTAAAGGCAGGGTTTTGGGGGAAGAAGTTAATTGAGCCATGATTCTCAAGGTCAAGTCGCAAATTAAGGGAAGATAGGGCAGTAAATGATGAGGCCCTGCGCCAGGTTTAGCGGCGATGATGGCTGTTCCTAAACTCGCGATCGCTAAACTATAGAAATAAAAGCGATGTTTGTGCCAAAAATGTTTACCGCGATCGCTAGGTATTTGGTGTAAGTGAAAGCTGGCAATCATCATGGGTAAAAATAAAACGGTAACCATCATTAAGTTTTGGCAGAAGAAACTCCAGCTAATACCATGTTGGCGAGTGAGTTGTAATAGCTCTAAATAGTTGTGCCAAGAAATCGTCGGCAATCCAAAAGGTAAAAGACTAAAGATTAAGGAAACTCCTAAGATGGCGGCAATTGCTTGCAAATTAAGTTGTAAATAAACTAAGTATAAAATAGGGATAAAATACAAGATTGCCGTAATTTTAAGATTAATGGCAATGGCAATTCCTAAGCCGACAGTAATAACAGTAACCCAGGGCCGATGCTGTTTTTTGACAATCCATAATAGCCAAGAAATGCAACAAAAAATTAACGCATCGGAACGTACATAAAAAAGCGGAATACCGACTATATTTCCGGTAGCTAAAATGATTAAACATAGTAAGGCGATCGCCAATAACGACCAGAATCTCGAAACAGTTTGTCTAAAAGCAAAAAAGAGGAAGACTAAGCTAGAGTATAAGGCGATCGCGATCGGTAATTTGGCAGCAAAAACACTAGGGGATAAAAGCTTTAGAAAGATTCCTACAATTAAGTACAGCATCGGCCCGTAAAGTAAGTTGTTGTAACGGGATTCTGCCTCAACTGCATGATACAAAATTTCGCCACGCTGATTCAGCCAAGATACTGATACGATCTGGGGTTCGACATGATCGATCAGGGTTGAACTCAATAAATAAAACCCAATTAAAGTTAAATAAAAAACGATAATATAAATAGTTAAAACTAAGATAAATAACGGCCAATATTTCTGAAATTTAGGAAATTGCATTATTAATAAGTAATCGTAGAAAAATATAATTCTCCATTTTAAATTTTAGAATGCCCGGTCGTAACAACTATCTAGTTAAGTTTTGTAACCGATATTGATGATAGAGTTATTACTGCTATATCAGTTAAACTAAGGTCAATTCAAGCTATTTTGTTATGAAAAAAGTGTATGTCGCGATCGCGCTTTGGGGGATTTTAGGATTATTACCATCAGCCGGATTGACTCAAAAGTTAGAAGAATCGGTTTTAATAACTCAAAATAATGCTCAAGCTGCGGCTCTGCAAGCCAACGATCGCGCTAATGCGTTATACAATCAAGGAACGGCAGAATCCCTCCGAGAGGCGATCGCGGTATGGGAAGAAGCTTTGTTATTATGGCGCGAAATCGGTGATACCGAATGGATTGCTACCACCCTCAATAATATTGGCTTTGTGTATAACCGTTTAGGGGAAAGAGATAACGCGATCGCCCGTTTTAATGAAGTTCTTGAAATTGCTAATACAACCCAAGATGAATCAAGCGAAGCGACGGCTTTATTAAACTTAGGATTTGTTTACAGTGGCATGGGTGATAAACGCCAAGCCCTGGATTTATACCAACAGTCATTAGCAATATGGCAAAAACTTGATAACATTTCGGGACAAGCAACGACCTTAAATAATATCGGCAATATTTATCAATTCTTGGGGAAATACGACGCAGCCCTGGAATATCTAACTGCTTCTGTACCCCTACTTGAACAGTTAGAAGATGATTATCGCTTGGCGTTAACTTTCGTCAATATTGGCACGAATCATAGCGATCGAGGAGAAAAACAAGAAGCTTTAAATTATTTTGAGCGGGCTTTAAGTTTAACCGCAGCCACTCAAAATCCTTCAGCAAGGGCGACAATTTTAAATAATATGGGTGCAGTTTATGACGATTTGGGAGATAATGAACAGGCTTTAAAATATTATCAGGATTCTCTGGCATTGTTGCAAACTATAGCCGATCGCAACCGAGAAGCCATAACTTTAACTAATATTGGTGCAATCTACAGTGACTCAAAACAAACCGATCGCGCGATTGCAAATTACACTCAAGCTTTAGAGATTTTAACCGCAGTGGGCGATCGCTATGGACAAGCAATTACCTTAAGTAATATTGGTTCTGCTTATTCAGATATTCAAGAATACGAACAAGCTTTAAGCTTTCTCAATCGGGCTTTAACTCAATTACAAGCAGTTAACAATCCCCTAGCAATTGCTAGAAGCAAACAACAAATTGCCAACGTTTACTACGCCCAAGACAATCGCGATCGCGCCCTAGAATTTTATAATCAAGCATTAGTCGAACATCGAGCCGTAGGCGATCGCTATTCCGAAGCTCGTACCCTAGCAGGTATCGCCAGAGTTTACCGAGAAAGTGGCGATTTAGAAGCAGCTTTAGCCAGTATCCAAAGTGCAATCTCTATTATCGAAGAATTGCGGATCGGTGTTACCAGCCCCGATCTTCGTACCTCATTTTTCGCCAATAATCAAGACTTCTACGAATTTTATATCGACTTGCTGATGGAACTCCACCAACAGCAGCCCCAAAAAGGCTACGATGCTCAAGCCCTCCACATCAACGAAAGAGCCAGAGCGCGGAGTTTACTCGAACTTCTCACCGAAGCGAATACTAACATCCGCAAAGGTGTCGATCCCGAACTGTTGCACCAAGAACAACAACTTCAGCAACAACTCAGTCAAATCGAAGCCAACCGCGTCGCTCTTTTTCGCAGCGAATACAGCCCGACAGCCGTCGCAGAACTCGAAGCCAACCGCATTGATACCCTAGAACAATACCAACAAGTCCAAGACCAAATTCGCGCAACCAGTCCCAATTATGCGGCTTTGACACAACCCCAACCCCTGACTCTAGCTGAAATTCAAGAGCAAATCCTCGATGATGATACCTTGCTGTTGCAATATGCTTTGGGTGAAGAACGTAGCTTTCTTTGGTTAGTGAGCAAAACCGAAATTAATAGCTATATCTTACCACCCCGCTCGGAAATCAAAAAGTCTGCTCAACAGTTTTATCAAAGACTGCAAAACCCTAGCTTTGTTTTAGGAAGCGATCGCGGTGCTTTAGGAGTACAGCCTCGCCTTGAAAATGAGGATATCGCAACTCTCGATCTCAGCCAAGTTCTCCTCGAACCCATTGCCGCCAAACTCGCAAATCGACGCTTGTTAATTGTCAGCGATGGCGCATTACAGTACATTCCTTTTGCCGCTTTAACCTTACCGGGGAGCGATCGCCCCCTTATTTTAGACCGAGAAATCGTCAATCTCCCCTCAACTTCAACTCTCAGTATCTTGCGATCGCAACCCCCCACTGCTGCCCCCAAACAAATCGCTATCCTTGCCGATCCCGTATTTAGCGATCGCGATTCGCGCCTCTCAACCCCCGTCAACCCTAGCACCATAGCCCAAGCCGTCGTCAATCGCGCCGCCCAAACCACCGACGTAGACTTACAACGCCTGCCCGGAACTCGCGCTGAAGCCCAAGCCATTCTCTCACTTATCCCTGAAAACCGAGCCACCGTTGCTTTTGACTTCCAAGCCAACCGCGATTTTGTCACCCAGACCGACATCAGCCAATATCGCATTCTCCACTTTGCTACCCACGGCATCCTCAACAGCAACTATCCCGAACTTTCTGGCATTGTCCTTTCTCTAGTGGATGCTCAGGGCAACCCCCAAAACGGTTTTCTGCGGTTACACGATATTTACAACTTAGATTTACAAGCAGAATTAGTCGTATTAAGTGCTTGTCAGACAGGCTTAGGTCAAGAAATCAAAGGCGAGGGCTTAGTCGGTTTAACCAGGGGCTTTATGTACGCCGGGACACCGAGAGCCATTGTTAGTTTGTGGAACGTAGACGACCAAGCCACGGCGGAAATGATGAGTCGCTTCTACCGCTTATTAATACAAGAAAAACTGCCCGCGATCGCTGCCTTGCGTCAAGCCCAAATCGAAATGCAAACCGAAACCCCCTGGCAAAACCCCTACTACTGGGCAGCCTTTACCCTCCAAGGCGAATGGCAATAACCCCCTACATTCCCCCCGACAAAGCACTTCCCGTTCCTTGGAACATCAGCCAAGACAAAAAGAAATTCACCATAAAAATTGCCAGCAGGGAAGTAACAACCGCCGTGGTTGTAGATTGTCCTACCCCTTTTGCCCCCCCCGTAGTCGTCAATCCCCAACTACAGCCAATCGTAGCGATTAATGCCCCAAAGACCAAAGATTTGAAACAGCCCCCCAAAACATCACCCACTGCCATCATATTTTGAACTGAATTGAGGAAGACATAACGGGAAATATTATCGCTGTAGAGCGCCATAACCACCCCTAAACCCCCCATTAAACCCGTTAACAGGGAAAAAAGGGTCAAAAGGGGTAACATCAAGCAGCAAGCGATGATACGAGGCAATACCAAATAATCAATCGGGTCAGTTTTAAGGATGTAGAGAGCGTCAATTTGTTCGGTGACGCGCATTGTTCCCAACTCTGCCGCGAACGCCGATCCCACCCGTCCGGCAACCACTACGGCAGTCAAAACCGGAGTTAATTCGCGAGACAGGGCGATCGCGAGAACCCCTCCCACCAAATTACCGCTACCAAACGTAATAAACTCCCGCGCCACCTGAATAGTAAACACCATCCCCACAAAACTCGCCGTAATCAGCGCGATCGCCAAAGAATCCGGCCCCACCACCGCCATTTGTTCTAACGTATTGCGGCGATGAAACTTCGTTTTCAGCAAGTGTAACGCCGCTTGTCCCCCCAACAAAACAGCCGCTAACAAGCGCTCAAACCATAAACCTAAACTTGTCTGGGATCGCGTACTACCAGCCATATCGCCTTCTTTACAGTTATCGCCTCAACAGTCATCAGTGACCAATTACCAATTACCAATTACCAATTACCAATTGAATTTTGCCGGGAAACAAGACAAACAACCAATAACCAACAACCAACAACCAACAACCAACAACCAACAACCAACTTAACTGGTTTCGGTGGTATCGACTCGGAAGCGTTCCACTGAAGCCAACAAACTCCGGGCGATCGCGACTTGGCTTTGCAACGAAGCCGACACCCGTTGGGATTCTTGGGACGTTTCCTGGGCTGTCAATTCCACCGACTGCATAACCTGGGCTACCGCCAAGGTACTCTCGGTTTGTTCGACTGTATCCGCCGTAATCGAGCGCACCAAGGCATCAATACGGTTGGATACCTGTATAATATCTTCGAGCGATCGCTTCGCTTGTTCGGCTCGTTGGGTCACATCAATCACCTGAGTAACCCCTTCTTCCATCGCCGTCATCACCGAACTGGTTTCTCCTTGGATTTGTAGGACATTTTGTTCGATTTCCTTGAGCGCCTTCGCCGAACGATCTGCCAACTGTCGTACCTCGTCTGCTACAATCGCAAAACCCCGTCCCGCTTCTCCTGCCCGCGCTGCCTCAATCGAAGCATTCAACGCCAGCAAATTCGTTCGCGAAGCAATATTCGCAATCACCGCCACAATCTTAGAAATTTCCTGAGATGCTTCGGCTAAACGCTTAACTTTTCTGGCTGTTTCTGCTACAGTTTCGCGAATTTGTAAAATACCCGCCACCGTATTTTCCACCGATTCGCCCCCTTTCACCGCCACATCTGCCGCAGCCCGCGCCACTTGTTCGGCTTCTTTAGCGTTGTCAGCTACCCGACGAATCGATTCAGTCATCATCTGCACCGAATTCAAAGTTACAGCCAATTCCTCCGCTTGACGCAAAGCATCTTGCTGCAAACCCCTGGCAAACTTTTCATTTTCGCTGGAGTTTTTGTTCACCTGACGAGCCGCTTCTTTTACCTGTTGGACAATTTCCCGCAGGTTTTGAATCGTCAAGTTGAAAGCATCGGCAACCGCCCCTAATACGTCGGCAGTTACTTCTGCTTTGACCGTTAAATCCCCCCTGGCTGCCCCTTCTACATCATCGAGGAGGCGAATGACTTGCCGTTGTAAATCTTCTTTTTGTTGTTCGGTTTCTTCCGCGCGACGCTGGGCTTCGCTAGTAGTGGTCAAAATGACCCGCGCCATTTCATTAAAGCCCGCAGCCAACTGCCCAAATTCATCTTCGGCGTAAACTGTGGCTTTAGCATTCAAGTTGCCCTGAGACACGGCTTCAAACTGGGATTGTAAGTTCTGGGTGGAACGATTCACCTGCTGGGTCATTAAGCGCCCTAGAAACAGCGTTGTCCCAAAACTGCCGCCTCCAGCCACTAAAGCCATTAAAAAGCCAGCCACGCGCATTCTCGGTACGATCTCAGGCTTGTTTTCGGCACTGGTGGTAGCCATAGTGGTAAAACTAACAATAGCGACAGCTAAAGCAGCGATCGCCCCCGTAATACTAGCAGTTAACCATTGCTTTTTCTGGAGAGGCGCATTTTCAAACCAAGAAAAAGTGCCTTGTTCGACTTCTACGGTAGGTTCGACAGCGCGATCGCCCGTTTTGGTAAAATTCGTTGAAGGAACGGTCTCGGTCGCGGTGGTTGCACTATTGTTGAGACTAAATAAACTATCATCGTCTCCCACCAAGCTGGGATTGGTATTAAAATTTAAAGCTGAGTCCCCAAAACTATCGCGACTGCCCAAACCAATCTCCGAGTCGGGAATATCTGTGTTTAAGTCCGAAACACTGGGTAAATCATCTTTAAACACTTCAAAGTTATCCAGAAAATCCTGATTTCCCGTATAACTCGCGATCGTATCTTCCCCTGGCTGACTAAACGCCGACGGATTATCGAAAGATTCCGTACTCAAGCCATTGTCATTATCAAATTCATCAAAGCCGAAATCGTCCCCCATGCTGTCATCAAAAGCGGCTGTATCTTCAGCAAAGCTTTCTGGATCGTCGCTATTCATCCAAGAAACCGATTCAGTATCGTCAAAAGCGCTGCTGTCAGCACGAGCGGCGGTGGCAAAGGTATCTTCTTGCGCCCCAGAAGGCATTAACAACGTTTCTCCGGGAACATCGCGGTAATTGTCGAAGTTGTGGGCTTCTTCGTCTAAGTCGAAATTCTCAAAACTGCCAGAGTTAAAAGTATCGGCAAAATCTGGATCGTTAGGGCTAAATGCGTCATCAAAAGCATCATTTTCGTCAAATCCAGAATCAGAAGCGTAATTATCTTCAAATTCGCTGCCTAATTCCCCGTCGCTGAAAGCATTGTTCTCATCAAAAGTATCGCTGCCTAATTCCTCATCACCGAAAACATTATTCTCATCGAATTCACCCCCCATAGCGTAATTATCTTCAAATTCGCTGCCTAATTCCTCATCGCTGAAAACATCATTCTCGTCGAATTCGCCCCCCATAGCGTGAGTATCTTCAAATTCGCTGCCTAGTTCCTCATCGCTGAAAACAGTATTTTCGTCAAATTCGTTCCCAAAAGCGTCATTATCCTCAAATTCATGGCTGTACTCGGCTGCGGCAAACGGATCGCTTTCTGTGGTGGGCGACATCATAAATGTAGCTTCATTCTCAGCCAGAGCGTTGTCGTTTCCAGGGAAATGAGACAGATTTTCTTCAGCAAAAGGGGAATCGGGAACTTCACTGCCAGTATCCCAATCCAAAGCTTCGGATTCGACAGCAAAAGGATCGGCAGCTTCTAAAGCTTCCTCATCGAAAATATCCCCACTGTCGTAATCGCTCTCAAACTCGCTGGTTGACCCAAAAGGATTGTCGGCCAAAAGTTCCTCATCATTGCCCAAGTCAGCAGCGAAAACATCATAATTGTCGTCGGCTTCTAAACTGGGGGATTCCTCCAAACCAAAAGTAGTTTTATCGTGCAGATCGTCTGTAGCAAAGTCATCCAAGTTATCGTAGCTGGCGGCAAGATCGTCGTCGCGATCGCCTTCTAGATCGTAATCATCAAACACCTCTTGAGCATTGCCATTGTCCCCCAATTCCGTGCGAAATTGATCGACATCTCTAATCCCATTGTTGGCATAATCAATAAAATCTTGATTATCCGTCAATGCCATCACTTTTTCGTACTGTTCCCGGGCAATATCGTATTGCTGCAAGCCGTAACAGTAAATGTGACCGCGCAATAAACAAATCGAAGGATCGTCACTATATTCTTCAACTAAGCGATCGGCCAATTGAGCGGCTTCTTCATAGTTTCCTTGTAAATACGCTTTTTCGGCTTGTCCGTAGTCCTGTGCATAATCCGTACTTTGTGCCATTTACCTTCTCCAGCTTGATGAAAGTGATTGCTTGGGGGGTGGGGGAATTAATAAAGTCCTGAGGAGATGTCTGAATCACCGCGCTACAGGCGTTATTGACTAAGTTTTTATAGAGGTATAAGTTGCGATTTTGGTCTGCGGATTATTCATAAAAATCCTATGGGGTATTGTTTAAATTTTAGGCAGCCCCCCAGCGAGCCGATCGCAAAATTGCCACTTGATCGAGCAGACGCAGGGATTGATTCTTTTCTGAATTTAACACCCACTCGCCGCGAATAAAGGGGGCAATGTGACTGGGTAAGTTGGTAGGGAGTTGAATTTGAGCAATATCGAGCCATTCCATTTCGCCAATGCGGTCAATGGCCAATCCGAACATAATTTCTTGGTCTTCGATGGCAATAATCGGGATTTCTTGACGTTGAGAGTTGAGAGCAACGCGATCGCCCAAAAACTGACCCAAATCGGCAATCCAAATCACTTGACCTCTCAAGTTTATTGTTCCCAATAATAGCGGAGAAGCATTCGGAATGGGGGTAATGCGATCGGGGGGCTGATTCAAAACTTCTTTAATACCAGAAGCTGACAAAGCAAATTCCGCACCAGAGGGTAAAAAAAATCGCAGATGGAGTTCCCCTTCTGGCGTTTCGAGACGCTCGATATCCGAAGCAATATCTTGAGTATTATCGGTTGGAAATTCTGAGTTACCCACCATCGTTGCTTTTCCTCATCAGCTTATGTGCGTAATAATTGTTTAACCGTACCGATCAATTCTGCGGGCTGAAAGGGTTTGGCGATATAAGCATCAGCACCTTGTTTCATTCCCCAATAGCGGTCAAATTCTTCCCCTTTAGAAGAACACATCACTACAGGTAAGTTTTGGGTGACGGGATCGGATTTGAGACGACGACACAACTCATAGCCATTCATGTGGGGCATAATAATATCCAAAACCACGATATCGGGATGGTTTTCTTGAATAAAGCTTAAAGCTTCAACTCCGTTGTTTGCGACTAGAACCGTCAAGCCGCTTTCTTTAAGCAGATCGGAAATCATCTGCTGTTGTGCGACGCTATCCTCTACCACCAACACTTTACTCATAATGTTTTACCTGATTTGCCCCTTGGGTACTGACTGAATTTATCAGTCATACCGCTATGCACCGAGTTTAATTTCTATGTATTTGTACTTTATATATAAAAGTATCTCTTATTTCACTTCAAATCTTTTACGGGTTTATCCCCTCCGATTGAGCCGAAAAAACTTCATCAGAGGCGATCGCCTCTCCCGTTGACGGAAACCCCCGCAACGATTCGGCCAGAGGAATTCCAATATATTTCTCAATCAACATGAGTAATTCACTCTCGCCAAAAGGTTTGGTTAAATAATCCGTTGCTCCCACCATCCGCGCGCGCAAGCGGTCTACAAAGCCTTCTTTCCCAGTTAACATCACAATGGGAGTTTGGCGAAAGGCCGTCGAACTGCGTAACATGGCGCAAATTTCATAGCCATCCAGTTGCGGCATCGCAATATCGCATAAAATCAAATCCGGTTGCAACTTAAACGCGGCACTCAAGGCTTCAAGGGGATCGCCGATCGCCGTAGCGCGATAACCTTGGGGAACGAGAATATACTCTACTGTTTTCCCCACAGTGACATCATCATCAATACACAAAATCTGGGGAGGATTCATTTTAGTCGGCCAAGGATGGCGTGCGAGGGTGGCCTCAAAATCTTGAGGTAAATCCCTCTGCTCGTCATCAACTAGCTGAATCCAGCCGCGTTGTACATAGGGATAAATTGCTCTGGCGATCGCCAATAAATCGCGATTGAGATAGCGAGAAAGCTGTCGCAAAGAGGTTTGACCATCAGCCCAATATTCCAAGCTTTGATAAGCATTTTTCGGCAAAGCTTGGCGAATTTCGTTATTATTTGCCAAAATCGGGCATTGACTGGGAGACTGCAAATGAGGATAAAACTGCTTCCATTGCTGCACTTGTTTAACAATCTCAATCGTGCAAGACCCACTTTCCAAGGTGGTCAGTTGCGGGGCTAACATCGGGCCGACTTCAAAACTAAAACTTCCCTGGCTCAAACTCAGCAAATCAAATAAGGTTTCTTTGACCATGCTGGCGAGAATACTGCGACCTTGAGCGGGGGTGAGAACGTGGTTTTCCATCAGCAACCACAAACAAGCATATTCGGGGGTATTGATCGAAGCCGTTGGCGAAGTCGGCATATCCCCCAAAGAATCTTCAACTTTATAACGGCGCAAAAAATCCCGCAAGCGAACTAAATTATTGCTATTGCGGTCTGCGGCATAAGCAATTTGACCGTTGACAAAAAATACTAACCAAAAGTTTTCTTCGCCAAGACCATTGACTGCCGCCGAGTAATCCAGCAAAGTCTCATCAAGGGTGTTAGCAGTACGCATGGTGTCGTGGTTAGAGGGATAAGCCTCGACATAAAGCTCTCCTGTACGCTGACCGAGTTCGATCAGTTGCAGGATACTGCGAATATCAATTTCATTGAGTGTTCCCTGCATAAAATAACTAAAAACCCCCCCATTGGGCAGTACGGTCAACCCCGGACAAGGATCGAGGTAAAACCCTAAAAACTAAAGACATTGCTTGGATTTAAAAGGCGATCGCCCCGGCTCGAAGCCTTGACAAATTGCAGCAACCCTTTTCTGGTTTTAATTATGGACAATGAAATCCGAGGAATAACATCTCTTTAACAATATTATTGTGGTTGCTTTCCCAATTTTGACAACTCCCGGCCTTAATATAGATCGCCTCGGTAACGCTACATCAAGCTCGGTATGCGAGAAAACCCGATCAAGCCATCAAAAACCCCTCTCAAGTCCAGATGCTCAAAAAAATCGCGATCGCGATCGGCAAGTCAGTTCGCAAAAGAGATGATACAGTGACGAACAAGACGCGATAAGCTATAAAGAATAGGGAAAAGCCGGAAAGAATCTGGCGCTCGCTGTAGCGAGTTTTTAGAACTTCTGCCCCAGGGCAATTCCAACCCAAACTCAAGATGTCACATCTTACAAAGATCGTGAAATCGCAAGTTGGGTTCGAGCGAATATTGACGGAGACATAATCGAGAGGTCCATCAGCGTGCTGTATCTTGCCGAAGTCAAAAAGCAAAAAAGTGGGTTTATGGGCAAGGCTTCGACGGAACTCAAACTCCTAGCCTGCCAGCGTAACGATCAAACATGGAGTGCCGTCCCCGGAGAAGAAATTGTGCCTTGCGATGCGGCGGGCGATTTCGAGTCAGGAGCGATGGTCTTGGTCAATCTCAGTGGCAATCGCCAAGTCCAAGGAGCGCCAGAACCAGGCGGTTCTAGGATTGTGAGTATTTTGCAAAACTTCTCCAAACTGATTAGCGATCGCAAAAACCAAGAAGAAGAAATCGAAGCTTGGAATCAGTCCTTGACGATTCAAGCCCAAGCCCTCAGCCAAAAAGAAATGGAGTTAGAAGCTGAGTGGACTCAACTCGAACAAATGCGCGAAGAAGCCGCAGGCCTCGAAGAAAAGCTCCAAGCCGCCCAAGAAGTCAAAGCCGAATCCAGTAAACTGCAAGAAGAATTCGAGCGCAAAAATCAAGAACTCGAACAAGCTTGGGAACACTTACGGGGCGAACAACGCCGACTCGAAGAACGTCAAAGCGAGATACAGTCTAATGGCGGCGGACTCACTGCCGAACAAACGGCTCAGATTCAAGAACTGTTTGGCAGTCTCGAAACCAGCACCACCCCCGACAGCGAGCTGCAAAACCACCTCCAAGCCGCCCTCAGTCAAATTCGAGAGCAGCAAGAATACTGTCAAAGTCAACTCGGTAGTCTCGAACAACAGCGCTCAGAAGCCGAAGGACAACAAGCTGAAGCCGACCGACAAATGGGCGAACTGCAAGAACGCCGCCAACAGGCGATCGCCACCCTCGAAGCGCTACAACAAGCCAAAGACAACCTGCAAAGTCAACGTTTGAGTTTGGCCGTCAAACAAGAAACGATTAATCGCCTCAATCAAGAAATAGAAACCCAAACAAATGTTTACCAATCCCTGTCGCAATTGGCTTCGGGAGCAGGAGCAGTAGATACCGAAGAAAGCATCGATATCGAAAGTCTCGAAAATATGCCCCTAGGTGAGTTGCAACAAATTGTTGAAAGTTTGCAAAATGACCTCAACAAATCCGTACAGTTCGTCAATGACCAAGAAGAAGAACTGTCTTTAGAAAAAGAAGAACTCAATGAGTTAAAAGGGAAGGTAGAAAACGCTAACGACTACGATCGCATTAATCTAGAGCAAGAACTCGCCGATGCTCAAGACCGTTATCAAATGCTCAACGAAACTTTAATGGGTCAACGGCGAGAAGTCCGCAAACAAGAAAGCAAGTTAGGGGTGCATTTACGCACATTGCGCCGCAGACAAGGCATTGTGGATGTTGAAGGTAGCAGTCCCGCGATTAACCTCAATCCGGTGTTAGAAGATTTAGAAGAAAAGCAAAAAGAGCGTCAAGAACAGTTGCAAACCCTAGAAAATGAACTGAAGGGTATCCAAACAGAAATCGAGCAGCTTGAGGGGCAAGTGCAGCAGTATCAGCACGAGCAAGCCGAGGCGGAACAAGGTATCCAAGAGCTAGAAACCAGTTGTCAAGATTTACAAACCTCCGCCGCTCAGATGTGGGCAAAGTTCCACGCGGCGCAAGATACCCTACAACCCATACAAGATGCTCTCGCAGAGATTCAACCCCAGTTAGAAGCCTTAGCTCAAGCTATGGCCCAAAAGCAGCAAGAAGGGGAAAATCAGCAATCTGCGATCGCGACGTTGAAAGAAACAATTAATAGCATCTAAGGGGCATTGGGCAGTGGGCAGCTTTTTCAGTTAACAGCTTCTAAGGGGCAGTAGGGATTGGTTTTTGGGCAGTCGGCTCTTCGGCAATCGGCAGTCGGGGGGAAGTGGGAATTTTGCCCCAGAAAGGAGGTCAGAAATTTTGGCCTATGGGATAGACTCAAAAAAAGGCTCAACACTAGATTATATGGGAGTTTCAGCCTCAAAAATTGGATTTAACGTTTCAAAGAGAGTTATTGGTTGTCCGTCACAATTCCAATTTCTTCCCCCTCTCCCCCCTCTCCCAGTTGGGCGAAATAGGTGTTGATTTCGGCGATCGCGCGATCGCAAAGACAATAACAACCCCATAAGTTGGGAATCGCCATCAACACCAGCATCGTATCGCTAAAATCAACCACTGAGTCGAGGTTAACGATTGCACCAATCCCTAAAGCTGTGAGGAACAATAGCTTAAACAAAAGGGTGGTTTGGTGGCCGAAAAGATACGTCCAACATTGTTCGCCGTAGTAACTCCAAGAAACAATCGTAGAAAAGGCGAATAACAGCACTACCAGGGCTAAAACTGCCGGAAACCAAGAAACTGTGTTGCCAAAGGCTTGAGCCGTCAGTTCAATGCCGTTGAGATGCTGTCCCGTCACTTGAGAAGTGGCGATCGCGAGGGCGGTAAGATTGCAAATGATTACCGTATCGATAAACGGTTCTAGCAGCGCGACAATGCCCTGACGCGCGGGTTCGGGACTTTGAGCCGCAGCATGGGCGATCGCGGCTGAACCCGTCCCTGCGGCGTTGGAAAAGACGCTACGACGCACTCCTTGAACGATAACCCCGACGATTCCCCCTTCAATGGCCTGGGGTTGAACGCTGTCGTGCAAAATGGTAGCTAGAGCCGTGGGAATTGCCGTAGCGTGTTGTCCAATGACCCACAAACACAAACCAATGTAGATCGTCAGCATAATCGGGACGAGACTGCCAGCCACCGTGCTGATACGACGAATTCCGCCGATAATCACCAAACCGACCAGAAAAGCCAATCCCAAACCGTAAATACCCCGCCAAGGGCTTAAATCTGCGAAGACAATCTCTAAAGCGGCTAAAGATTGGTTGGCTTGGAACATATTACCCGCTCCCAAACTCGATCCCACGCACAACAGAGCAAAACTGCCTGCGAGAAAGCGACCGAGACGGGGTTGACCCAGTTCTGCCAAGCCGTTACTGAGATAATACATCGGACCGCCTGCGATCGCGCCTTTGGGGTCGATCTGGCGATATTTTTGACCGAGGGTGCATTCTATCAGTTTGGTAGACATTCCCAGAAAGCCTACAACTGTCATCCAAAATACTGCTCCTAAGCCGCCGAGATCGATCGCGATCGCAACTCCTGCAATGTTACCCAAGCCTACGGTTGCGGATAAGGCAGTGGCCATGGCTTGAAAGTGAGAAACGTCGCCGGGATGGTCGTTATGGTCGTATTTTCCCAGTAAAACGGCGATCGCGTGGGGAAATCCCCAAATGTTAATCAGTCTCAGCTTGAAAGTGAAAATGATACCTGCAATGGCAATCCAGGCAATGGTCAGGGGTATCCCACCTATTTCCCAAAATACGAGGTGATGTAAGGCACTCACCAGTTGCGAAAAATAGGTGTTGAGAGAAGTCATTGCCGTTTGCGATTGCGCGATCGCTTTTATTGTATAGCGCTACGCACTGAGGATTGGGATTGGGGGAAGCCGCAATTTTCCCCAAAGTGTTTTGTAAACTTTTGCAAACAAGCGCGTAAAAAGCGAGGGCTTCAACCTGAGAAAGAATCAAAGCATTTCCCCTTCAAATCCATTTAATCAGACAGACTTTCGGATGAATACACCTCTAATTCGCGATGTTGTTCAAACTGCCCTCACCACTGGATATCTCACCATTGAAGCTGAAACTCAACTGCGACAGCTACTGCAAACGACAAAATACGGCGGTGTTGATTTGTGGGCTTTTCATCAATTGCAGATTGCGGCTATGACGGGTCAAGTTCAACAACAATCGCGACAGTGGGTTAATCTTCTTCATTGAGCGATCGCCGAGAGCGTGTCATTTCAGGGTGAACTACCAACTTATCGCTAATTCAGGTTACTCGCGAGGATACTACTGATGTACTTATTCGCCACTTTGCCAACTCTTTGGCAAACCTTCCAACCCCAAGATACTAATTTGGTCTTGCAATCCTCTTACTTGGGCATTAATTTCGACGACTTTGACAAAGAAGCCATCGTCGAAGAGATTATCAAACCCGGAAAATGCGGTCGCGTGCGTTATCACGGCTCGTGGTGGCAAGCCCGTTGTGTCGAGGCTGTAACGATTGCCCCAGGTGCAACTGTTTATGTGGTGTGTCGTCATGCCCTGACTCTAATTGTACGACCGATTGGCGAAATTTCGGCTTCTGAGTAGTTGCGATCGCGATCGCCCTTAATTTCGATCGAGATCGTCTGGACTACCGATGTAAATCCGCCTCAAAGTTGCGCGAATTCACGGAGACAAAGGGCCAATCGTCACGGAAAAACCCCAGTTATTGAAGGATTATAGAAATGTAGAAAACAACCTCCCCCTAAAAGATCGTGTTCAACCAACTACTCCTCCTTCCTGGCGCAGTTTCTGAAATCTTAGCTTCTGTTGCAGACACCGGAAAACTCACCTTACTCGACCGTTACGGCTTACTGGCTGCCATCCTTGACGAGAGTTTACCCGAAGAAGAACGTCTGGCAATCAATCGCTTGTTACGGGCAATTGTCCGGGGACGAGTCGAAGTGGTTATTTAACATCTTGAGCAAGATGAGAAGATGAAATCTTAGGGGGATTTTGTCTCAAGGAATAGTATTACCCGTTACTGCGGTAGCGGGTTTTTTCGCGATCGGGATACAGTGAATCAAATACAGCAATCTTAACTGGGATGAAATTACTTTGTATCAGTAATGGTCACGGAGAGGACGCAATTGCCATTCGCATCCTCGAACAACTCCAAATCCTCTGTCCTACCCTGGAAATCGCCGCGTTACCCCTCGTCGGAGAAGGACAAGCTTATCGTAGCCTCGAAATTCCCATTGTGGGTCAAGTCAAAACCATGCCTTCTGGGGGCTTTATCTACATGGACAGCAAACAACTCCTAGGGGATGTCAAAGGCGGTTTGCTGCGACTGACTTGGGAACAATACAAAGCCGTAAAACACTGGGCTAAAACTGCACCCAAAGACTCAATTATTCTAGCGGTTGGGGATTTTGTTCCCCTTCTATTTGCTTGGTTGAGTGGCTTACCTTATGCTTTTGTGGGAACGGCAAAATCCGAGTATTATCTGCGTAACGAAATGGGTTGGCTGTCTCCCCAAGCCAAACGGGAAGGTTGGGCGGGTTCGGTGTATTATCCTTGGGAACGCTGGCTCATGCGTCACAAACGCTGTAAAGGCGTATTTCCTAGAGATAGCCTTACTGCCAAGACATTGCAACGCTGGTGTAACAACATATTCGATCTGGGGAATCCCATGATGGATGGCCTCGAAGCCCCACCCCGCTTTCACCCCGGAAAAGACGAAGAAGACCGCTTGCTGACCATTTTACTTTTACCCGGTTCGCGATCGCCCGAAGCCTACCAAAACTGGCAAGTCTTACTCGCTGCCGTCCACACCATCACCCGCCAATATTCCCGTAGAGAAATCCTCTTTTTCGCCGCGATCGCGCCCTCCCTTGACCTCGAACCCCTTTCCCAAGCCCTGATTGCTGAAAATTGGCAAAAACAGGAAAATAATCCCATTCTCGACGATCCTGAAGCGTCAACTTGGCAACGAGACCACGCCACCCTCGTCCTCTCCCAACAAGCCTATCATCAATGTTTGCATCAATCCGACTTCGCGATCGCCATGGCCGGAACTGCCACCGAACAATTTGTCGGCCTCGGTAAACCCGCCATAGCCATACCCGGTGATGGCCCCCAATACACCTACGCCTTTGCCGAAGCTCAATCGCGCCTCCTCGGCCCCTCCCTCATCCTGGCCCAAACTCCCCAGAAAGCCGCCCAAAGCCTCGAAAAACTGCTGCGCGACCCCGACCGCCTGCAACTCATTGCCGAGAACGGTCGCCAGCGTCTCGGCGAACCTGGGGCAGCACACCGCATTGCCAAAACTTTACAAAATCTGTTCTACATTTAACTGTTCCTTGAAACAAATCGGCAGCGATACGCCAAAAAATCGAGTACCCTAGTAAACGGCCGCGTAAATTTTTGTATATAGAGATTCCTAGAATGACTGCCACCGTAACTCAGCCTCAATACGAAGTCAAAGACATTAACCTTGCGCCCCAAGGTAAACAGCGCATCGAATGGGCGGGTCGAGAAATGCCCGTCCTGCGTCAAATCCAAGAACGCTTCGCCCAAACCAAGCCCCTCGCTGGCATTCGTTTGGTCGCTTGCTGTCACGTTACCACGGAAACCGCCCACCTCGCGATCGCCCTCAAAAATGCAGGCGCAGACGCAATCCTCATCGCCAGTAACCCCCTTTCTACCCAAGACGACGTAGCCGCCAGTTTAGTCGCTGACTACGGCATTCCCGTTTACGCCATCAAAGGCGAAGACAACGACACCTATCACCGTCACGTCAACATCGCCCTCGACCACAAACCCAACATCATCATCGATGACGGTAGCGACGTAACCGCCACCCTCGTTCAAGAACGCCAAGACCAACTCCCCGACATCATCGGCACTACCGAAGAAACTACCACCGGGATTGTCCGCTTACAAGCCATGCTCAATGACGGCGTGTTAAGCTTCCCGGCTATGAACGTCAACGATGCCGATACCAAGCACTTCTTTGATAACCGCTACGGTACGGGGCAATCCACCCTCGACGGCATCATCCGCGCTACCAACGTCCTCCTCGCCGGTAAAACCATCGTTGTCGCGGGTTACGGCTGGTGTGGTAAAGGTGTAGCCATGCGCGCTCGCGGTTTGGGGGCTAATGTCATTGTCACCGAAATTGACCCCACCAAAGCCATTGAAGCAGTTATGGACGGTTTCCGGGTCATGCCGATGGACGAAGCCGCCCCCCAAGGGGATTTATTCGTCACCGTCACCGGGAATAAGCACGTTATCCGTCGCGAACACTTTGAAGCCATGAAGGACGGAGCGATGGTGTGTAACTCCGGTCACTTCGACATCGAAATTGACCTCAAATCCCTCGGTGAAATGGCTGCCGAAGTTAAAGATGTGCGTCCATTCACCCAACAATACAAACTCAAAGCTGGCAAATCCGTCATCGTCCTCGGTGAAGGTCGTTTGGTGAACTTGGCCGCGGCTGAAGGTCATCCCAGTGCGGTTATGGACATGAGTTTCGCTAACCAAGCCCTCGCTTGCGAATACCTCGTCACCAACAAAGGCAAACTCGAACCCGGTCTTTACTCCATTCCCGTGGAAGTAGACAAGGAAATTGCTCGCTTGAAGTTACACGCGATGGGTATCCACATCGATTCTCTAACCGACGCACAGGTTGAGTACATCAACTCTTGGACATCAGGAACATAGTCTCTGATTCTTACAGCCTGGAGGTCACAATCCAGGCTGATTTTTTGTCTAAATCCCTTTACAGCGATTAGGCAGTAGTTTTGGAC
>JAWQFT010000070.1:0-27878 GCA_035968055.1 Jaaginema sp. PMC 1080.18 | reverse complement strand
AGTTAGTTATTTAATAATTTTCTACTTTTTTGCCCTTATCTACAGTTTAGCAATAATTATAAGTTTG
Organism: Jaaginema sp. PMC 1080.18; assembly: GCA_035968055.1. Taxonomy (GTDB): domain Bacteria; phylum Cyanobacteriota; class Cyanobacteriia; order Cyanobacteriales; family Spirulinaceae; genus Jaaginema. Next base: position 27,811 of record JAWQFT010000070.1, on the reverse strand, counting down.
TAAAGAAAATGCCATATCCGACAAAGCCGAACTAAGACATCAAAGTTAGCAAACCATGTTATAACAAAGCAGAGTTGCTTCTAGGGTTAACATTAACTTTTCTAAAATCTCGATATTTTTGGCTTTTTGTGAGTTTTGCTAAGCTGTAAAACTATTTTCTTTGACTCTAAATCTCATTTTCATACTCATTTAAAAGTGAGCTACTCATGAGCTATATAATTTACAGTTTCATCTTTGTAATCTTAAGTGCTGTGGGCTATAGTTTGGTTTCAATTCGCGTTATTAGCGAAGGCAATGAAGCTTTAGTCGAACGAGTCGGTAAGTTTAATCGCAAGCTAGAACCGGGTCTAAATTTTGTTATCCCTTGGTTAGAAAGTATTGTTGTTGAAGAAACTAACCGCGAAAAAGTGTTAGGAATTGAACCCCAAACAGCCATTACAAAAGACAATGTTTCTCTTAAAATTGACGCAGTAGTTTATTGGCAAGTTGTCGATCTAGAAAAAACGTTTTATTTAGTCGAAGATATTCAAGAAGCTATTGAAAATTTAGTCTTAACGACGCTCCGCTCTGCCATTGGTCGTTTAGATTTAGAAGAAACTTATTCTTCGCGGGATGAAATTAATAAAACCTTACTTCAACAATTAGATGATGCCACAGTTAATTGGGGTGTAAAAGTAACGCGAGTAGAAGTGCGTGAAATTAAACCCGCCAGTACGGTAATGGAATCATTGGAGTTGGAACGAGCGGCTAAGAGTAAAAAACGAGCGGAAGTTTCGCAAGCGGAAGGAACAGTTGAATCGATTAAAATGATCGCTGAAGCTGTAATGAAAGACCCAAATATGCAGAATGTTCTACAGTTTTTAATTGCTCAACGTTTCGTTGAAGCCAACGAACAAATTGGCAGAAGTCCTAATTCCAAAATTGTATTTATGGATCCCAAGGCTTTGAATGAAGCGATGACGGCATTAATGTCCGAACATATCCCAATGGGAGACTCTGGTTATCTATCTTCTTCATCACCAACAGTTGATTTGGAAAAGAACGACAATCCTCCCGATCGTAAAAATCGCAGTTAGACACTAGCAATCTTGACTATTGATGAAAAATCCGCGACGCTGGCGACAGGTTTTAATTGGGGACTTTACTTGGAAGCGGTTAGGGCGATCGCTCCTTTTTGTTTATACTACCATCGCTTTGTATCTCTATTTTTTTAGCGATCGCCTGATTTTTCTACCTCAGCCGAGTAGTTATCAAAATTCTGCCGATCTTTTATACTTAAATACTCCCGATAACCAGAAAATTGCAGCAACATATCGTTTCAATCCCGATGCAACTTATACCCTACTTTATACTCACGGTAATGCCGAAGATTTAGGGGATATTGAACCCGTGTTAAACTTACTTTACGACGCAGGTTTTAGCATTTTTGCTTACGATTATCGCGGTTATGGTTTAAGCGAAGGTCATCCTAGCGAAGCCAATGCTTATGAAGATATCGAGACGGCTTATCGTTATCTCACCCGCGAGTTAAAGATTTCTCCCGATCGTATTATTGCATTTGGACGCTCCGTTGGTGGCGGTTCGGCAGTCGATTTAGCAGTGCGTTTTCCCGTTGCAGGATTAATTTTAGAAAGCGCATTTACCCAGGCATTTCGAGTCGTCATCCCTTTCCCTGTTTTTCCCTTTGACAAGTTTCGCAATCAAGCCAAACTCAAACAAATTCAAGTCCCAGTTTTAATCATTCACGGCACAGAAGATGAGATTATTCCCTTTACCCACGGACGAGCTTTGTGGGAAACCGCGAATCCTCCTAAGTCTTACTTCTGGGTAGAAAATGCCAATCACAATGATGTTCCTTGGGTGGATTCAGAAACTTATGTTAAGCAATTACAAGAATTTGCGCGATCGCTCTCGCCCTAAAATATAATACACTTGTTCTTGAAATCAGCTTGCTCTCATTCAAATCTTCCGTCATTACACCCAAGCATTTCACCGCAGAAATTGTCAATATCTCCTCATTTCCCCAAGAATTATGACCCTAATTCAACGCACCACCCTGTATTACCAAGACGACAATTCTGATAAAGTTTACGAAGTCGATTTGGCTTGTATTACAGATGACCAATTCGTCGTTAATTTTCGTTATGGTCGTCGGGGAGGAACACTCAAAGAAGGGACAAAAACCCAGCAACCCACTTCCCAAGAAAAAGCGCAAAAAGAATTTGACAAGCTGGTAGCTTCTAAGGTCAAGAAAGGCTATCAGGAAGATGATCCCGATAGTGCAATATGTTACTCACAAAACCCGGCGAACGGTGCGTCTGAGGCGATCCTCCGGCGGCTGAAGGAAAAAAGCGAACTCTGTTGGTCTCTTAATCGCGTCATCTGGCGTGCCGGGGAGTTGAAACTACCTGAAGCTACCCCCCTCCTCATTCCTTTACTGGGTACAGATACACCTTTGCGAGATTATTGTATCGCAGCCGCATTAGGACGTTGTGGCGGCGAGGAGGCAATTCCCCCCCTACAACAATTGTGGGAGAATCCCCAAACCCCGGATTTTGTGAAATATATGGCTTGGGAGGCTTTATTTAAACTGGCTGACGAGACGACAAAACTAGAAATGCAGCAACGGGAGTTAGCAGCCTTACCCGAAAGTTTACAAGCAGTGGCACAAACCGGGACTCCTAAAGCTTTAAAAGCGGCTTTTGATGCTGATTACGAAGCAGCGAAAGATATTACTCTCGATCCTACTGTTAAGAAAACTATAAATTGGTTTCGGAATTACCGTAATTTATGGAATTGGCAGCGCGACTCTAATATACGAGCCGAAATTTGCCGTCGCATTGAACAGTTACCTCCCCAATGGCAACAGTATATTTCTCCTCCTCCCGAAACTCAACCCAATGAACGCCAAAATTGGAGTTATAACGGTTTAGAAACTGCGGCTAGAGACTATAACAATCAATATTGGCTTAATTTCTACAATATTATCGAGGGTTGTTACCGGATTGATAATGAAACGACACGCGGTTTTATTGTCAATCTGCTCAAAAGTCAAAATCGCAATCGACCTTTTTCTCAACAATATGTGTGGCAGCGATTTCGGCATATTTTCAAAATGGCCCAGTATCGCCAAGACTGGGATATGTATGTCCAGTTTGCTTATCATTTCGATATCTATAAAAGTTCTTACTACTGGAGTTATAGTCCCAAAACTCGCAATTATTTCCGACGCAGAATTTGGCGTACCTTACAACAGTTGGCTGAAACTAATCCCCAGTTATATGTTGAGGTTGCAACATCCCTTCTCAAACAATATCGCAACGAAGATAAAGAGCCGATTAAAATTTCTTCGGGATACTACTCTCGCAGAAATTCTGCTGGGGATTGGGAGTCAATTAACTATACGAATAAATGGGATGTTTTTGCCGATCGCCTTCTCCTCAATCACATCATTTATGGCAATAGTCCTCGCTACATTCCCCATCCGGTGGCTTGGCGTTGTCAAGCAGATTATAACCCCGGAGATACAGCCCCTAATATACGGGAAGAATCTTATCCCCAGTTGTGGGAACAACATCCTGATTACTTACTCCAGTTATTACTTGAAAGTGATTGCACGGTAATCCAAGAATTTGCAGCTAAGGTGTTGCAAGACTGTCCCAATTTTTGGCCGCAAATTGACGATGAGCAAGTGATTACTTTTCTTCAAAGTCAGAATAACCTTATCGTACAATTAGGTTTTAATATAGCGCGATCGCGTTACCCACAACCCAACTTAGATTTAATCAAAGTCTTACTCAATTGTGTATATCAACCCGCACGACAACAAGCCTATGATTGGTTGAGAGATTATCCCGATTTAATCTCTCAAAATCTCGATGAGTTAATCGCGATCGCCTTTAGTCCCTATTCTGACAACCGTGGATTTCTCCAACCCTTTTTAACCCAGCATCCTTTACCCCCATCTCAAGCTCAATCTTTATGTGAAACCTTAATTTTAGAGTTACTTGACTTAACCGCAGACTCAAACTCTATTATCGAGGATGTTAGCCATCTTCTCTTGACACAATTTGAGGCATTTTTACAAACTCTCAATCTCAATACTATTCGCAATCTTGTCACCAGTAATATCTCAACCCTACAACGATTGGGCATTCGTATTCTACTCATTCACGAAATACCGCCTGCACAATTACCTTCTGGTTTAATTGATACTTTACTCGATTCTCCTTTCCCCCCAGTACGAGAATTAGCCCTACAACTCTTTAGCCAACTTCCTGATGAGAAACTCCTCAAAAAATACGATACTATTTTGGCTATGGCTATGGCACAACAAGGAGATATTCGTCAAAATGTCCGTCCAATAATCCGCCGTTTAGCCCGTAGCTACCCGGAATTTAACGCTTCTTTGGCAACCGAAATTATTACCTTACTTCTGCTTCCCGAACAACACGAAAATGTCCACAGTGATTGCTTGGAACTACTCACTCATGATTTACCCGGTTGGATGGCTCATGTGGATCGAGATATTGCCATGCAATTACTCCGCACTAAGTCCTCTGTAGCACAAGAATTGGGAGGATTAGCACTTCAAGAAAACTATCTAACTTGGGGACAAGAATTAACCACAGCCCAAATTGTCAAACTAGCTAATCACCAAATTTTGGCAGTCCGACAAGCCGCTTGGCAAATGGTTGAACAACTGCTTAATTCTCGCATTCGCTACCAAGTCTCCGAAACGATCGCAGCCACCCGTTTACTCGAATCAACTTGGGAAGATTCAAGAACATTTGCCCGCAATCTTTTTGAAAGCTTTACGGCAATAGATTGGTCTCCCGAAGTCATTGTCAGTATTTGTGATAGTACCCGCGAAAATGTCCGTCAATTTGGCCGCAATTTGGCATTACAGTTTTTTGAACGGGATTGCGGGCAAGATTATCTCCTCAAATTTAGCGAGCATCCCAGTGGGGATATGCAGCAATTCGCAACTCGTTTTCTGGTTGAATATGCGTCGGGCAATCTCGAACGATTACAGCAGTTAACTCCTTATTTCGTGACGGTTTTATCTCAAGTGAATCGCGGTCGCATTGCTAAAGACCGGGTGTTTGCTTTCTTAGAAACAGAGGCGATCGCGAACCCCCAAGCCGCCAGCATCGTCGCAGAAATTCTCACCCGTCAATCCCTCACCATCGCGATCGCAGATAAAGCCAAAGCCATCCAAATCATGCTCAAACTCAAGCAGCAATATCCCCAATTAAACTTACCCTTGGTCGTGCAAGAAGTGACCTTGACCCGAAGTTGACCCTAAACGGGGAGTTGGAGGGTGAAACTCAACTCCTCTCGAAGTTACAGAGATTTTGAGTCCCCCATTTGGCAAGGAGAAAAAAAGTGTAGGGAAAGGGAATTTTGGGCAAAGGAAAGGAATTACCGAAAAGGAAGGGAAAGCTGCAACGGCTTTATCCATCAAGCTTTCGCAAGTTTTTGCCCTAAGACGTTATATATGCGGCCATATTTCCCCATGATGACATAGTACCATGTCAAGTTTTGCGAGTCAAGCCTTTTTATCAATTTAGCCTCAAAAAATTGAACGACAAATTAATCAATCATCCCCGACTCATAATTCATAATTAAAACCTCTTTAACTACCCCTCGTTTAGACTTATTACTATTAATATGCCGCTTAGCTTCCAAACGAATAACAGTATAATTTCGATAAGCCACATCAAAAAAATCAGAATCCGAATTACTCAACATCAACTTAGCCCCCTTATCATCGAGTAATTCAAAAAAATCCCGCAATCTTAACTGCTCATTATCGTCAAATCCGCGACCCGCATAATGAGTAAAATTAGCCGTCTCGCTCACAGGACGATAAGGGGGGTCAAAATACACAAAAGTATCCCGATCGACCATCCCTTCGCAAACCTCAAAATCCCCCCGTAAAATCCGAGTCCGTTGTAACAACCGCGAAACCGCTTGGAGATTTTCAGCATTACAAAAGCGAGGGTTTTTATACCGTCCCATCGGCACATTAAACTCCCCCTTGCGGTTCACCCGAAACAAACCATTAAAACAAGTGCGATTCAGGAATAAAAGTTGGACAGTTCGACCAATCCACGCCTCAGAATAATTATTAAAATCAATGATATTTCTTTGAGTATTGAAGCGCGATCGCGTCTCGTAAAAATAGACCTTTCTTGCCGTTGCCGACAAACCCCAATAATAATCTTGTAGCTCTTGTAACAACCCAATCAAAGCCGCCACATCTTGCTGAATCACCCGATACGCCATTGCTAACTCCGGATTAATATCAGCAATGATAAACTCATCAACTTGATACCGTTGCGCCACATAAAAAAACAAAGCACCACTCCCCACAAACGGCTCAACATAACGCTTAATTTTTCCCACTTTTAACGCATTCGGTAAATAGCCTTCAATTTGTTGAAGTAATTGTCCCTTACCCCCCGCCCACTTCAAAAACGGTTTTGCCTGCAATCTAGAATCTCTCAAAATTAGTTACAAATACCCCCTCAAAACATTAACAACCATCAACCCGTCGGAATTAAGGCCAAAACCCCGCCACCCCTCAAAAAGAATCCCCACTTCAGATGATTTTGTTAGACTAAAAACCAACGGGTTGTCTCAATCCAGTCATAATAACTGCTACTTCACAAAACTCTATGGCTCCAAGCACGCTACTTCTAACCAAAGAACTACCCACACTACAATACACCGCCACCCCCGAACGCTTTGATATTACCTGGGAAGCCCCTCTATCCACCCTCCTCGGCTTAGGACGAGCCGCCGGAGCCGATTTTGTCGAATTCTTCCTCGAACGCATCAACTACATTAGTTGTCTCGCTGAAGACGATGCCATTACCAGCATCTCACCGCGACTCTCCACAGGGGCAGGAGTGCGAGTATTTCGAGGCAAAGCTGATTGTTATGTCAGTACCAACGACCTCACCTTCAACGGTCTCAAAGCCGCTCTCGAAAAAGGCTTATCCATTCTCGGTTTAAACTTACCCAGTCCCAACAATCACATACCCGAAATCTATCTCGAATTACTGCGAGATTATGCCAGCGTCAAAGCCAAAGAAAACTGGTTGGCAGAATGTAGCAATATGCAAGAAATGAGCGACGTATTGCTGGGGGCTAATAGCCAACTCAACCAAAAAGCCTCCCACGTTCAATCGCGACGAGCCGCTTACTTCCGCGATTGGCAAGAAGTCCTCGTAGCTGCCAGCGACGGCACATTTGCCAGAGACATCCGCTTAACTCAATCCGTAGGCTATAACTTATTATGTGCCGACGGCCAGCATCGCAGTTCCATCGGCCAGCGAGACGGCAATACCAGCGACCCAGATTTCTTGCGAAATTGGGATTACGACACTGTAGCCGCAAAAGTCGCGGAAAGCGCCGGAGTAATGCTATACGCCGATTATGTTGAGTCGGGGACATATCCGGTTATTATGGCTAATCATTTCGGCGGTGTCATTTTCCACGAAGCTTGCGGTCACCTTCTCGAAACTACTCAAATCGAACGGCAAACTACCCCTTTTATCAATAAAAAAGGCGAGAAAATTGCCCACGAAAACCTCACCGCTTGGGATGAAGGCCGTAGCGAAGATGCTTTTGGTAGCGTCGATATGGACGACGAAGGAATGCCCACCCAACGCACCCTCCTGATTGAAAATGGCATCCTCAAAAACTTTATTTCCGACCGCACGGGTTCAATGCGTACTGGTCATCCTCGCACGGGTAGCGGTCGCCGTCAAAGTTATGCTTTTGCAGCAGCTTCCCGGATGCGAAATACCTATATTGCCCCCGGAAATTACAGCGTTGAGGATTTATTTGCTTCGGTGGATAAAGGAATTTACTGTAAGAAAATGGGTGGGGGTAGCGTCGGCCCCACAGGTGAATTTAATTTCGGGGTAGACGAAGCTTATCTGATTGAAAATGGCAAGATTACTAAACCCCTCAAAGGGGCAATCTTGATTGGCGAAGCTAAGGAAATTATGAATAAGATTTCTATGTGTTCTAACGATTTAGGATTAGCACCCGGCTTCTGCGGTTCGGTGAGTGGCAGTATTTACGTTACTGTAGGTCAGCCCCATCTTAAGGTTGATTCAATTACGGTGGGAGGCCGATAATTTCAGCTATCAGCATCGTTAGAGAGCAATAGGGGATGGGGAATTTTATGAATTCTCCCCCCAGTCAAATTGTTCTCCCGATTTTGGCTTTGAGGTCAGAGTCTACTGAGTTTAAAAAAGTAATTTTAGGAGCGAAGTCGCGATGCGTTTTTTACTCAAATTACAACACGAGTGAGAAGAAGCTTTCATCCCCCACCTGTTCCGAGGAGGGGGAATTTCGCTTACTTTCTGTTAATTTCGGGATTAAACCCTTGACTTAGGCAACTGCGGCAATGTCGCGTCGTCGCGGAACTTCATAAGTCAAGAAATCTTTAGCTAACATTGTTTCGGGAAAAATAGCTTGGGCTGCGGTGAGTAAATCCTGAAGTTGTATGGGATTTCCCGGTGCATAGCGAGGACTAAAATGGGTCAAAATTAATTGTTTAACTTGGGCTGCATGGGCAACTTGGGCTGCCATTGTGGAAGTTGAATGTTGGCGCTCAATTGCCATCTCTGCATCTTCGTGAGCAAAGGTCGATTCGTGAATTAAAACATCAGCATCTTGAGCTAAAGTAATTGCTGCTTCGCACAAAACCGTGTCAGTACAATAAGCAATTTTGCGACCGATTTCTGGCGGACTGCACAACATTGCACCGCGAATAATCCGGCCATCTGCTAACGTCACCGTTTCCCCGCGTTTAAGCTGACCGTAAAGAGGGCCTGAAGGAATGCCTAACGCCAAAGCTTCTGCCGCTTTAAAACGTCCCGGACGGTCTTTTTCAGCAATCCGATAACCGTGGGCCGGAATCGTGTGGTCGAGGCGATCGCAGCTTACCACAAACTCCTCATCCTCCCAAACTACTCCCGGTTGTACGGTGTGAATTGTCACCCGATGAGAAATATGGGTGCGGGAATATTTCTCGCAAGCTTTGAGATAATCTTTCAAAGTCGGCGGTCCGTAAATATCAATGGGTTGAGCATTGCCAGCCAAGCCAGAACTCGCAATTAAGCCCATCAAGCCAAAAATGTGGTCGCCGTGCATGTGGGTGACGAAAATGCGGCGAATTTGAGAGCTTTTTAGGTGACTGCGTAAAAACTGATGTTGCGTTCCCTCGCCGCAATCCAACAACCAAACCTCTGCTTTTTGTGGCAGTCGTAGGGCTACACTGGAAACATTGCGCGATCGCGTGGGAACCCCCGAACTTGTCCCTAAAAAAGTAATCTCCACGAAGACTCAGAAAATAATGAATAATTTAACGTTCTGCAAAGTGAAAAAGTTTTAAACTTTAAAACAATTCAACTTTAACCATCCAGACGTTACTTCCCATCATAAAACATTTGCCTCTATCCCTTCATCCCCGCAAAAGCCTTATGTCTATTCGGAAATTTGCGTCAACCCCACTCAACCTGAGTTTTCTGGGTAAAAGTAGCTTAATACTAATACTTTGGCTGCTGTTTAGTAATGCCGCTCAAGCCGCATTCAACCTACGGATTGCCATCAACAAAAGCACATCGCAAATTACCATTGGCAGTTCCACCCCCGCTACCCTGCGAGACAACTCCGGTCAAGTCGTCGGTCAAATTCATGGAGGAAGTGCTTATCAAGTCGTATCCCGGCAAAATCAAGTGGTTGTCGGTAACGCCCAAGCCCGTCAACTGTGGGTCGAACCCCAAGGAGAAGGCTTTGTCTGGATTGGCGATCGCTGGTATCGTGGTGATGTCCAACTGGTCGCCCAAGGCAGCCGTCTGAGTGCCATTAACCACGTTGACCTCGAAGACTACCTTTACAGCGTTGTCGGGGCTGAAGCCATCGCCTCCTGGCCCCTAGAAGCCCTCAAAGCCCAAGCCGTTGCAGCCCGTTCTTATGCCCTCCACGAACGCAGCCAAAGTCGCAGTTCCCTGTACGATCTCGACACCACCACCTTTACCCAAGTCTACAAAGGACTCGCCAGCGAAGCCAGCAGCACTCACCAAGCCGTTCAAGCCACTACTGGGGAAGTTATCGTCTACAATCGTCAAGCAATCTTAGCCGCCTTTCACTCGTCCTCTGGAGGTCATACAGAGAATGCCGAGGATGTATGGACTTCCCCCTTACCCTACCTGAGAGGGGTCGTAGACTACGATCGCCAAGCCCCCGTATATCAGTGGTCAAAATCCTACACCGCGAAGGAATTAAGCCGCTTAATAGGCGGTGTCGGGACAATTCAGTCTTGCATCCCCGAACGCACAACTCCCCACGGTCGTATTATCACCATGCGGATTGTCGGCAGTGGCGGTACAACGCGGCTGAGTGGGGCGCAAATTCGCTCTGCCTTGGGGCTACGCAGTCGCTTATTTACCATTACCCCCAGTGGCAATGGTTTTATCGTGCAGGGACGCGGCTTTGGCCACGGCGTAGGCATGAGTCAATGGGGCGCACAATCCCTGGCAAGTCGCGGTTGGGATTATCGCCAAATTTTGGGTCACTATTACCGCAATGCCGCATTGAGTCGCATGGGTTCTTAAATTTTTTAGTAAGAACAAAGGGCTTGTTTTGTAGGATAGTGGGAGAAAGATTGTTAAAAACCCTAAATGCGAGTCGCAAGAACAACTTGCCAATCGTATAGACCCTTTGTAGCGAATCGATGAGCATTTCGACTTCTGTCCTCACAGAATTGCTGAACGCCCTTCCTCAGTGGCGATCGCAAATGTACTTCAAATCTTCTCTGACTGCCCTCTCCCATGCGATGGAAGACCGCATCCTAACCGGAACGGACACACCCCTCGCGATCGCGTCTTTTCAGCGCGAACGGTTCTATCGTCAAGAAGCTCATCGCTACCGTCGCATTGCCCAACAAAGCTCGCACGTCTACGTCCTCGCTGCCCCCGAAACCGACTTTACCAACCAATCGGGGGAATACGAAACCATCGCCTTCAAACCCACCGATGCCCTTGCCCAAGAATGGCATCTCGTGATTATCAGCGCCCAGTACACCAACTGTCTCATTTGTCGAGAAAGAATCAACCCTACCCCCAAAGCCTTAGCCCGCGACATCGACAACAACCGCCGCTTTGAAGGCATCTGGACGTTCGATCGCGAAGTCGCCCTCACTGCCGCAGATATCCTCCTCAAACGCATTGCCACCTACCGCCCCGAACTCACCGAGAAAACTGAACAAGCCCGTCGCCACTTTCTCAAACCACCCACCTCAAAAAGTCGTCGTCCCAAAACCGCCGTTGCCACCGAAGTCAACCCCGACCCCTTTGTTCAGCGTTTAGTAACCTATCTACAAGCCAGTCAGTACAAACTGCTCAAAGCTTATCGTTCCATTGCCGCTCAAGAACAACGAGAACGCTTAATTCACCTCATGACCATTGCCATTCGACAATCCCTCGACCCCGAAGAAATCCTCGAAGTCGCCGTCGAAAAACTCGGTCAAGTCTTAGGCGCTTCTCGCTGTCTCGTTTACTGCTGCCAGGAAGACGACTCGATAGCCACCATCAATCACGAATTTCTCGATGCAGAAGTACAAGCGGCTTGCGGTCAAATCTGGCCTTTAGCCGATAACACCCTTTTTCAAGAAGTCCTCAACCAACACGAATCCATTTGGATCGTTGATACAGCCACAGACAAACGCATTACCCAAAGTCCCAAAGCGGCAATTTTACAAGACCTGATCCAACGCTTTGAAATTACTTCCTGGTTACTCGTCCCCATTTTCTACAAAAACGAACTGCAAGGTATGGTCGAACTGCATCACTGCGGCTTGATTCAAGAAAACTGGACGCAAAAAGAAGTGAGTTTAGTCGAAGCCATTGCCACCCAGATGGGAGTTGCCTTAATTCAAGCAGAATCTTACGCCAACCTCGAAGACCTCAATCAACAACTTGAAGCCCTCGATCGCACCCGTTCCAATTTAGTTGCCATTACGGGTCACGAATTGCGAACGCCCTTATCCACAATTCAAATTTGCCTCGAAAGCCTCGCCAGCGAACCGGATATGCCAGAGGAGTTGCGGGATGTGATGCTGAGTACCGCCCTAGAAGATGCCGAACGGATGCGAAAGCTGATCCAAGACTTTCTGACTTTATCGCAACTCGAAAGCGGTCGCGTCGAGTGGAATCCCGAAACGCTATCGTTGCAAGAATGTATTACCTTGGCTTTGAGCAATACTATCGCCCGTCACGGGCCCGAAAATGTCCCGGAGATTATTGCCCCGATTGCCAGCGATTTACCCTTGGTTTATGCCGACGGGGAGTGGTTGGTGGAGGTGTTGGCTAAGTTGCTCGATAATGCTTGTAAATTTACTCCCCTTGAGGGTCAGATTCGCATTGAAGCTTTTGCCCGCGACAATAATCAAGTTGAAGCGGTAGTGTGGGACAACGGTCGGGGGATTGAGCCAAAACGCCTGGGGAATGTCTTTGACCGCTTTTATCAAGAGGAAGGGGCTTTACAGCGCACGACTGGGGGAACGGGGTTGGGTTTAGCGATTTGCCGCCAAATTATCCAACGCTGGCAAGGAGAGATTTGGGCGGAATCGGCGGGTAAGAATCAAGGTAGCCAGTTTCATTTTACCGTTCCCACGGCTGAGGTCAAAACCGCTAAACTGCGTTCTGGGAAGCGTTCGGCTAGTCAGTCGGGGGTGAAGAAAACCAAGAACCGCAGGCAAATTGATGAATGAATTCGGCAACGGCGTTGGCACTCAGGGGTGGGGCAAAGTAATAGCCTTGACCGAATTGACAGCCGAGGGTTTGGAGTTGTTGGAGTTGTTGTTGGGTTTCGACTCCTTCGGCGATCGCGTCTAAGTCGAGTTGATAAGCTAAAGCTAAGATGGTTTCGACGATTTCGCGATTGTTGCCTCGGTCGTCCATGCGACTGACAAAAGATTTGTCGATTTTGAGGGTATTAACGGGAAAACGGTGTAAATAGCTCAAAGAGGAATATCCCGTGCCAAAGTCATCGATACTAAGTTGAATACCGCGATCGCGAATTTGGTCGAGAATGGCGATCGCCTCGGTCACATTATCCACTAACATACTTTCGGTAAGTTCGAGTTTGAGGGTGTGACTGGGAATTTCGGTTTGAGTAATAATACGGTCGATAATCGTCAGAAGTTCGGCATCTCGCAACTGTTTGCTGGAAAGATTAACACTCATGGTTAACTCCTCACAGTGGGGAAAAGTGGTTTGCCAAGTCCGCAGTTGCGCGCAACTATGTTGAAGCATCCATTCTCCCATAACACTAATTAAGCCGGTTTCTTCAGCAATGGGAATAAAGCGATCTGGGGGAATTAAGCCTTGTTGCGGATGTTGCCAGCGAATCAAGCCTTCAAAGCCGGCAATGGCTTGGGTGTGGAGGTTGATAATCGGTTGATAGTAAGCAAGAAATTCCCCTCGTTCGATAGCTAGACGCAGATCGTGTTCGAGACGGAGTTGTTCGACGGCAAAACTGTGCATTTCTTGGTCGAAAATTTCGTAACGCGATCGCCCTTTTTCTTTAGCGCGATACATGGCTAAATCTGCATCCCGTAATAAGTGTTCTGGCTGGGTATAACCGGAATGGCTCAAGGTAATGCCAATACTGACGGTGGTCACAATGGACATCCCCTCAACGTTTAAGGGCAGTTGTAAGGCTTGATTGATGCGTCGCGCTACGTCGGTTACTTCCTCTAGACTGTGGATATCTTCGAGTAGAATGGTGAATTCGTCACCCCCCAAACGAGCCAGGGTATCGAGGGGACGGAGTATGGTTTGCAGCCGTTGAGTCAGGCTCACCAAGAGGCGATCGCCCGCTAAATGACCCAAACTATCATTAACGATTTTAAAGCGGTCGAGATCGAGAAATAATACCGCAAACCGGAAAGAAGGTTGGTTGTGAAGGCGTTGCAATGCTTGGGTTAACTGACTCATAAATAAAGTCCGGTTGGGCAAGTCCGTCAAAATGTCGTAATACGCCCGATGTTCTAGTTGCGCTTCGGTTTTTTTGCGTTCGGTAATGTCTTGTAGAGAAAGGATTTTGACGCTTTCGTTGTCCCACTCGATCTGCTTGATGCGGATTTCGACGTTGATAATGCGATCGCGACGAGCTAGAATTTCTAACTCGGCAGGTTCGGAAGTCATGGCGGGAATGCCCAAGTCCGAGCCAATCAGTGCTTCTAAGGAACGGTTAAAAATTTGAGTTGCTGCGGTATTAACGAACAAAATAATGCCGTCATTGTCAACAATGACAATACCGTAGGAAGTATTGTTAATAATGGTATTTAAGCGTTTTTCGCTGGCCCGCAAGGCTTGTTCGGCTCGGACGCGATCGCCCACAGCGCGGGAAGTAGTCAAAAGTCGCTCGACACGACCAGCAGCGTCTAAAATCGGCTTGGTTGCCGTATTCAGCCAAATATACTCTCCCGTTTTGGTACGGACGCGGTGGGTTATTTCGGTGGTTGTCCCTGCCAAGTTAAGCTGGTGGGCATTACGACGAACCTTTTCTTGGTCGTCGGGATGCAGAAGGGTGTAGGGATCGACTCCCAAAAGTTCTTCGGGTTTGTAACCGAGTAAGGTTTTGCAAGATGGGCTAAGATAGCGATATCGCCCGTCTGGTTCGTGCAAACACACCAAATCGGTCATATTTTTGGCAATTAAGCGATAACGCTCTTCGCTGGCTTGGAATTTTTCTTCAGCGAGTTGGCGATCGCTAATGTCGCGAGAAATTGTTAAACAAGTAGTACGACCGCGAAAGACGAACAAGTGAGAGCTATTTTCGACGGGAAAATAGCGACCATCTTTGGTTTGTAGGGTGCGTTGAAATAGACAATGACCTTGCTCGAACAGCGTCCGCAGCACTTCAGCACGATCGCGATCGCTACTTTCTATTACTAAGTCGTGGGGCGATCGCTGCAACAACTCTTCACGACTGTAACCCAAGACTTGGCAAGCAATATCATTAACTTCGATAAATTCACTGGGTATACCATTGTCGTCAAAATGATGCACCACAATCAAATCGCTGCCGGAATTGAACAAAAAGCGATAGCGTTCCTCGCTTTCTTGTAAAGCGGCTTCGGCGGCTTTGCGATCGCTAATCTCGACGCAACAACCAATATAGCCCTGAAATTGCTGTTCGCTATCAAAATGGGGCTGACTGCGATCGAGAAACCAATGATACGAGCCATCCTTGTGCCGCAAACGGTATTCAATTTCGAGAATGCAATAAGACTCAAAACTGTTTTGCAACGCCTTCAAGACGCGATCGCGGTCTTCTGGGTGAACAAAATCCAGCCACCCCTTTCCCAAAGGCGCATCGAGATCGGCATTGGTAAACTCCAACCAAGGTTGATTGACAAAAGTGCGATCGCCTTGAGGATTGGTTATCCACAGTAAAACGGGGGCAGCATTCGTTACCGTGCGAAAAAGACGCTGATTTGATTCTAATTCTCGATAAACTGTCTCTAACTCTAGGGTTCGCTGTTTTGCTTGTTCTTCGAGTTGATTTTGATAATTTTGTAATTGTTGTTGTGCCAGAATGCGCTCGGTGACATCACGAGCAATTAAAGAAACCCCCGCGATTGGGTTGTGAGTTGCGAAAACTGGTGCAAAGGATAACTCATAAATACGCTGCTCGCGGTGGCGATCGCCAAAGATTTCCGTCACAGTGTAAGCTTCACCTTGTAAAGCGCGATCGAGAAGCTGACGAGCTTTGGCTTGTTCGGAAGCTAAAGAAGCAAGCAAATCGATGACATTGCCTTGAAAAACCGGACTCTGCCCGAAAATCGATTGAAACTCCGCCTGAAACTGGGAATTATAGAAAACAAAACGATATTGGTTATCGAAAACGGCGATCGCGTCGGTCACTTCCTGAAACAAATCGTACAACCACTGAAGCGATCGCGGTTGTTGTAACTTCAGACGGGCTTCCAGTTCCTCCCCAGTCCAAGGTGCAAGTAAATAATCATTACCCCCTACCGCAAAAATTTGTTGCCGTAGAGATGCCTTAAACTCAATCGTCGTAGGAATCAAAAAAATAACCGAAATTGACGCAGTGAGGGGGTTCTGCTTGAGAGAGCGACACAAATGATAAGCCCCCTCCTCCGGTAACGCGATCGTCAACAATACCACTTGAGGCAGAAAAGAGGCGATCGCCGCTTCAGCTTGAGCGCGATCGGGCAATATTGCCGTCGTCAAACCCAAGGACTCTAATTGTACAACTAACTCTCCAGATTGCTGCGTTTGAGGGTCTACGATTAAAACTTTTTGAGTGAAGTCAAAAGCGCGATCGAACTGCATTCTCTAATAGGGCGCATACTCTATAACTCAGTGTAAGCGATAGCATAGCTCTTTTCGATCTCAGCAGTGCTACACCACCAGCCCTTTCAATTTGTTAGGCTTCGCTTTAGTTTTACAGGATTGAGAGTGGGGAGAGTGGGAGGAGTGGGAAGAAAATTACACCTTGACTCCGGCTGGTACTGCACTACTAACATTCTATTTGAGCCAACTTTCCCCATTCAACTCTGACGAACTGTTACAGTTCTTGACAAATACGCAAAATAATCGAACGTGCAGTGATAGCATTCCCATAAATCCTTTTTTTTGATTTAGAGAGAAGATTATGACAGAAGCGCTTTCTGGAACCCCCCCGAAGTTTGGTGGCAGCACTGGTGGCCTTTTAACCAAAGCCCTCGTCGAAGAAAAATATGCCATTACCTGGACTAGCTCCAAAGAACAGGTTTTTGAAATGCCCACGGGTGGCGCGGCTATTATGAACGAAGGCGAAAATAAGCTCGAACTCGCTCGCAAAGAGCAATGTTTGGCATTAGGAGCGCAACTCCGCACCAAATTCAAGCCGAAAATCGAAGATTACAAAATCTACCGCATTTTTCCCAACGGTGAAACCCAATATCTGCATCCGGCTGATGGTGTCTTCCCCGAAAAAGTTAACGAAGGTCGTCCCTACGCTAACAAGAAAGACCGCAAAATCGGCGACAATCCCGAACCCGCAACGGTGAAGTTCTCCGGTAAAGCACCTTACGAAGTCTAAGATCGCTTTGGCGCAGAATTGATTAACCTAAGTTAACTTGGTTTTCATAAGCGGGCAATATCTTCATTGAGTTTGCCCGTTTGTTGTTGGTTGTTGGTTGTTGGTTGTTGGTTGTTCGTCAACATCCCAATTTCTTCCCGATTGCCGACTGCCGACTGCCGACTGCCCAAAACTACTGCCCCTTAGAGGCTGATAACTGAATTATGATCTTCCCCGAATTGTCTGAATTTCGCACTTTAGCCCAACAAGGTAACTTTGTCCCCGTTTATCAAGAATGGGTTGCCGACTTAGAAACCCCCGTTTCGGCTTGGTATAAAGCGTGTGCAGGCGAACCTTATAGCTTTTTGCTCGAATCCGTCGAAGGTGGCGAACAATTGGGGCGTTATAGCTTTTTGGGCAGTAATCCGGCTTGGGTATTAGAAACAAGAGGAGATCAAACCACTCGCACTTATCGCGACGGGACAGTGGAACACAAAGAAGGCAATCCCTTTGATATTTTGGGGGCTTGTCTCGATCCTATTCGTCCGGTGAAACTGCCGCAATTGCCCCCTGGAATTGGGGGATTATTTGGGTTTTGGGGTTATGAGTTGATTCAGTGGATTGAACCTCGCGTTCCGGTGTACGAAGCTCAACCGGGGGATTTGCCCGATGGGGTATGGATGCAAGTGGATAGCTTGATTATTTTCGACCAAGTGCAGCGTAAAATTTGGGCAGTGGCTTATGCGGATTTGCGGGGTGAGTTGCCCCTCGAACAAGCTTATCAGTTGGCTTGCGATCGCGTCTTGGAATTAGTCGCAAAACTACGCCAACCCCTCCCCGAAAATGCCAAGCCTTTAGAATGGTTTTCCCCTGACGATCTCGCTCGCAATCAAAACGCTCTCCCCTATCAAAGCAACACCAGTAAAGAGCAATACTGTCGTAACGTCGAAAAAGCCAAGGACTACATTCGCGCTGGGGATATCTTTCAGGTTGTCATCTCTCAGCGCTTAGAAACCCCCTACCAAGGCGATCCTTTCAATCTATACCGTTCGCTGCGTTCGATCAATCCCTCGCCTTATATGGCATATTACCACTTCGGAGATTGGCAGATTATTGGCTCAAGTCCCGAAATTATGGTCAAAGCCGAACACAACGAAAAAGGACTCCAAGCTACCGTTCGTCCGATTGCAGGGACTCGCAAACGCGGTACAACCCCCCCAGAAGACGAAGCCCTAGCCACCGAGTTACTTGCCGATCCCAAAGAAGTGGCAGAACATATTATGTTAGTAGATTTGGGACGAAACGATTTAGGACGAGTTTGCTGTAACGGTAGCGTCAGCGTGGACGAGTTGATGATTATCGAGCGCTATTCCCACGTTATGCACATTGTCAGTAATGTTATCGGACAACTCGCCCCCGACAAAACCGCCTGGGATTTGCTTAAAGCCACATTTCCCGCAGGAACAGTCAGCGGTGCGCCGAAAATCCGAGCGATGGAGATTATTCGCGAACTCGAAGCCGAACGACGCGGGCCATATTCGGGGGTGTATGGGTATTATGATTTTGAGGGTCAGTTAAACAGCGCGATCGCAATCCGCACGATGGTAGTTCGTCCCGATGAAACTCAAGGCCATCGCGTCTCCGTCCAAGCAGGGGCAGGTTTAGTCGCGGATTCTGTACCGGAGTCGGAATACCAAGAAACCCTCAACAAAGCCAGAGGAATGTTGGAAGCAATGCGCTGCTTGCGATTTTAGTTGCTGGTTGTTAGTTGTTAGTTGTTAGTTGTTGTTTTGAGGTGAGGACTAATCATAAACAAATGTAAAACCCACCCTTTCTTCTTGACTCATCGCGAAAAATCTCTTAAATTGTAATTCAAGGTCAAAGATTAAAGCTTTGATCGTGCCAAATACCAGAAACTAAGTTGAGTTTCGACCAGTTTTTTTGAGTATTAGGCCGCCGCACCTCGAAAACTACATAAGGCTACGAATTTCTACCGCGATCGGCAACTCACACCAAAAAGGTGTAACCCACACTGATAACTGTTAACTGCTGACTCTCCAGAAACTTAAATCTACTTTTTGAAGCTGAAACCCTTATTTGATATGGTTTTGAGCCATTTTGAAAATCAACCATAAAAGCCAAAGTTTCTGACCCTCTTTCTGGGGCAAAGTTAAACTCTCCCCCCAATGCCGACTGCCCACTGCCGACTGCCCCTTAATCGCTGTTAACTGAATGGTTGGGGTCGGAAAGTTGCTGAAACCCGCATTCTTTCGTTAGACCCCCACCAAGCCCAATGGCCGTGAGGCTTTCCGGCGTTACAAGGGGTGCGTTATTGAAAATATGTCTCAATAATTTCGGGGTTTTCATGACCCCCACCAAATCGACGGCTGAAACCCGCTCTACGACTGGGCTAATTTTAGACCCCCTTTTCCAACTCTTACCCCGCAAGGGGATGAAAGCGGTGTAGAGAATAATCAATAAATCCGCCACTGATGACTGATAACTGATGACTGAACACTGAAAATGCGAACTGCGGGATGAATTAAATTTTCGGGGACATGATTTCGCTCAATATATTCGTTGATTTCAGCTTGGTTATCCAGATAAAAACTCAAGGCATCAAAAACTTGAGCTAAAGTAAGCTGAGTTAAGTAGGGTGCTGTTAGCGAAGCGTAACGCACCGAAACACTGTGATTAATAACCAACAACCAACAACCAACAACCAACAACTAAAAAAACCCCAAGCCGCTTATCTTCACATTCCCTTTTGTCGTCGGCGTTGCTATTACTGCGACTTTGCCGTTTCGGTGGTGGGGGACAAAGCGAGGGGGGAAACTTCGGGTTCGATTGCTGAATATGTGGAGGTTTTGGAACGAGAAATTCAGCAAGGACAGGGCTTTGACTTACCTCTGACAACGGTATTTTTTGGGGGAGGGACTCCTTCGCTGCTTTCTGTCGGGCAATTAGAGCGGATTTTACGGGCGTTAGAGGGTCGTTTTGGTATTGCTAACGATGCCGAGATTTCGATGGAAATAGACCCCGGAACGTTTGATTTAGAGCAGATTCAGGGCTATCAAAAAGCGGGAGTGAATCGGTTTAGCTTGGGGGTACAAAGCTTTGATAACAAGATTTTACAGGCTTGCGGGCGATCGCACTCTCGTCGAGATATTTTTGCAGCCGTAGAGATTTTACGACAAGCCGGGGTGACAAATTTTAGTTTAGACCTCATCTCAGGGTTGCCCCACCAAACCTTATCTCAATGGCAGAATACCTTAAACCAGGCGATCGCGATCGCGCCCCAACATCTTTCTTGTTATGACTTAGTTTTAGAACCCGTCACCGCTTTTGGCAAACAATACCAACCGGGAGAAAAACCCCTCCCCAATGACGAAGATACCGCCGAGATGTATCGCCTCGCTCAACAAATTTTGACCCAAGCAGGCTTCCTTCACTACGAAATATCTAATTATGCCCAACCGGGGTTTCAGTGCCGCCACAACCAGGTTTATTGGCAGAATCAGCCCTATTATGGCCTGGGGATGGGGGCAGCAAGTTATTTTAATCGCCAAAGATGGACGCGATCGCGCACTCGCCGGGAATACTATCAATGGGTAGCCCAAGGCTGCCCCATTACCACCCCTCCTCAAAATGAACTCGAACTTTTACTGGAGACGTTGATGTTAAAGTTGCGTTTAGCCACAGGCATCAAACTGACAGAACTCGCTCATCAGTTTGGGGAAGATACGGTGACTCAACTGCAAACTTGTCTGCAACCCGAACGCGAGACTGGTTTAGTCGTTTTCCGCAATAACTCTTTACATTTCAGCGATCCCGAAGGCTTTTTGTGGTCAAACACCATCTTGTCTCAACTTTTTGCCCACTTTAGTTCCCCTTGATCCCTAATTTCGTGTAAGATTAGGTTAAGAATTTTGTATTTCTGTATACTTTACTTAAAAAAACAACTTTAAAACCTTACTAAAACTGTAGTGAATCAGGAACGAATTGTGGAGTCCCCTCAATTCCAAGAGGGAGAAAAACAACGCATGGAATACGACGCAGACCGAATTGCTCGCTATTATCGCCGTCACCCTGAGAAAATAATCGCCCGTTTAATTGCCACTTTTTGGATACTCGGTGGCTTTATCTGGCGCTTACTCTGGGATCGCTGGCGAGGTCACACCGAACTCAACAAGTGTAAACGAGCGAGCGATTTACGCAGAACGTTAACCCATCTCGGCCCCACTTTTATCAAAGTCGGTCAGGCATTATCAACACGCCCCGATCTGATTCGTAAAGATTATCTCGAAGAACTGATCAAACTACAAGACCAACTGCCTCCTTTCGATCGCGACATTGCCCTAGCAACAGTAGAACAAGAACTCGGTCGTTCGATCCCAGAAATGTTCCGCGAAATCTCTCCGCGACCCATTGCCGCAGCGAGCTTAGGGCAAGTCTACCGCGCGGTACTCCACAGTGGCGAGGAAGTCGCGCTCAAGGTACAGCGTCCCAACCTCGAACCGAGAATCAGTCTCGACTTGTTTTTGATGCGTTGGGTTGCCAGTTGGGTTGCCCCGTTTTTGCCCCTCAATCTCGGTCACGATCTCGCTCTGATTGTAGACGAATTTGGCATCAAACTTTTTGAGGAAATCGACTATCTTAACGAAGGTCGCAACGCCGAAAAATTTGCGGCCAACTTTCAAGATGACCCCACGGTTAAAGTGCCTAAGATTTACTGGCGCTACACCAGTCGCCACGTTTTGGCTTTAGAGTGGATTCAAGGCTTCAAACTCACCGACCGCGCTAGTATCGAAGCGGCGGGATTAAGTGCCGATGACGCGATCGAAATTGGGGTCACTTCGGGGTTGCGTCAACTCCTCGAATTTGGCTTTTTCCACGCTGACCCTCATCCGGGTAATTTGTTCATTATGCCCGATGGTCGCATGGCTTACATCGATTTTGGCATGATGGATCAACTCGATGAAGTGACCAAAGAAACCATTGCTGGGTCGGTAGTGCATTTGCTCAACCGCGATTATTTGTCTCTAGCGGACGATTTTGTAGCGTTAGGATTTCTTGCCCCCAATACGGATATTATGCCCATTATTCCAGCGCTAGAGCAGGTTTTGGGCAGTGCCATGAGCGAAAGTGTTAAAGACTTCAACTTCAAAACCATCACAGATGAGTTTTCCGAGTTGATGTATGACTATCCTTTCCGCGTTCCGGCGAAGTTTTCTTTGATTATTCGCTCTTTGATTACCCAGGAAGGGTTAGCCCTAAGCTTGAATCCCGACTTTAGTATTGTGGAAGTGGCTTATCCTTATGTCGCGCGACGCTTGCTACAAGGGGAATCTCCTGCGATGCGCCGCCGTTTGATTGAAGTGCTGTTCAAAGACGGTAAGTTCCATTGGGAGCGCTTAGAAAATATGATCGCGATCGCCAAGCAATCTGTGCAACAATCAGCCAGGGCAGATGCTAAGTTCGATCTCCTACCAACGGCTCAACTTGGTTTACAATTTCTCTTGTCTGAAGAAGGGCGCTATCTTCGCAACCAAATTTTGCTGGCCTTAACGGAAGATGACCGCTTGCATACCGAGGAAGTCCAGCGTTTGTGGAATTTGGTTAAAGATGACCTACAACCCGCTCGCTTGTTTGATGTGGCTTGGGGGGCAATCCGCGAATTTTCTAGCGAAGGCGTTGCTGCCATTGTCCCGGTCGCTGTAGAGTAGTGTCGAGTTTAATATTTTTGGGGTAGAAATTTATGTACGGCTTACCAGAACCGCCTTTCTTTTTATTGTTCATCGGTTTGTTCGCAGGGGTGACTTGTGGCAGTGCTTTCGAGGCAATTCTTAAACAAAGCGCTCAAGCTTGGTCGCAAAAGCCTTCTGAATCGTCTTTGGATGAGGTGAGAAATTTCCGCTTGTTGTTGCCTTTTTTGGGCATTTGCTTCGGTATTTTGCTATTTTTGGCGGCGGGCTTGCAAATTTTTGGCATTCCCAGCGAATTTGCCTTTGGCGTTTCTTTGATGATGACGCTATTTGTGGGGGGTTTAGTTTGGGGTCAGTTAGGGGAGGTACTATCTCAACTGCAACAGGGCGGTTCTCAAGCGCTGGATTTGGACGCATTTCGCTAAAAATAGCCCTTTATTGAACAATATTCAAGGGAGTTTCTCAGTCGAATAATCTGCTGTTGAATCAAGGACGATTTCAATTTCGTTTTTCGTCCAGCGTACCGGAAAACGACGGGAAACTGCCAAAGTCATGCTTTTGTGATAGCAACCGCAAGCAAAATAGTTGCCGTGGCGATCGCGTTGTAAACTCATACCATATAAATTAGTTTTGTCGCTATTTTTGACAATGGGTTTGGGGACAATGGGGCGATAATTTCCTGTTAAAGTATCGGAAACATACCAATAGAGAGAAGACATTGTGATATTTTCCGTTCCGACTTGGGCTTGCCATTGGGGATGAACATAACGAGGTGCAGCACAGAAAAATAAGTAGTATTTTCCGAAACGGGGGATAATTTGCGGACGTTCCATTTCGCCAAAAATGGATTCGTTGGTATTTTCGAGAAGGGGAGTGGCAATGGGGGGTAAAATTTGATAAGGCCCGGTAATTTTATCGGCAGTGGCTAATCCGATACAAGCTTGAAAGGGAAAGGGAGTATCTTTGAGAAAGGCTGTGATAAAGAGGTGATATTTGCCATTTTCCTTAATAATATAAGGATCGCGCCAAGCCGTTTGGAGGGTTTGTTTGCCTAAATATAAACCTTGATTGGCAGTGTAGTATTGAGGGTCGTATTCTAATAAGGGTTGGGGGCTTCTTGTCCAGTTAATGCCATCGGTGGAAGTCGCTAAACCAATTTTTTCATTGAGTAATTCTTCAGCACTTGCAGCCGAGTAAAAAAAGTAGTAATTACCCTTTTCTTTGTAAATACTTCCTGCTAACATTCTGCCACTTTCCCAAGAATGTTCGGGAAGGGGTTTGAGGGCTGCACCTTGATACTCCCAAGTGCTAAAATCTTGAGAGATGGCGGTGTGGAGTTCCCCAACTTTCCAGAAGGGTTGCACGAGACTATCGCCGAGGAGATAATAAAGGCGATCGCAATCTTCATCTTGAAACACAATAGCATCCCAAATCCGATCGCGCTCTTGCCCAGGAGGTGCA
Organism: Jaaginema sp. PMC 1080.18; assembly: GCA_035968055.1. Classification (GTDB taxonomy): domain Bacteria; phylum Cyanobacteriota; class Cyanobacteriia; order Cyanobacteriales; family Spirulinaceae; genus Jaaginema. The sequence goes on along the minus strand of JAWQFT010000070.1, from coordinate 3,524 downwards.
TATTGACCTTTCAAATAGGCTTGCAGTTCTATAATTCTTTGTTGGGCTTCGCTAAAATTAGGCTCAATTTCTAAAGCTTTTTGAAACTGCGCGATCGCGTTTTCAATCTGACCCGCTTCTCGGCAATAATAGCCCAAATTGTAATATACTTCCGTCGCATCGCTAACATAGTTTAAAGTTAACTGCAACTGCGCGATCGCCTCATCCAGTTTACCCAAATCGTGCCAACATATTCCTAGAGCATAATGAGCTAAAGCAAAATCGGGTTGAATTTGAACGGCCTTTTGATATTGCTCAATTGCTGCTGCCAAATTATTTTGCTGTTTGTCGCATTCTCCTAAATAAAAATAAGCCCTTTCAAGTTGAGGATTTAAATCGATTGCTTGGTGTAGAAAAGCGATCGCGTCTGCAAACTTTTGCTGTTGTAATGCTAAATAGCCTAACTCCAAGCAAACCGTTGCATGAGGGCGATCGCATTCCAAAAGTTGTCGATACAACAACTCAGCATTAGACCATTGTTTCTGCTGTACAAACAACTGCCCTTGAGATTCTAAAATAGTTGCTAAAACTTGTTGCGTTTGCTTTTGTGAAGCCGCATCTTCTGTAAACATTCCCAACCAAATCATCTGGGCTGTTACCTCATCCCCTTGCAATAAATGAGCTAAACCCCAATAAAAATAAAACGACTTGACTTCCGGTGTCGTCGCGATCGCCATTTCACACAACGCGATCGCGTTCTCATAATCTTGATTTAACAACAAAAGCGGAACTTGTCGCAGAAAATCAGCTTCATTCATAAAAATATCTCAAGACTTGCGGCGTTTTCCCCAAAAACGGATAATTCGACTCATTCCCCAAAACACCATCGCGATCGCCATAACCACCGCCAAAATTGGTGCAGTCAACGCTAAAATAGACAACACCGCCGCACTCAGGGCCTCAGTAGTAGACACCAAAGGATTACCCAGACCCCCAGTAAACCCCGTAGAAGCAGCGCGAGTCAAGACAGTGACCCCCTCCATCGTTCCCGCAGCACCGCCCCCAATAACTGCCGCCAGCGTCCACTGAAGCACCGGATTAATCTCGCTCATCCCCAAAGTCGAAGCCGTAATTGCCGTACCAATCGCGATCGCGGTAGGAATTTCAATAGTATCAAGGAGATTATCCAGTACGGGAACATAATACGCCCCCACCTCCACAATAGTCGCGATCGCACCTCACGAGCAATGCCGTTTTTGTCCCCAACCAAGCAAACTCCGTATCAACGGCAAAATCGCCATAATTTGCCGCCAAACTCATAATTAACGGCGGAATAAACACGCGAAAGCCACAAGCCGCACTCAAGGTTACACCAATACAAATTGCCAAGATTATTTCCATTTTTCTTTCAGTTTTTAATCTATTCCTAGGCTACACGCTCCCCAAAAATTTAAAATTGATTCGCCCATTCTCAGTCTTTTACGCTAATAATAAAAACAGAAAATAATTTTAAGATTCTTCGTCATTGCTCCGACGAAAACCCAGCCCCAGACTCTTTCTCACCCATGACAAATTAGCGAGAACCCATCCCCCAAATATGTTTTTAGTTACAGGTGCGACAGGCTCATTAGGGCGTAGAATTGTACGATTATTGCGCGATCGCGACTTACCCGTGCGGGCTTTTGTGCGCTTAATGTCCAAATATCACGAACTCGAAGAACGCGGTGCCGAAATCTTTGTCGGCGATTTAAACAACGACCAAGACATCAATCGAGCCATTACCGGAGTCCGCTATATTATCAGCACTCACGGCGCGGGGGGCAACTCCCAAGCCCTCGCTTACCGTGCGAATCGCGAACTCATCCTCCAAGGTCAAGGCAAGGATGTCGAGCATTTCGTCTTCATCTCCGTCTTAGGAGCAGATCGCGGCTATGAGGACGCACCCATCTTCAAAGCCAAGCGCGAAATCGAAAAAATGCTGTACGCCGGGGACTTAAATTATACCGTCTTCAGACCAGCCGGATTTGCCGATAACTTACTCTCTGCCGCCGAGCGCTTCCGCGATACCGGAATTTATCTATCCGTCGGCCATCTCGACAACCGCACCTCTTTAGTCAGTACCGACGATTTAGCCCAAATTGCTGTAGACTCAATCGGTCGCGATCGCGCCTATCGGCAAATTTTCGACGTAGGAGGGCCGGATATTCTCAAAAGAGCCGACATTCCCCGAATTTTTGCTCGTTTATTCAATCAAGAGCCAATTATCATCAATCCGCCTTTATGGTTATTCGACGGTATCCGCGAAGGTATTGGCTTTTTCAACCCCCAAACCCAACAAGAATTAGGAACATTTCGGACTTTACTCGCCAACGAATTTTACTGCAATGCTGCCACCATTGAGCGTCTTGAAAGCGCTTACGACATCAAAATGGAATCCTTTGAAAGCTTTATCCGACGGTACTTAGGAGCAGAAAGCTGATTCGTGTTCTGAGACTAACCCAATCAACCCGGAAGCCCCCCAATCGCCATCGTAGAATGAGGGATGTTTAATTTTCCAGTCACCATTCACCATTGGCAAATTTCAGTAAACCCCTTTGATTTCACTGAGAGATTGTGTCAAACTCAAAAAAGCTGGGAATTTTGTAGGATAAAGACAACTGCCACCCTGAAGGCTGCGATTTTATGGAAAATGCTCTCGATTCTGGAAAAATATTAGCCCAGCGCTACCGCATTCTCTATACCTTGAGTCATGACAATCTCGGACGGACTTATTTGGCTGAGATCGTTGATTCCGAAAAGGGCGATCGCGTCATCCTCAAAGAACTCAGCGATCGCCTCACTTCCCCCCTACTCCACCAAGATAGCGATCGCCTCCGCCAAAACTTTGCCCCCCTCGAAAACCTCGACCATCCCCAACTCCCCCATTTCCGCGACTTACTGCAAGTCCAAACCCCCAACCGCGATCGCCTCATCATCGTTCAAGACCACATCGAAGGACTGACCTATCGCGAACTCCTCAACGCTCGTCAACAACAAGGTCGCAGTTTCAGCGAAGTCGAAGTGCGCGACTTACTGCAAAACCTCCTACCCGTCTTAAATTATCTCCACGAACGCCAGATCAATTGCGGCGATCTCTGTCTAGAAAGCCTCATTCTCCGCCACCAAGATCGTTTACCCGTCTTAAGCCACATCAGCAGCTTACCCTCCCTGCTCCTGACCCCAGAACACCAACTGACCACCGCCCTACCCCGACAGCCAGAAGCCCCAGAAGCTCTACTCCCAGGCGAGCGACCCCATACCGACTTCAGCCCCCAAAACGACTTTTACACCCTTGCTGTCAGCATTCTAGTGCTGCTGTCGGGTCGCGAGCCTCAATACCTCAAAAACCCGCAAACCCAAACTTGGGATTGGTCTTACTTGCACCTCACGCCAGAATTTCAAGCCCTACTTCAGCAAATGTTAGGTGAAGGCGATCGCCCCCCTCATGCCAACACCTTGTTAACCGCCTTACAAGCCTGTCCGCCACCCCTCACCGAAGCCACCCC
>JAWQFT010000069.1:12797-28163 GCA_035968055.1 Jaaginema sp. PMC 1080.18 | reverse complement strand
ATTTGGGGACACCTTTGGTTTTCTTAAAACAACTTTTCCAAGCGTCGGCTAAGTGCCTTAAAGCATATTGAGGCGCACACTTTGAGCTTTGATAATACCAAGGATTTTTGGGTTTCACGAAAGCAACTAACCATTTATGAAGGTCAATAGCGGTAGGAAACTTAATCTTATCGTTAGGTAAGAGTTGGTTGTGGTCTAATATTTGTTGGGTTAAGGCTAAACCCCAATTCCAAGCATGACGGGCGGTTCCGGCGTGTTGGAGAAGTTGAGTTCTTTGTTTATTATTGATTTTTAACTCAGTCTTAAATCCGAGTAGCAACGTCTCTCGACTCCTCTACTATTTTTTTATTGTTGTGGCTTCTGCTCTAGATAAGTTTATCATACAGCCACCATAGCACAAGAAATAGATAATATTAAGAAGATTTAGAAAGATTTTGTGCTACTGTTCTTAGCCCCCATCGAGGAAGCGTCTCCGGCGCAAACGAAGGCAGACCAGTAGGAAGGATGGCTGTAGGGTTGATAATCATCGGGTTTGGGGCATAAATCGTGTAAATGATAAGCGCCGAGTTCGCTGTATTGCTGGACTTGCGCGATCGCGTTTTCGGTCAACCAGCGATCGCGCTTTCTTGGTACTTTAATCCGACAGATGCGATCGCGCACTTAATCGGATTAGACAGAGATACATAAAAATTAGCTGTCGTTTTTGACTTACAATCCCCGTTCCGCACGACGAAATGTAGTATTTAATGTTACAACTTTTCCTACCAACTGCTTACTACCTAGCTGTTTACCGTTTTTCTGATTCTTATAACCAGAGATAGTGGGGACGGCTAACCTGCTAATCTTATAATTCACTGTGGGTAACTTAAATATTACCGGGTTCGAGAGACTCAGGATTCAGTTTCGTGGGTCGTAATCAGTTTTTGAAATACAGGAATTATCTATGACGTTCAAGCGATTATTGCGATTATTAAAAGCCAGTTTTCAGGCCTGGCAAAAAGATAAAGCTTCTCGTTTAGCTGCTGCCTTAGCTTATTATACGGTTTTCTCTTTATCGCCGCTTTTAATTTTGGCGATCGCGATCGCGGGAGCGATTTTTGGGGAACAAGCGGCAAGGGGTGAAATTGTCGGACAAATCGAGGGATTAGTCGGACAGCAAGGCGCACAAACGATTCAAACGGCTCTCGAAAATGCCAATCAACCTAATGTGGGTAGTGTGGCTTCAATTATTAGTATTGTGGTGTTACTATTTGGGGCTTCGGGAGTTTTTATACAGCTACAAGATGCCATGAATACAATTTGGAATGTTGCCGAAAAACCGGATGAGGGAATTAAAAATTTAATTCGCAAGCGGCTGCTTTCGTTTTCTATGGTTTTGGCGATCGGCTTTTTGTTGTTAGTTTCTTTATTAATTAGTGCGATTTTGTCGGGGCTGAGTCATTATTTGAGTAACTTAGTTCCGGGGTTCGATTTCTTATGGCAAATTCTGAATTTAGTTATTTCTTTTGGTATTGTTACGGTTTTATTTGCTTTCATTTATAAGTATTTACCAGATGTGAATATTCAATGGCGCGATGTTTGGGTTGGGGCGGCAATTACGGCGTTCTTATTTACTCTGGGAAAATGGATTTTAGGGATTTATTTGGGTCAGGGAAGTTTTGGGTCAACTTACGGAGCAGCCGGATCGTTGGTGGTATTATTAGCTTGGGTTTATTATTCGGCTCAAATTCTCTTTTTTGGAGCAGAGTTTACCCAAGTTTATGCTCAACGTTACGGATCGAAAATTACCCCTGGTCGTCATGCTGTTCATATTTCTGAATAAAAAAAGGGGAGTTTTCCCCTTGTTACCAAACTCAGCGACAACGAAGTATCTTAAACTTTGTAATGAACTGGCTTTTTATTCCCTAGCGTCAGCAGGGAGAATTACCGATAATGTTTGTTAAACTGCGACCCAGCGACAGTGCAACTTATTATCGGGATCGCGCACCCAATAAGCGACTAACTTTTTGGGATTTGGCTTTGGCCGTGCGGGGCAAAATTGCGTTGGAGCGACGGTTGTTGTAGCGAGTTTTGTAGTTAGCGATCGGGTCATGATTACCCTCCCTTATTTTAGGTTATTGATGATTTTTTGCTAGATTTCTGTCTAGCCTTAACCTTATCTTTACCTTTATTTTAAAGCTGCTCTGACAGGAATAATAGTGATTTGAGTCACTTGGGGGTATTTGTTAATATTTTGATACAATCGCAGCTACCAAGAACTGTAGGGCTATGGTTAAAAAATGAAGTACGGGAATTTCAGTTTGATGGTTGGGGTGATGCTGGGGACGATCGCGATGAGTGCAGTCGAGGCGATCGCGCTAACCCCCGAAGCTTGCGATTTAACCCTGACATCCCCTACCACCGTACCTACCCTCACAATTCCCCTAGAAGTAGCGTTCGCGGGGCAAAAACTAACAATACAGGTCACGGGAAGCACTGTATTCAATCGCGCTGAAATTGCCGAGGCGATCGCGCCAATTCTTCAGAATTATCCCCCATCAGACCTCACCGAAAGCGAACTACTGGCTTTGATTCGGACTTTGAGCGATCGCATCACCTTACTGTATCGCGATCGCGGCTATACCTTAACCGCAACTCGTCCTCGCTCGACTTTACTCGAAGCTGAAATTGAAATTCAAGTCAGCGAAGGTCGAATCGCCGAGATTCAAATTGAGGGACGACAGCGTTTAAACTTGAGTTATCTGTGCGATCGCCTCAATCTTAGCAATCCCTTCAATTCCGAAGAATTTGAAGACAAACTGCGCTTATTGCGCTTTGACCCGATGTTAGCGAACGTTAACGCCACCCTCCTCTTTCGGGCAGACAAACAGCGTATTTTACGGGTAGAAGTGCAGGAAAAACCGTTTTTGAGCGGTCAGCTTAGTATCGACAATTATGCCTCACCCCGCGTCGGTTCGGAGCGCTTGGGAGTCAATTTACAAGCCCGCAATCTCACCGGAATCGGGGACGAACTTTTTGCCGCTTATACCCACACGACAACGGGAGGAGTAGACGACATCGATCTGCGTTACCGTTTCCCCATAGACGCAACCGCAGGCAGTCTCGAAGCTCGGTATAATCCCAGTTGGAGTGCAATTACTCAGCCAGAATTTGTCCCCCTAGGGATTCGCGCCAACAAAACAGTTTACGAGCTAACTTATTATCAACCCGTAGTGCGATCGCCTCAAACCGAATTTACCCTTTCCCTGGGGTTCAGTTACCAAGAAGGACAAACCTTCTTATTCGAGCAAATTCCCTTTGCTTTCGGCATCGGCCCGGACAAAAATGGCATTAGTCGTACCAGCGTCGTCCGCTTTGGGCAAGACTACCTCTTACGCCAGGATACTACCGTTTGGTCGGCGCGATCGCGATTCAACTTCGGAACGGATTTATTCAACCCCACCACCAACCCTAGCCCCATTCCCGACGGTCACTTTTTTAGTTGGTGGGGACAACTACAATACATCCAACAACTCAACGATCGCCATTTACTCATTGTCGCCGCCGAAACGCAACTGAGTCCCCACACCCTACTACCCGCGCATCGTTTTACCCTGGGGGGAGGGCGATCCCTCAGAGGCTATCGCGAAAATGCGCGATCGGGAGATAATGGTTTTCGGATGAGTATCGAAGATCGCATCACCTTGTGGCAAGATAACGACCTCAACTCAACAATCCAACTTGCCCCCTTTTTCGATTTTGGTCAAGTTTGGAACACCCCTGGTAATCCCAATCAACTGCCTTCCCAGACCTTTTTAGCCGCAGGAGGAATGGGGTTAGGATGGCAAAACTTTATGGGAATTTCCGGATTCAACTTACGTCTCGATTATGCTTATCCCCTTGTAGAATTAAGCGATCGCGGCGAAAATTTACAAGACCAAAGTTTATATTTTAGTTTGACCTATCAGTTTTAGAAAGTAATGTTTATCGGGCTAAAAATCCTCTGCGCGATCGCGATAATTGCTTCTATTTTCTTCTATCTGGCTTGTATCATTGCCACCCAAAAATTCTTTCGTACCTCCGACAAAACCCCAACAGATTATACACCCCCCGTCTCCATTCTCGTTCCCGCCTGCGGCCTCGATCCCGGTGCCGAAGCCAACTGGTCATCTTTGTGCGAGCAAGATTACCCGCAATACGAAGTGCTATTCGGCTTAAGAGATACCGACGACCCCGCCATTCCCCTTTTAGAAAAATTAACCGCCAAATACCCCCATACCCGCTTCTTTTCCGGCTTATCTCCCAGAGGCATTAACCACAAAGACAGTACCCTCAGTTACCTCCTCGAAACCGCCCAATACGAGACTCTCATTTTTGTAGACAGCGATATCCGGGTACATTCCCAATATATTCGCACCGCGATCGCGCCTCTAGCCGACCCTAACGTCGGTTTGGTCACTTGTGCCTTCACAGGGCGCAATCCTCAGTCCCTAGGGGCAGCAATGGCGGCTTTTGGGCGATGTTTCGACTTTATTCCCAGCGCCTTACTCGCTCGTTGGCTGGATGGCGGGGTAAAATTTGCGGTAGGAGTCACCATGGCCACTCGAAGTAGCACCCTCAATGCCAGTGGGGGCTTACATCTCAACCGCATTGGGTCGGACTACAATTTAGGCAAACGCATCGCTCAAGCGGGCTATCGCGTCGAGTTGTCCCGCTATGTCCTAGAGTCGGACACGGGAACAGAAACCCTAGGGGCTGTGTATCAACGGGAACTGCGCTGGGCGAGGACGATTCGTTATAATCGCGGCGCACAATACTATACCATCGCGTTGTGTTACGGTACGCTGTATGGCTTGCCGTTGTTGTTTCTCACTCATTTTGCCCCTTGGTCGGTGGGGCTGATGGGGTTAACTTGGCTGTGTCGCTTATGGCAAGTTATCCTAGCTGCCGAGCGGATGCAAGCCCAGGCATTACTTTTGTGGCTGTGGGCGTTACCTTTACGGGAACTGTTGAGCTTTGGGGTATGGCTGTTGGGGGCTTATGGCGATCGCGTTTATTGGCGAGGGCGTTGGTTGCGTATTAGCGAAGATGGCATTATTTCACCAGTAGAATTTAGCTAAATTTTCCGTAAAAAAGGAGAATGCTGGTTAACATTCCCCTAACGATAGCAATTTCATGGTTTTATAACGCGATTCGCACGGGGGTTCGATTTTTCTTCACATCAAACTCGGCGGGTGCGAACAAAGATTTACCCGTCATTTCCGGAGGTTGCGGTAAGTTCAACAGTTGCAGCAGGGTTGGGGCAATATCAGCCAAACAACCGCCTTCGCGTAACTGAACATCCGTCCCGAAGCCCGGAATTTTTAAACCTTCCCCTTCCACCACAATAAAAGGTACGGGGTTGGTGGTGTGGGCTGTCCAAGGATTGCCCTCGCGATCCCGCATATACTCAGCGTTACCGTGATCGGCAGTAATCAGGACAGTACCGCCTTTTTTGTTAGCTGTTTCGAGTAAACGCCCCAAACAAGTATCGACGGTTTCGATGGCTTGTATAGCGGCTTCCAGATTGCCCGTGTGACCCACCATATCGGGGTTAGCGTAGTTGATAACCACGAGGGAATAAATGCCTTTCGCGATCGCGTCGCAAGCCACATCCGTCACTTTTTTAGCAGACATAGCGGGTTGCTTGTCGTAAGTCGAGACTTGGGGACTGGGGATCAATTCCCGGTCTTCTCCTTCAAAAGGGGTTTCTAAACCGCCATTGAAAAAGTAAGTCACATGGGGATATTTTTCCGTTTCCGCCGTCCGCAACTGTTTGAGATGGTGTTGGGCAATCACTTCCCCTAAAATATTGGTGAGATTTTGCGGCTCGAAGGCTACACTCACGGGTAAAGTCGCGTCGTATTGTGTAAAGGTGACAAAATGCAGGGGATCGAGCTTTTCGCGCTCAAAACCGTCAAAATCCGCCTTCACAAACGCGGCTGTCAGTTGACGAGCGCGATCGGGTCGGAAGTTGAAGAAAATTACGCCATCGTTAGCGGCAATTTTCCCTGGAGCAATGCGCGTGGGTAAGACGAATTCGTCAGTAATGTCGGCCCTATAAGAGTCTTCCATCACTTGGATCGCACTGCGACCATCCCCTTCACCATCGCTGGTTACTACCTCGTAGGCTTTTTGCACGCGATCCCAACGGCGATCGCGATCCATCGCGTAATAACGACCGCTAATTGTCACAATCCGACCTACACCTTTTTTCTCGATCTGGTCGGTAATAGCCTGCATGACTTTGATGCCTTCTGTGGTGTTTGTATCCCGGCCATCAGTAATGGCATGAATGCAAACATCTTCCAGGTTGTGGCACTGTGCTAAATCTAACAAGCCAAATAGATGCGTTAAGTGGGAATGTACGCCCCCTTCAGAACATAAACCAATGAGATGTAGTTTGCCCCCTGCGGCCTTGGTTTGCCGACAAACATCGACTAACGCTGGATTCCGCAAGAGGGAGCGGTCTTCTACGGCATCAGTAATGCGTACTAATTCTTGAGGGACAATGCGTCCGGCCCCAATATTAAGATGACCCACTTCTGAGTTACCCATTTGACCATCGGGTAAGCCGACATACTTCCCAGAGGTCTGGATCAGGGTTCTCGGATAAGCCTGCCACAAACTGTCCATGACTGGCGTTTGTGCCAGATTAATGGCGTTTGCTTCGGCTGCTTCTCGATAACCCCAGCCATCTAGAATAACCAGCACCGCAGGAGATACAGGTGCTTGTGTCATAATTTTTACCTTAACTAGATAAACGTCGCCGCCCTGATGATACCATTGGCATTTAATTCAGGCGTAGTTTTACCTTAGTATTTCTAGGTTTTTTGCAGGACTTGGATTGTTATTGGGGGGTTAATGTTGTTAAACCTTGACATTTTCAACAGAATATTGTGCTGCTGCGATCGCTCAACTGCGAGAAGTGCGAACGGAATAGGGCGGCGGGAGCAAAGGCATTCGGTTATTGCTGGAGGAGTAATAGGCAATAGCCAGCGTCGGTACAGTTAGGGTAACGATCGCGATTGCTGTCCCAATCGCTCTAGCCCACCTGTGATTCGGAGGTTCGGACGCATTGGCCGGAGAGCCACTAGATTCCATATAAGTTGAATTTGTTAAACGATTTAAGAAAAAGTGAAAACAGCAAAGGTTGCCCCGGGACAACCTCATCTTTATTTTATTGTAACGATTAATCGCCAGACAACTGTGCTTCTGACGACTAAATGAGGAATTGGGGCAGCGAGCAGGTTAGTGTTGAGCATAAAGCGCGATCGCGTCGGTAACATCCAAGCGCGATTGAACGCCCAAACTCAAGGGAGAGGTTTGATTTTGCCCAAGGCGATCGCATCCGACTGCCGCGATCATGGCCGCATTATCGGTACACCAGCGTAAGGGCGGGAAATAGACTTGAATGCCGTGGGGTTGGGCGGCACTTTGGAGACGCGATCGCAAAGCACTATTAGCCGCAACACCCCCCCCGACAACAATGGTATCGAGATTGTTATCCAAGGTACAGGCGATCGCCCGCTTCGTGAGTGCCTTCGCCACAGTGTCCTGAAAACTCGCTGCAATGTCCGCGACAGGCAAATCTGACGATTCAACCCTAAGCTTCTCCACCAAGCGCAATACCGCCGTTTTTAAGCCGCTAAAGCTACAGTCGTAAGGGTGATACCCACCTTCAGGGAGAGAAATCCGACCTTCAGGCAAAGGAAAGGCTTTCGGATTGCCTTGTTTGGCAATTTTATCAATGGCAGGCCCCCCCGGATAGCCCAAATCCAGCAAACGAGCCACCTTATCAAAAGCTTCCCCTGCCGCATCGTCGCGGGTACTGCCGAGGGTTTGATAATCGCCCCCACCTTTGACGCGAATCAAACTCGTATGCCCCCCCGACACCAACAAGCACATAAACGGCGGTTGTAAGTCCGGTTCGCTGAGGTAACTGGCGTAGATATGGCCTTCGAGGTGATGGATGCCCAGGAAGGGTTTAGCGTACAGCAGAGCTAAGGTTTTAGCCGCCGTTACCCCCACGAGTAAAGCCCCAACCAAACCGGGGGCGCAAGTCGCCGCAATGCCGTCAATCTTGTCCCAGGTGAGTTGGGCTTCCGTGAGGGCTTGGTCGATACAGTCGTTGATAATTTCGAGATGCTGGCGAGACGCGACTTCAGGCACAACACCGCCGTAGGGACGATGGACTTCAATTTGGGAAGCCACCACACTGCTCAAAACTTTACGATTATTTACAATCGCAACGGCTGTTTCGTCGCAACTGGTTTCAATAGCTAAAACAACAGGCATTTTTTACTCTATTAATTCAAAAAACTATACTTTTAGTAATTTAATCTTTACTGAAGTCACCAGTCAGAGATAAGATTGCATCGATGTACATTAGATTCTTCCGAACTTTTGTACATAAAACTTATTGTTTTGTAACAAAAGGAAATTACAATTCTATGCGAAAGCTGTTGGCTTTAATCCTGGTCGTTACGCTCTGGTTTAACTTTGCTCCTCCAGCAATGGCGGGTGATGGCGTAGCGGGACTGACTCCTTGCAGTGAATCTACTGCTTTTCAACAACGGGCGAAAAACTTCCGTAACACCACCGATGACCCAGCTTCGGGGCAAAAACGGGCAGAGCGTTATGCTGAAGCCCTCTGCGGCCCGGAAGGACTGCCTCACCTCATTGTTGATGGTCGCTGGTCTCATTTGGGCGATTTTATCATTCCGAGCATTTTGTTCTTGTACATTGCTGGCTGGATTGGTTGGGTTGGTCGAGCTTACTTAATTGACATTAAGAAAGGCAAAGATGCCGAACAAAAAGAAATTGTCATCGATGTGCCTTTAGCGGTTTCAAAAATGATCGGTGGCTTTATTTGGCCGTTAGCGGCAGTTGGGGAATTTACTTCGGGTCAGTTAATTGTCCCCAATAATGAAGTTCCGACTTCCCCCCGTTAGTTTTTGCTGTTTGTTGTTTACTTATTGGGAGAATTTTCAACTATGGAAGGTTTGACAAAGTTCCTTTCCACTGCGCCAGTTTTGATTATGGTTTTATTGACTGTGACGGCGGGAATCTTGATTGAATTCAATCGTTTTTATCCCGATTTGCTGTTCCATCCGTTAGGGTAAGTTTGGCAAATCGAGGATATTTGTTTTAAAAAAAACTGAATCCGATGCGTGTAATTCGCGATCGCGTTTTAAGCTAGTTTTATAGTTAGCGCGATCGCGAGTTATTTTTTGTATTGGTTATTGGCTTTTTGTTATTAGTTGTTTGTTAAAATATGACAAATTATAGAGGAGAAATTGCAGCTTTAAGCACGGCAATATTGTGGGCGATCGCGACGGTGATTTACGGTAGAGTAGGGATTACAATTGCGCCGTTGATTCTCAATGCGATTAAGGGGATATTGGCGATCGCGTCAATTGGTTTGACGATTATTATTTTTAAGGGTGAAGTTATCCCTTTACCTCTCACACCGATGTTATTTCTCCTGGCTAGTGGGGCAATTGGCATTGGTTTAGGCGATACGGCGTTTTTTAATACCCTGAAGCATTTGGGGGCAAGACGGACATTATTACTCGAAACTTTAGCCCCTCCCTTGACGGCTTTATTGGCGGCTATTTTCCTCAACGAACAACTCACATTACAGTCTTGGGGAGGCATTTTTTTGACGGTGACGGGGGTGGCTTGGGTGATTACCGAGCGATCGCCCCAGAATGTCATTGCAGCCCGTAATCTGAAGGTAGGGGTATTCTGGGGGATTTTGGCGGAGTTAGCCCAAGCGACAGGGGCGGTTTTGTCCCGTACAGCCTTGTTGGATACAGTAATTAGTCCGTTATGGAGTAGTTTACTGCGGATTAGTGCCGGAGTCGCGATCGCGCTGTTACTCATTATGCTGCAAGGTCGCCAAGGAGAGTTTCTTGCCATACAATGGTCGTGGCGAGTGTTAGGATTGTTGGCAGTAGCGGCGCTCATCGGGACGCATTTGGCGATTTGGCTGCAACAAACGGGCTTGAAATATGCCCCCGCAGGAGTCGCTCAAACCCTGGCTTCGACGAGTCCTTTGTTTGTGTTACCCTTAGCTGCTTTGCAGGGCGATCGTATTACGGGAAGGGCATTAGGTGGAGTATGTCTCGCGATCGCAGGAATTGGGTTATTATTTGCCTAAAATTGTTGTTGAAGTTAAGGCAATATCCATGACGGAAGAACAAAAAAGCGATTATCAAACTTGGGAAACCATCACGGGACAAGATATTGTGCGTCCACCGGAAAGTAAGGTTTCTTTAACAGATGCTTCTCAGCCAGAAGTGGTTACAATTACTGCCAAAATCAGCCAAATTATTACGCCTTATTTTGTGGTTTTGGTAGGGTTGTATTTATATGATAGTAATTTTTTGATTGGTATTATTTTAATTGCTTTGGGGATTGCTTCTCTACTCAATTTTTCCAGGCAAGATTTGCAGAAGGCGATCGCGAATTTCTTGGAGTTTATCGGGATTACAAAGTCATAACAGCTACTTTTGATCCTATACGCGAGCTTGGAAAACCGTGGTGATACCAAACCTTTTGCTACAACTAATAACACTCGGTAGTGTAATCAGATTCGTTACTGGAGTTATTCTCAAATTTCGACGATTTGACCTCTTTCAGCGTAATGTCAACTGGCTTTTGGTACTTCTCTCATTGGCGATTCTGAGTATTAGTGCGGTTGGTATTAGCTTGAATCCCGCCGTTGTGCCGGGGGTAGCGTGGCTAATTGGTGGTAGTTTAGTAATATTGAGTATTTTTTTACAGCGAGTTAGACATTCCCCTCCAGCCCCAAACACCCTCCAGAATAGTCTACATTGGCTTTGGGGAACATGGGCGATCGCGAGCCTTATTTTCGTCCCTTTACTGCTGTGGAGTAGTTTTCTTCAGACTCGACAAACTCTGAGTTTACTAATCGGACAAGGAGTTGCGATCGCGATCGTAGGAGCTATCATTGTGGGAACTGTAGCACTCCTTAAAGTCCTCGCGCAAAGGGATCGTGCAAAAGGCATTTCAGCCCCCGGTATAGGCTTGGTATTGATTTTTGTTCCTATTGCTGCGGCTGGTTTGTTGCTGCTGTTTAACTTAGGTTTGGGCTGGTTATACTTAGGTCAAACGGTAACGAATTGGTTGATCCCAGAGGTATTAGAGTCGCTTTTATTGTGTTGGAATACCATTTTGCTGCCACCTCTGGTTCAAATTGGGATCGCGATCGCCCTTCACCGAGTTACTTCCTAAAATATAGTAATTTCCATCTATTTTCTATTCCGTGAAAGTCACGCCAGTAGGGTGGGTTAGGCGGCTAAAACATAAGCTATAACTGCAATCTAGCTATCCGTCGTAACCCACCGTTTGAGGAATAGTTGAAACGACTCAAATGCTTTTGTTTCGGTGCGTTACGCTACGCTAACAACACCCAACTTAACTTCCTAAAAAAATCAGCCCATCTCCCGTGGGAGAGGGGTTGGGGTGAGGGCTAATCTTGTATCAAAACATCCTAACTTTTGGCTGTAGCAATACTTTTTGATACAGTGTAGTTCTTTCTTGAAAAGGACGATTAAGAGACGCGATCGCGCTTTGTAATTGTGCTGGAGTCATACAAGTGCCTCCCTGCGCCCCTGCCATCGTGGTAATATGTTCTTCCATTAATGTACCACCAATATCATTACAACCCCATTGTAGGGCTTTTTGTGCGCCTTCTAGACCGAGTTTGACCCAACTGGGTTGATGGTTTTTAATCCAATTTCCCAGGTAAATTCGCGCGACAGCAGTTAGTAGTAAAGCATCAGCTAAAACGGGTTGATCTCGTCCGACTCTACGCCGTAAACTGGGGGGCGCTTCTTGACCGACGAAGGGTAGAATAATAAACTCGGTAATCTGGGCAGGATATTGTTTTTGCATCGCTTTTTGTTGTAGTTGTCGCAATTTTTCCAGGTGAGAAATTTGCTGTTGCGGAGTTTCGATATGCCCGGATAAGAGGGTACTGGTAGTATTAATTCCCAGTTGATGTGCGGTTTCAATAATTTCTAGCCAAGTAGCAGAGTTGATCTTTTCGGGACAGATAACTTGCCTTACTTTATCATCTAAAACTTCGGCGGCTGTTCCTGGCATGGAGTCGAGTCCGGCTTGTTTTAACGCCGTAATTACTTCAGCATAACTAATCTTATCTTCCCTCGCGATAAATTGAATTTCTTGAGGGGAGAAAGCGTGGAGGTGGATTTCGGGAAAGGCATTTTTAATAGTAGCAATGAGTTTGAGATAATAATCGCGGGATTTACCGTTAATTTTTGCCTCTGGATTCAGTCCCCCCTGCATACAAATTTCTGTAGCATTTTGACGCACTGCATCCGTAGTTTTCTCAAGGATTTGTTGCCAATCTAGCCAATACGAACCGTCTTGATTACTGTCGCGACGAAAAGCACAGAAGTTACAATGTTGCTCGCAGATATTGGTAAAATTGATATTACGGTTAATGACATAAGTTACCGTTTCCCCTGCTTGTTTTTGTCGCAGAGTATCAGCAGCTTGACAAATTTCTTCAATCGCTTGCAAATCAGTTTGTTGCAGTAAAGTTAAAGCTTCTGATGTAGTAATATCGACAAGATGTAAAGCTTTATTCAGAATTGGCTGAACTGGAGTTAGCATGAGATTTTAAACGTAATAATTTTATATGGTGTTGAAAGGGTTGGACTTGATAATATTTTTCTAAACTTTCGCGCATTTGAGGAGAAGGATTATAGACAAAGAGATTTGCATCTAAGGGGAAGTTTTGTAATTCGCGATCGCCCATTTCTCCCAAACGGAACTGTACATCAGGTTTGAGGTAATGACTTAAAGCCAAAAAATCAATCGGATTGAGAGAGTAAATATCGCTCAAAACTAAAGGCTGTTCGGTTTGATTAATAATCCGAGCAATTTCTAAGTTATAGCGGCTGTGTCCCTTATTCCACCATACCTCAGATTGAGCAGAAATCCCATCAGAAATAAAGCCTCCCCCAAATACAAACACAGCTAAAATAAGTCCCACATATTGAGAAATTTGACGACGAGATTTAAGCTTGAGTACGATGAGGTAAGCGACAGCAATTTCTATCCCAATATAACAGGGAATGAAATAACGAGATCGCGTCGATCCTTGTCCTCCCAAAATGAGATCGGGTAAAATAATCGCAGCCGCATTAATTCCGACTAAAACCACAATAAATTGCCAAGTTGAATTAGGAGCGTAACGAATTAAATAATAAAACGCATACAAAACTAAAACTAAAACCAAAGGTGCGAAATACGTTCCCAAGCCCACATCAATAAAAACTTGACCCAAGTTGGCTACTAACGCTTTGATGATTACCGTTGTTGCCACAGATTTTTGAGCGCTGGATGTAATCTTATCAATTTTGGCTAAATTCGAGAAGATGACAACAAGCCAAGGTAAGAAAGCTAAACTTCCTAAAGTAAAAGCGATCGCAAAACTTCGGGCAGCTTTAGTAAATTTGAATTTCTGTTGAATTGCGACATAAACAACTTGACTAAACGCGAAAAAAATGAAATATAAATGACTATAATATCCTAAGATTAAACTCATAATATAAACTAGCCAATTACCTTTATGATTTTGCCGTAATGCCTGTAATAAAGACGCACTGGTAAAGACAATAGCTAGGGTTAGTAAACTATACATTCGAGCTTCTTGGGCATAGAGAATATGAAACGGTGAAATCGCAAAAACTCCTAATCCCAGTAACGCCACAAAACTATCCCGAAAAAGCTCGCGGCACAGCCAATAAAAACCCCCGAAAGCTAAAACACCAAATAAGGCAGTTAAACTACGAGTCGCTGTAATCGGATTACCCCAAAATTGCAACCAACCGCGAGTTAACAAAAAATACAGAGGGGGGTGGACATCTTCAGACAAACTACGAAGAGTATCTTGCCAATTTTTTTCAGGGACGACTTGCTGATACTGTTGTAAATCAATCGTTGAGATTGTATTTCCTTGAAACGCTTCATCCAGATATTCGCTGCGAGTATAGCCCGAAACTCGTAGCAAAGTAAAAGCTTCGTCGTACCAATAAACTTTACGATCCAAGTTATAAAACCGCAAAAAGACTCCTAAGATAATTAGGATGACGAGAAAAATCTTAAAATACAGCCAACGTTTTTTAAAACTTGCCATAAAGATTTCGCAAAAGCGCAGGTGAAAGGTAAAATAAAACTCTGTTTTGAGCCGTTATAAATTATAATGCTGGCGATAACCTTCTTTGAGTTATTTTATTGAAGCAATGACCGTATTTACCCGGAAAATTGCCCTTTTATGCCGACGAAGTTGGCGCTTTTTAATTTTAGGAAGCGTGTTATTTTTTCTATTGGCAACACTCAAAGAAAACTGGCAAC
Organism: Jaaginema sp. PMC 1080.18; assembly: GCA_035968055.1. Lineage (GTDB taxonomy): Bacteria > Cyanobacteriota > Cyanobacteriia > Cyanobacteriales > Spirulinaceae > Jaaginema. The sequence goes on along the minus strand of JAWQFT010000069.1, from coordinate 13,730 downwards.
AAGCGATCGCGATTCGTTTAGATGCAAGAAGTTGGCAAAAACTCGCGATCGCCACTGTTATCATCTTAATCGCTCATACTTGGTCGGGATGGGTTTGGGGAAAAATACTCGCACAACTCGATCGTCCCGTGTCCTCCACTTGGGCAATTCGAGTTTATCTCAAAACCAATATTGCTAAATATTTACCCGGCAATATGTGGCACTTTTACGGTCGCATTAAAGCCGCTCAACAGCAGCAAATTCCTTGGGATTGCGCCACTGTCAGTATCTTCCTCGAAACCCTGCTCATGGCCATTGCTGGCTTAATTATCGCCTTAGCCTACCCCACTTCATATTGGCTGTATCAGCTACTCTTAGGGGCTGCGATCGCCTTAACGATCCATCCTCAAGGGTTAAACCCTATTTTACAGTTTTTAACCCGTCTCAAGCTCAAAAACGATGCCCCCACGCGATCGCCCACTCTCAAATGCTATCCCCTTCTCTCCTTGCTAGGAGAACTCCTTTTTTTACTCTGTCGCGGTGCGGGATTTTATTGCATCATGTTGGCGATAACAACGATTAATTCTCAGCAAATTTTACCCCTCTTCAGTGCTTTTAGTGCCGCTTGGGTTTTAGGCTTAATTGTTCCCGGTGCGCCTGGAGGAATTGGTATCTTTGAAAGTACCGCGATCGCTCTTTTGGGGGATACTTTTACCCCAGGGATTGTCTTAGGGAGCGTTGCCTTATATCGTCTGATTAACACCCTAGCCGAAGCCCTAGGTGCGTTGCTCGCTTGGGGATTTGAAGCCCTTAAGAGTTGAAAGAGGGGAGAGAGTGGGGAGAGGGGGAAGAGTGGGAAGAGGGGCATAAATCCCATTTCCCCCCGATTGCCGACTGCCCAAAACTACTGCCCAATACCTACTGCCCAATACCTACTGCCCAAAACTACTGCCC
>JAWQFT010000069.1:0-12697 GCA_035968055.1 Jaaginema sp. PMC 1080.18 | reverse complement strand
CAAAACTACTGCCCAATACCTACTGCCCAATACCTACTGCCCAAAACTACTGCCCAATACCTACTGCCCAATACCTACTGCCCAAAACTACTGCCCCTTAGAGGCTGATAACTGAAAAAGCTGCCCAAAATACTGATGACTGAACTAACCTTCCCAATTCGTCAAACCACAATTCTCGATCTCTCCATTGTCGTCCCCATTTACAACGAAATCGAAAGTCTTCCCAGACTGATCGAAACCCTCACCACTCACCTCGAAACCCTCAATCTCAACTACGAAATCCTGTGTATTGATGATGGTTCGAGGGACGGTTCGGCAGAACTGCTGAAAAAATACGCCCAGACTCATTCCTGCTTGCGAGGAATCTTGCTAAGACGCAATTACGGTCAAACTCCTGCTATGGCCGCTGGATTCAATCATGCTCGCGGTAAAATTATCATCACCCTTGACGGCGACTTACAAAACGATCCTGCCGATATTCCCCAACTCCTCGATAAAATCAACGAAGGCTACGATCTCGTGAGTGGCTGGCGCAAAAACCGTCAAGATGCCGCCCTCACCCGCTTATTGCCCTCAAAAATTGCCAATTGGTTAATCGGTCAAATTACTGGGGTGAAAGTCCACGATTACGGCTGTACTCTCAAAGCGTATCGGGCTGAATTAGTGGCAGATATGAATCTATACGGCGAATTGCACCGTTTTTTGCCTGCATTAGCCTTTATCGAAGGGGCAAGGATTGCTGAGTTACCCGTGCGCCATCATGCGCGACAATACGGCAGTAGTAAATACGGTTTAAGTCGTACTTTTCGCGTTGTGATGGACTTACTCACCGTGTATTTTATGCGGAAATTCCTGACGCGACCCATGCACGTTTTCGGAATGTTAGGCATTATCACCACCGTATTGGGAACAATTTTGGGGTGTTATTTGACTTACGTTAAATTCGGTTTAGATCGAGATATTGGCGATCGCCCTTTACTAATTTTAGTCGCCATTTTGATCTTGACCGGGGTGCAAATGTTTAGCATTGGGTTACTGGGAGAATTACTGATGCGAACTTATCACGAATCCCAAAATCGCCCGATTTATCGAGTGCGAGAAATTGTTGGGAGAGATGATGAGAGTACAATTGGGTAGAAATACGCGATCGCGTCCGCAGGGTATATTCCTCAAACCTTTACAGCAAGCAAGAAAGCTATGAAACGTCGTCACTTTGTACAATTTGCTGGCTCAACCCTAGCTACTATCGGTTTGAGTCAAACTCGCTTTTTACAGCAATCTCAGCAATATGGACGGGTTTTAGCCCAAAATACGCCGCGCAAGTTGGCATTACTCGTCGGCATTAACGAATATCCCCGTAGCGATCGCTTCTTTCCTCTCTATGGCTGTGCCAACGATGTAGAGTTACAGAAAAACCTGCTAATTGCTCGCTTTGGCTTCAACCCCGCCGATATTGTCACCCTCACCGATACCCAAGCCAGTCGCGACAATATTATCGAAACCTTCCAAGAGCATCTCATCAAACAAGCTCAAACTGGCGATGTCGTAGTATTTCATTTTTCCGGTCACGGTTCAGAGGTAATCGATCCCTCTCCCCTTGACCCCAACTACCCTTATAACAGTACCTTTGTCCCGGCAGACGATCGCGCCACTGAAACCGGAGTTGTCCGCGATATTATGGGACAGACTTTATTTTTGCTTCTATACGCCCTCGGTCAAAAAACCGAAAACGTTACTTCTGTACTCGATAGCTGTCATTCTGGGGGGGGTATCAGGGGCGAAGTACGGGTAAGGTCGGCTCAAGCCGGAAAACGCGCCAGCGATGCCGAATTTGCCCTCCAAGAGCAGCTTCTGAGTCAAATCGGTTGGACACCTGCCCAATTCCAAGAACGACGAGAAGAGGGGATTGCCGCCGGAGTCGCGATCGCGTCAGCCCAACGCTCCCAACTTGCCGCCGATTACCGCTTTGAGGACTTTTATGCCGGGGCGTTTAGCTTTTTACTCACGCAATATTTGTGGCAGGAAACTGGGGAAGTATCCGAGGCCATTTCTTTACTGCAAGAAAGAATCGAACCGTTGAACAATAAACAAACTCCCCTCTACGAAACTGCTCCCCAAGCCCCAGACAGCAACACCGTTTACTTCACCAATCCCATCAAAAGTGCCGCCCAAGCTGTGATTCTCAATGTCTCTCAAAACGAAGCCACCGTTTGGTTAGGCGGGATTGACCCCAACAACCTCGAAGCCTTTAGTCCGGGGGCTTTGCTCAGTCCCGTGAACAACACCAACAACACCAGGGGAAGTCAACAACTACAACTCCTCGAACGCAACGGCTTAACTGCCAAAGTCGCCCTTCCCAGCAACCTTCCCCCCGGCACATTACTGCAAGAAACAGCGCGAGTCATTCCTCCCGATTGGCGTTTGGGGATTGGGATCGATCCTACCTTAGATAGCGAAACAGCGACGATTCAAGAGGGTTTGCAAGCTTTAGAGCGCATTGACGCGATTCCCGCCCAAAATGCAGCCCGTCCCTATCCCGAAAAAGTGCATTATATCCTCAGCCGCATGAGTGAGGCATATCAAGAGCAACTGCGGGCTGAAAATCGCGATGAAATCCTTCCTGTGGGCAGTATAGGCTTATTTTCCCCCGCGTTGGAAGTTGTGCCGAAATCTTTTGGGTCGGTAAGGGAGAATGTAGAGAGTGCGATCGCCCGTTTGACCCCCAAACTGCGAAGCTTACTAGCTGCTCGTGTTATCAAACTGACTCTCAATGCTGAGTCCTCCACCCTCGCGGTCAATGCAACCATGAATCTTGAAAATAGAGGGAACCAAATTCTGGGGACGGCTTTCACGGTTCGGGGCTGCAATCGACCGAAAGAGTGTAAAGCAGGAACAAGTCGCAATCCCCAGGTAGCTTTGAGTGTTGGTAACCAGTTTTTCTTTAACGTTGAAAATAACGAAAACCAAGCTTTGTATCTCAGTGTTTTGGCCATTGATAGTTCTGGGGAAATTACCGTTTTGTTCCCCAATCAATTTCAAGAGTCTTTGTCGGAAGCGGAGTTACAAGCCAGTACGCAAATTCCGCCTCGTAGCAAGATTAAAATTCCCGATCGCGATCGCGGCGATGTTTTTACCTTAATCGGAGAAGAAGCAGGAACGGGAGAGGTCTTAATTTTGCTGAGTCCGCAACCGATGACGACGGCGTTATCTCGTTTGCAAGAATTGTCTAGGGCAAGAGGCGAACAAGCGCAAGGGCCTGTAGTTTTGAGCAATCCCCTGGCGGTGGTTAATGATGTGTTGGGAGATGTGGGAACGCGGGGAAGCGGAATTCGCGGTGGTAGCGACGGTCAAATTGCGGCAACGAGTTTGGCTGCGTTGTCGATCTCGTTTGCCGTGGTTGAGCAAACTTAAATGGCGAGAAGGGTGAGGGCGATCGCGAAGCCGACCCCCAACCCCAGAAGATGAGCTAAGATACTGACTTGGGGAATCATGAGGTCAAAGCCAGACTGACATACAACCAGGATGATTACTGATTGGAGACGACGACGGGCGAGAGCGCTGGCTTCGTAAAGCCATCCTTTGAGTAGAATTGCCGCGATCGCCCCTAATAGTCCCATAACGATGGCAGATGCACCCATGAGGAAGCGATCGCCTTCTGAGATTTGCAAGCTAATCCAGGTGTACAATCCCATCGCACCGATCCCCGTGAGGAAATACAGCCCTAGGTAACGCCACACCCCCAAGCTAAATTCGACGAAGGGGCCAAATAAATAAAGCCCTAGCATATTTGCGGCTAAATGTAAAGAGTTGATATGTAAAAAGTTAGCACTAATAATGCGCCACCATTGACCTTGAATGCAAGCTGTTGGCTGAAGTGCGCCCCAAAACAAGAGATTGGCCGCGTGAGAAGAATCCAGGGTGAAAAATTGCCAGCTAAATACCAGAGAATTACATAAAATCAGGGCATAAGTCGCTTTTGCAAAACGTTTGCTGAATCTCAAGGCATTACTATAGGTTTTTTCTTCGTTGAGATGGGATTGAATCGCCTGTAAAATTTGGGCAGCGATGGGATTAGCTAAAACGCGATCGCACTTTTGGGGAGGATGAGATAAGCGCCAAGTAATAGCATTATTGAGTTCTGGGGAAGCAGAATCACTCAAATTGAGAAAATCGTCGATCGTATCTTCTCCTTGGCTAATTTTTGCAGTCAGTCGCCAAAACTGGGCTTTTTGCTGAGGAAATGGTTTTAATTCTTGCAGAGTTTTTTCGAGATTATCAGTTTGACCGCAAAAAGCAAAACCCAATAAACGAGCTTGATTGAGAAAAACGCGATCGCCTCGGAACTGTCGCTGGGTTTCCAGATGGTGAATTTCCCACAGCAATTGTTCAATTTTATTAATTTCTCCCAACACCCGCAGAGAACATAAACGCAACACCGGGTCATCATTCCAAATCAACGGCGATTGCACTTCCGTCAACCAAGTGTGGAGATCGAGCCAACGAGCCTCGCGACTATAAACACGAGCAACCAGGCGATACTGAAGCAAGCTGAGGCTTAAGGGGGGTAGCGGACGCGAAGCACGGGGTAAATATCGGGGGGAAATTTCCTGCTTGAGTTGCCTTAAAGTTTGGGGAAAGTGCCGCCAACCATCACCCCTGTGCAGCCAGGGTAATATTTTAGCCCAAGTGAGGGCGCGATCGTAATGCTGTTGCGCGATCGCCTCGTACAATTGTTGCCAACCCCAAATAGGTAAAATAATCCCAAACCCCCATAACAGCAAGCTGATAATGCCACTTCCCTGAGGCCAAACCCAAAATAAAACCCCCGAAACGATAGCGATACCGAGGCTAATTCCCGGCCATCCTCCCAGTTGTTCCCACCCAGAGCGATCGCGCCGAAAGGTTCGTATACTCAAGGAAATACAAAAGAAGCACACCAAGCCAACAATCCAGATAGTCCAACTCATATTTTTGCTTAATGATGGGGCAATTATCAAAGTAAACAAGATATTTTACGCAGTGGTTGAGGTGCTATCCCTGATGTGCTAAATTAAACAACCTTTCCCGGAAAACCCCCTTGAGTCAGTTTTGTTGCCAGTCTGTAACTCTAAAATAGAAAAAGTATAGAAAATTACAGAGGAGTCAATGGGAGAAAAAAATAGCGGTATTAAAATTATTGCGGATAATCGTAAAGCCCGCTTTCAATATGAAATTTTAGAAACCTACGAAGCTGGAATCTCCCTCACCGGAACAGAGGTCAAATCCATTCGTGCAGGTCGAATCAATCTTCAAGATGCTTACGGCTTAATACGGGGTGGAGAAGTTTGGCTGCTTAATGCTCATATTTCTCCTTATCAAGCCAGCGGCCAGTTTTTCAACCACGACCCCAAGCGTACCCGTAAGTTGTTACTCAAACGCCGCGAAATCAGCAAATTAGTAGGTAAACTCGAACAAAAAGGCCTGACTTTAGTGCCTCTAAAAATGTATTTTAAAGGGGGTTGGGTAAAAGTTAGTTTGGGGCTAGGGAAAGGCAAGAAACTTTACGACAAACGAGAAACTCTGAAGGCTCGTCAAACTAAGCGCGATATTGAACGGGCGTTAAAGCAGTATTAAGTATTAGTAGTTAATAACTCATGGCAAAACGAGCAATTTTATGTGGCTATTATGGACAAGGAAATGGGGGAGATGAGGCATTATTAGCAACATTATTACAACAACTTCCAGATAATATTCAACCCATTGTTTTGTCGGGCAATCCTCGAGAAACTTACGAACGTTACCGCGTTGAAAGTTGCGATCGCAAATCGGCTTTCCCCATAATACAAGCTCTCAAGGGTAGCGATTATTTTATCTGGGGGGGCGGGAGTTTGATGCAGGATACGACTAGCATTTTAAGCCCGATTTATTATGCGGGATTGATGGCTCTGGCGCAACAACAAGGCTTACAAACGATTGCTTGGGCCCAAGGAATTGGGCCGCTTAAACGTCGTTTCACCCAGTCTCTCACGCAGCGAGTTTTAGCCGGATGTACGGCGATTAGTGTACGCGATCGCGCTTCGGCAGAATTGCTTAAGGGTTGGGGATTGCAGCCCCTTTTAGCCCCCGATCCGGTGTGGACTTTAGCCCCAAAAGTTGTGCCGGGATTGGGCGATTTACCTGCGCCTCGGATTGCGGTTAATTTGCGATCGCATTCTTCTCTAACGTCGCAACGATTGCAAGTTTTAACAACGGCTTTGGTACAGTTACAAAAAGCAACTCAGGCTTATTTTCTACTCGTTCCTTTTCAATTATCTCAAGACCTAGAAATTGCTCAAAGTATCGCGGCTCAATTACCCGGAAAATATCAAGTTTTACAGTTAACCGATCCGGCTGAATTGCGTGGGGTTTATGAAGGGGTAGAAATGGCCATCGGAATGCGTTTGCATAGTTTAATTATGGCGGCGGCTGCACGATGTCGCTGTTGGGCTTTGAGTTACGATCCTAAAATTGAGCAATTAATGGCTGATTTGGATATACCAGGATGGGATTTGAAGAGTCTTCCTGATGACCCCGTTATGATGAGTAAAGCGTGGTTAGAAATGTATGTTAATGGTGAAAGTATATCTCGCGATCGCCTGCTGTTTTTACGCGATCGCGCCTTACTTCATCAAGAACTTTTGAGCGGTACAATGAGCCATTAATTCAGTTAACAGTCATCAGGTTGTGACAAGTAACCAATAACCAATAACTAAATAATGAAAAAACGAGTTACTTTAACTTTTCCCCAACGCACAGTGCAAATGCCTGTAACTTATCGCTTGGCAAAAGATTTTAATGTTGCTGCTAATATTATTCGCGCTCAAGTTGCACCGAATCAAGTCGGAAAATTAGTCGTAGAATTGCAAGGAGATATTGATGAAATTGATGCAGCGATAGATTGGATGCGATCGCAACATATCCAGGTGTCTCTAGCCAGTCGCGAAATTGCCATTGATGAGGAGATTTGTGTAGACTGTGGATTATGTACGGGGGTGTGTCCGACGATGGCTTTGACGCTAGAGCCAGAAACCTTCAAACTCCAATTTGAGCGATCGCGTTGTGTGGTTTGCGAACAGTGTATTTCTACTTGTCCGGTACAAGCGATCGCGACCACTTTTTAGTATTTTCTCCAACGATCTATGCAGAACGAATTTAGTTCTGAATTGCCAATTCCTCGGTTGTCTCAGGAGTGCGATCGCGATCTCGATCTCGATTCGACACTGCTCGAACTTCCCCTGTACGAGTTTACCCTGGATATTCACCAACCTAGCTCGGTTTTGGCGGATGCCTTCACCCGCTACCCGCTACTTCCTGGGGCTGTTTTAAATCGCGAGGATGAGTTTATCGGGGCTGTATCTCGCAGACAATTTCTCGAATATTTTTTGATTCCCCACAGTTTGGAGTTATTTGTCCACGAACCCCTTTATGTACTGTACAGCTATGTCCGACCCGATATTTTAGTTTTACCAGGGCAGATGCGGATTTTAGCGGCAGCACAGCGCGTTTTCCAACGGGCTTCCTATCTCATTCCCGATCCAGCAATTGTACAAACCACTGCGACAACTTACAAATTGTTGGATTTTGGACAATTGAACTTAGCAGCTTGGCAAATTCGCGGCATCGAATCTCAAGTGCGTTACGAACACAGTCAAGCCCAAATGATTCAAAGTGAAAAGATGGCGAGTTTAGGCCGTTTAGTCGATGGTTTGGCTCACGAAATTCTCGATCCGGTAGGATTTGTTTGGGGGAATTTAAGTCATTTAGAAAGTTACAGCACAAGTTTAATCGAATTACTAGAAAGTTACGAGACGTTATTTTCTGAAACGCCCGCAGATATCCAAGAATTGCAAGAAGAGTTGGAGTGGGAGTATGTCCGCGATGATTTTCCGAAAGCCGTTAATAGTATTGCAACTGGGGCTAAACGGTTAAAAGAGTTGGCGTTGAGTCTTCAGAATTTTTGCCATGTTGACGACATTTATCCCAAACCTGCCGATCTTCACGCTTGTTTGGATGGCATTATTTTACTGTTGAAAAGTCGCCTCAGCCGTAAAATTAAAATTGTCAAAAATTATGGTTCTTTGCCCCCCGTTACTTGTTATATTGGCAAATTATCCCAGGTTTTTATGAATATTTCAATTGAAGCGGTTCAAACTTTGTTAGAATCAGCGATACGACAAGAATGGCAAGATCGCTTGCATTCTCATAAGGCGATCGCGACTCCTTCCGAACCGACAATTACAATCACAACTCAAATAAAATCTGAGTCTGAGGATCGGCGTTTTGTTTCGATCGAAATTGCCGATAATGGTCCGGGTTTATCCCCAGAATTACAGCAGCAATTACAAGATTCTTTGACCCTCGATCTGCGCTCGACAAAAGAAACCAGTTTAGCTCTAAGTTATCAAATTGTAACTGCTAAACATGGGGGCAAATTAAAATGGCGATCGCAACCGGGAAACGGCACGGCTTTTGAAATTATTTTACCTTTAAATTAAACTAAATCAAGCAAGTTTGGACTCTACTGGTGCTAACGGGAATTCGAGATAAGCTGAAACCCTAAAAATTTGAGCAAACAACTAAAAACTAATAACTAATCCACGGGATTTTGACCGTAGTAAGGCAAAGCTTCAGACCAGTGGGGGCGATCGCCTGCTTGCCATTGTTGCTGCGCGATCGCGAGGATATCTGTAACCGTTGCGCCTAAATTCCCCGCATCTGCCATTAAATCGTAAGGTTCGGTCAAACTGTCGAGTTGGGCTTGCCATTGGGAGCGTTCCATCACTGTATCCGGTAAAATGGGGGTTAATTCCTGGCTTGTAGAGCGATACAAAGCCACAAAAAGACGAGAGCGTCGGGCATTCATTTCGACGGCTAGAAGACCGTTTTCTTGGGCTTGGGAGTGGGCGATCGCGGCCAAAGTGGAAACCGCAAATAAAGGCAGATGAAGCTGCTGTGCCAACACCCTAGCCGTTACCACCCCAAGGCGCGTCCCCGTAAAGCCCCCCGGCCCTTTTGCCACCGCCAGATAAGCCAAATCCGACCAAGATTGCGGCAGCAGAAAGTCCGCCAGATAGGAGTGTAGGGCGGTGGAAACCGAGCGACCCAAATCCCAAGTTTGCGATCGCCCCTCTCCAGTCAAAGACGCGATCGCCAAGCCTAACTGGGGGGTTGTGGTGTGGAGTGCTAGGGCGTACTTCTCCAAATCGGGCATCAATCCTTAAAAAACTTAAAGGCTATATCTTACCGCGAGGAGGCGAGATCGCCTTGGAGGTACGGTGCTTTTTCGCGATCGCCCTCCCCCGACTGCGATAAATCGGTACGATAATCTAGAAGCATTATGTCTTAAAATAACACCCTATCTAACCGATTCGCGATCGCCCCGAAACACTAAGTATTTTTACTCAAGGAGAGAGATTTGGTTACTAAAACATCCTTTAAAACCAGCCGTTCAGAAGAAATTTTTGCCTCCGCTCAAAAACTCATGCCCGGTGGTGTCAGTTCCCCCGTCCGTGCCTTCAAATCCGTCGGCGGTCAACCCATCGTCTTCGATCGCGTCCAAGGTTCGCACATCTGGGACATCGACGGCAACGAATACATCGATTACGTCGGCACTTGGGGGCCGGCAATTTGCGGTCACGCTCACCCCGAAGTGATTGCCGCTCTGCACGACGCACTGGACAAAGGCACGAGCTTCGGTGCGCCCTGCGTCCTCGAAAACGTCTTGGCTGAAATGGTCATTGATGCCGTCCCCAGCATCGAAATGGTGCGCTTCGTCAACTCCGGTACAGAAGCCTGTATGTCCGTCCTGCGCCTGATGCGAGCCTTCACCGGACGCGAAAAAATCATCAAATTTGAAGGTTGCTATCACGGACACGCCGATATGTTCTTGGTGAAAGCCGGATCGGGAGTTGCCACCCTCGGTTTACCCGATTCCCCTGGCGTTCCCAAAAGTACCACCAGCAACACCCTCACTGCCCCCTACAACGACTTAGAGGCAGTTAAGGCTTTATTTGCCGAAAACCCCGATGAGATTGCTGGGGTGATTCTAGAGCCAGTGGTGGGCAACTCTGGGTTTATTCCCCCGGATGCGGGTTTCCTCGAAGGACTGCGCCTCCTCACTCAAGAAAACGGCGCTTTGTTGGTCTTCGACGAAGTAATGACGGGTTTCCGCATTGCTTACGGTGGCGCACAAGCGAAGTTTGGCGTAACGCCGGATTTGACCACGCTAGGTAAAGTCATCGGCGGTGGTTTACCTGTTGGGGCTTATGGTGGTCGCGCCGATATTATGTCGATGGTTGCACCCGCAGGGCCAATGTACCAAGCGGGTACGTTGTCGGGTAATCCTTTAGCGATGACAGCAGGGATTAAAACTCTGGAGTTGCTACAAAAGTCTGGCACTTACGAACAGCTAGACAGGGTTACCACAAAGCTGATTGAGGGCTTGTTGAAGATTGCCGAAGAAACGGGACATTCGGGCATCGGAGGCAGTATTAGCGGGATGTTTGGCTTCTTCTTTACGAACGAACCCGTCCACAATTACGAGGATGCTAAGAAGTCGGATTTAGCGAAATTTGGCCGTTTTCATCGCGGTATGCTCGAACAAGGGATTTATCTCGCGCCTTCTCAGTTTGAAGCCGGTTTTACTTCTCTCGCTCATACGGATGAGGATATTGAGAAGACTTTGGCGGCAGCTAAAACGGTGATGAGTTCGTTGTAATTTTTTGTTATTGGTTGTTAGTTGTTGGTTATTAGTTGTTGGTTATTGGTTGTTTGTTGTTAGTTATTGGTTATTAGTTAGTAGTAAGGGCTTTAGCCCTTTCTTGTTTATTAATAACAATCTGGTGACTCTCTTTGCAATGACCGCAAGACAAGGCGCTTAGCATTTTTAAAGTCTACCCTGTAAGCCAAAGTTTCTGACCCCCTTTTTTTAGCTAGAAAAACCCATCGTGTATAAAGCGAAAAACAAACAACAAACAACAAGCAACAAACAACAAAAAACCAGTAAATTATCGGGTAAACGTTTTAGCGCTGTTCACTAATGACCGGAAAAGTTTATCTCGTGGGGGCAGGAATTGGGGATGCAGCTTATTTAACCCAACAAGCCCGCAATTGTTTGGCGCAAGCTGATGTTTTGATTTATGATGCCTTGATTGAGCCGTCTTTGTTGGCGATCGCGCCCCCGTTTTGTGTCAAAATCTTGGCGGGGAAACGCGGAGGGGCAAAGAGTACACCCCAAGCAGAAATTAACCGCTTGCTGGTGTATTATGCTCAACAAGGTCAGCAGGTGGTACGGCTCAAAAGTGGCGATCCGTTGGTTTTTGGGCGATCGCGCGAGGAAGTGGAGGCGTTACGAGAACATAATTGCGCTTTTGAGATTGTACCGGGATTATCTTCGGCGATCGCTGTACCTTTGTTAGCCGGGATTCCCTTGACGGATAAGTTTTTGAGTCAGGGTTTTGCGGTGGTGACAGCCCACCAACCGGAAATGCTGGATTGGTCGGCTTTGGCTCGTCTCGATACTTTGGTAATTTTAATGGGGGGGCGATCGCTCGAAACCATTACCGCAGAGTTACAACAGCAAGGCAAATCCCCAGAGACTCCAGTGGCTTTGATTCGCAACGGGGGACGCACCGACGAGCAAATCTGGACGGGAAACCTCGCTAATATTGCCGCTCAAACTGACCCAGAGACGCGATCGCCCTGTATCATCGTAATCGGTGCAGTTGTGGGTTTGAGAGCCTTATTTCAGCCGATGAATGAAGATTTACCGTTAACCGGACGCACGGTTTTGATTACGCGATCTGCGAGTCAGTCGCCGACTTTTCGGAGATTGCTAACAAGTCAAGGGGCAAATATTCTGGAAATGCCTGCTTTGGAGATTCAACCGCCGTCAAGTTGGCAGTTATTAGATGACGCGATCGCCCGTTTGTCTCAGTTTGATTGGTTGATTTTGACTTCGAGTAATGGGGTGCAATATTTTTGCGATCGCCTTTCTGCTTTAAATAAAGATTTACGAGCCTTACAGGATATAAAAATTGCTTTAGTCGGCAAAAAAACGGCGGCAACTTTAGGGAAGTATCACCTCAAGCCAGATTTTATTCCCCCTAGTTTTGTGGCAGATTCTTTGGTTGCTGCTTTTCCTGAAAGTTTACTCGAAAAACAGATTTTATTCCCTCGCGTCGAAACTGGGGGACGAGAATTGTTAGTGCAAGAATTTACTGAAAAAGGCGCAATTGTGACGGAAGTTCCGGCATATCAATCGGTATGTCCCTCTACAATTAACCCGGAGGCTTTAGCCGCTTTTAAAAATCGAACTATTGATGTGGTAACGTTTGCGAGTTCTAAGACGGTGCGGAATTTTTACGACCTCCTCGCTGCTGCCGTGGACGATGTTTCAGCCATTTTGTCCGATGTCGCGATCGCCTCAATTGGCCCGCAAACTTCAGCAACTTGTCTGGAGTTATTCCAAAGAGTTGATATTGAAGCGACAGAATATACTTTGGAAGGTTTGACTCAAGCAATTGTTAACAATTACCAATGAGCAATTACCAGTTACCAATTACCAGTTACCAGTTACCAATTACCAGTTACCAGTTACCAGTTACCAGTTACCAGTTACCAGTTACCAATAACCAATAACCAATAACCAATAACCAATAACCAATAACCAATAACCAAT
>JAWQFT010000068.1:0-28258 GCA_035968055.1 Jaaginema sp. PMC 1080.18 | reverse complement strand
GTCGTATAAAGTCATAAAAAAACTATAATTTGAAAATTGTATCATCTAAAAAACTTAAGTCTGTTGGAGGTAGTTGAGATGAATGTTGAAGAAGCGTTGCTTTTCGCGGATGAAGTTGTATTTTCTCATAGGGAAAACACTTAGATGATATGCAGATGGGGTTAATCAAAGGAGTTTTACAGCGACAGAAATACACAGACATCGCCAAAGGCCTCAATTGTAGCGAAGGATACATAAAAGATGTTGGTTATGAGTTGTGGAGATTACTTTCTGACATTTTTGAAGAAGAAGTTAATAAGTCTAACCTGCAATCTACGCTATTTCGTCATAAAATTATTAACAGTTTTAATTTCAAGATTTCTGGTAATGATAATAACAATATGATTAATTCAATACAACTGTGTTCATCTCCTCAAGAATCTGATGACTTTTTGCGAGGAAAGCAAGAAGCCAAAAATGAAGCTGTTATACGTTCGAGAGCAATTGGCTTAAGTGATACTCAAATTTGTGAATGTTTAGATATGACTATAGAAGACATACAAAAATTGAGGAATAAAGAGTCTTGATGTTGAAAAAATAGCGAATTTTTAGCTTGTTTCTGTCAAATTCATAGACTTGTTCATAACTTAATTTATGAGTTGTTCAACTAAACTCGTAAACTGGCGTTTCGATTGTTCGCGTTGGTGGTTCTTGGTTGAAAATAATTTGTTGGATAAGCTGTTAATCATTTAAATTTCTGTCTCGATTCAAGCCCACCAAAGGGTTCAGTAAGTGAAATCGGCGGTTTAAATGCAAAGCAGCTTACATTCTACCGTTTGAGGGGAAAAGAGTTGTTCGCCTGTAGTCAGAGAAATGCGTGCTGGGACATTCTCAATTACGAATAACTTACCATTGACTTCCAAGGTATAAGTTATTTTCTTTTCGATAAATTCTTCGGTTTGATTTTCAGGAATCATAACCAACACTTGAGTTCTAATCTTATGGTAATTCGTTCGTGAAATTAGTATCAAGTAGAAGTAGAGCTAAATCCTAACTCGATCCAGACTGCTTTTTCAATATCATGCCAATAAATATTTTCTAAAGTTCCTTGCTTATTTTTGATTCTTTGGGCATCCACAGACCTCATCTGGCTTAGGTTAACGTGACGCTCTTGGTCTAAGCCATTCTGGGTTGTTGGAACGAGATTAACCACAAAAGGATAGTTTTTTCTACCTCGCAACAAAGGAGCAATTATCGTGGTTGAACTATGCTGGTTGCCAACATCATTTTGCAAAATAAGGCAGGGACGTTGTTTGTCAGTTTCACGACCCACGACGGGCTGCAAATCAACCCACCAAATCTCTCCTCGCTTGTAGGTTAGAATTCCGTTAGGCATCCAATCCGTCACCTACCGTTATGTCCCACGCTGCTGCTTCTGCCATAAAATCGGGGTCGTTGGCTTGGTCTTGATAGGCCTTGGCTAAGTCTTGGGCAAAAGTCTTCTGCTGTTCCTGTCGCAGCACTTCGTTAATAAAGCGACTGCGGTTGTTCGTTTGGCGATCGATGAAGTTTAGAATGTCATCATCAAGGGAAATGCTAATCTTTTTACTCATTCTCTTGATTCTGGTTGAATGG
Source organism: Jaaginema sp. PMC 1080.18 (assembly GCA_035968055.1). Lineage (GTDB taxonomy): Bacteria > Cyanobacteriota > Cyanobacteriia > Cyanobacteriales > Spirulinaceae > Jaaginema. Next base: position 26,644 of record JAWQFT010000068.1, on the reverse strand, counting down.
GTAGGAAAAAATTTGCTTACTACGCTATCTTACCATTTGAGGATTAAAGTAAGGATTCAGAACCCCGGTTTCTGATTAGCTTACCCAATTCAGTTAAAATTTGACCCCAGAAACCGGGGTTCTAGACCGATTGGAGGCAGAGCCTCGCTTTTTGCGTCCCTTGGTAGAACCAAGGAACGAGTGAAACGAGTGAAATCCGCTTACCATAACCCACCTATTTTTTAGTCTGCGAAGGCAGACTTTGCTCTCATTAGCCCCGGATTTTAATCCGTGGGCGGGTTAGCTGAATAAAGGGGGTGTCGAAACCGGATTTGGTATAAAAACAAACAAAAGGCGGGCAATGCCCGCCCTACGAAAGAGAGAAAATGGAGACTAACTGCCGCTAATGCGGGCGACATCGCGGGCGTTGGCCTCGAAGGCGGCATCGAGGGCAGCATCGCCGCTTAAGCCGTCTTCCAGGGCTTGCTTGATGGCTTGGAGGACGCGCTTGTAGTCGCGGGGCATCACTTTGACGAATTGGGGGAGGTAGGTATCCCAATCGGCTAGGATGCGGGCGGCTTTGGGGCTTTGGGTGTATTGGTGGTGTTTTTCAATCATTTGGCGGACGGTGGCGATGTCTTCGTCGTCGAGGGTTTCGATGTCGGACATCTCGGTGTTGCAACGGGTAGCAAAATCCCCGGCTTCGTCGAGGATGTAGGCAACACCGCCACTCATCCCGGCGGCAAAGTTGCGTCCGGTGGGGCCAATCACGACGACTTTGCCTCCGGTCATGTATTCGCAAGCGTGGTCGCCAACGGCTTCGACTACGGTTTGTACGCCGGAGTTGCGGACGCAGAAACGCTCGCCAGCGATGCCGGAAATGTAGGCTTCGCCACGGGTTGCGCCGTAGAAGGCCACGTTACCGATGATGATGTTGTCTTCGGGGACGAGGGTGGACTCGGTGGGGGGGTAAACGAGGATTTTGCCGCCGCTTAGACCTTTGCCGAGGTAGTCGTTGGCATCGCCTTCGAGTTCCAGGGTTACGCCAGGGGGAACGAATGCGCCAAAGCTTTGACCGGCGCTGCCTTGGAAGTGGAGGTGTACGGTGTCTTCGGGGAGGCCGTCCCAATGGTTTTTGGTGATTTCGTTGCCGAGAATTGTGCCGACGACGCGGTTGATGTTGTAGATGGGGAGGGTGGCTTTGACTTTTTCGCCTTTCTCGATGGCAGCTTGGCACAAGTCGAGGAGGACGGTCATATCCAGGGATTTGTCGAGGCCGTGGTCTTGGGGAATTTGGCAATAGCGACCGACTTCGGGGCCAACTTCCGGTTGGTGAAGGATGGGGGAGAGGTCGATGCCTTTGGCTTTCCAGTGGTCTACGGCTTTGGTGGCTTCGAGGATATCGGTGCGTCCCACCATTTCGTTGATGCTGCGGAAACCGAGTTCAGCCATGATTTCCCGCACTTCTTGGGCGATGAAGGTCATGAAGTTGACGGCGTGTTGGGGGTCGCCGAGGAATTTCTGCCGCAATTCGGGGTTTTGGGTGGCGATGCCGACGGGACAGGTGTTTTTATGGCAAACCCGCATCATGATACAGCCGAGGGAGACAAGGGGGGCGGTGGAGAAGCCGTATTCTTCTGCGCCGAGGAGGGTGGCCATGACCACATCTCGTCCGGTTTTCATTTGCCCATCGGTTTCTACGGCGATGCGCGATCGCAAGTTATTTAATACCAGAGTTTGATGGGTTTCGGCAAGTCCCAATTCCCAAGGCAATCCGGCGTGTTTGATGGAAGTTTGCGGGGATGCCCCTGTACCACCATCGAAGCCGGAAACGAGGACGACATCGGCGTGGGCTTTAGCGACTCCGGCAGCAATTGTACCGACACCGACTTCCGACACCAGTTTGACGCTAATGCGGGCTTGGCGATTGGCGTTTTTGAGGTCGTGAATTAACTCCGCGAGGTCTTCAATAGAGTAGATGTCGTGATGTGGGGGGGGAGAAATTAAACCGACTCCGGGGGTGGAGTGACGGACTTTGGCAATCCAGGGGTAAACTTTGCGTCCGGGGAGTTGTCCGCCTTCGCCGGGTTTTGCTCCTTGGGCCATTTTGATTTGGATTTCTTTGGCTTGGGAAAGATACAGGGAGGTTACGCCAAAACGCCCGGATGCGACTTGTTTGATGGCGCTGTTTTTGGAGTCTCCTTGTTCGTTTGTCCAGGTGTAGCGTTCGGGGTCTTCACCGCCTTCTCCTGTGTTAGACTTACCTCCAAGACGGTTCATGGCGATCGCGAGGCTTTCGTGAGCTTCTTTGGAGATAGAACCGTAACTCATGGCCCCGGTTTTAAACCGTTTGACAATGGCTTCAACGGGTTCGACTTCTTCGAGGGGGATAGGTTGACGGGGTTTGAAGCTGAGTAAACTCCGCAGGGTAAAGTGTTGTTGGCTTTGGTCGTTGATGCCCTGGGAATAGCGTTTATAAGCTTCATAATCGCCGCTACGCACAGCTTGTTGCAGAGCGTGGATGGTTTCGGGGCTAAACAGGTGTTTTTCCCCTTCTTTGCGCCACTGGTATTCGCCACCGACATCGAGGGTGTGACCGTTGACTTCGCGATCGGGGAAGGCGTGGGCATGGCGTACAATGGTTTCGTGGGCGATCGCGTCAATATCTGCCCCTTCAATGCGCGAAGCTGTCCAGGTGAAGTATTTATCTACCACCGAACGACTCAAGCCAATGGCCTCGAATATCTGCGCCCCGCGATAACTTTGAATCGTGGAAATACCAATTTTGGAGGCAATTTTAATTACGCCTTTGGTGACGGCTTTGATGTAGTTTTTACAAGCGGTGGCGTAATCGATATCCACCAATAAGTTCTCGGCAATCATGTTGTCGAGGGTTTCAAAGGCGAGGTAGGGGTTAATCGCACCGCAACCATAGCCCAGGAGGACGGCGTAGTGATGGACTTCGCGGGGTTCGCCGGATTCGAGGACGATACCGACTTGGGTGCGTGTTCCTTGGCGAATCAGGTGATGGTGTAAGCCGGCAACAGCGAGTAATGCCGGGATGGGGGCGTTGTCTTTATCCACACCGCGATCGCTCAGAATAATGATATTATGTCCAGACGCGATCGCCTCGGTTGCCTGAGTACAAATCCCTGCAATTGCTTCTTCCATCCCCTTTGTACCGTCTGCGGGGTTGAACAAAATCGGCAGGGTTATGGATTTAAAATCGCCGCGCTCGATGTGCTTCAGTTTAGCGAGTTCCTGATTGCTGATAATCGGGGTTTTGAGGTGGATTAAGTGACAGCTTTCCGGCTCAGGTTTCAGTAAGTTACGTTCTGCCCCAATGGTGGTTTCCGGGGAGGTAATAATGGCCTCGCGAATCGAGTCAATCGGGGGATTCGTTACCTGGGCGAAAAGTTGCTGGAAGTAGTCATACAGCAGCTTGGGACGACTGGAAAGTACCGCGAGGGGGGTATCTGTACCCATAGCCCCAATCGCCTCTACGCCGTTTTGCGCCATCGGAGACAGCAAAATCCGTAACTCCTCGAAGGTGTAACCAAAGGCGGTTTGACGCTGAATCAGGGGTTGAGTATCTTTGAGGGGCTGCAAGGAGGGTGCGTCGGCGATTTGGTTTAAACTAACCAAATGCTCGTCCAGCCATTCCCCATAAGGATGAGCGTTGACAATACTATCTTTGACTTCCTCATCGGCAATAATCCGCCCTTGGGCCATATTAACCACAAACATCCGTCCCGGTTGCAGTCGTCCTTTCACTGCGACTCGTTCCGGTTCGATGGGCAATACCCCGGCTTCGGAAGCCATAATTACGAGGTCGTCTTTGGTGACATAATAACGGGAGGGTCGCAAACCATTCCGATCCAAAACTGCGCCAATGGTTGTCCCGTCGGTAAATGCTACCGAAGCCGGGCCATCCCAAGGTTCGATGAGGCAGGAGTGGTATTTGTAGAATGCCTTTTTCGCCGGACTCATAGATTCGTGGGCAGACCAAGGCTCAGGAATCATCATCATCATGGCGTGAGGCAGAGAACGCCCGGCCAAAATCAGCAATTCAAAGGCATTATCAAAGATTGTGGAGTCGCTACCCTCAATATTAATCACCGGATTAATTTTTTCGAGGTCGTTGCCAAATAACTCCGACTTGAATAGGGATTGACGAGCGTGCATCCAGTTAATATTGCCTCGGAGGGTATTAATTTCGCCATTGTGGGCAATATAACGGTAGGGATGCGATCGCTCCCAACTGGGAAATGTATTGGTACTGAAGCGGGAATGTACCAATCCCAAAGCACTTTCTAAATCCGGGTCGTGCAATTCTGGGTAATAATCCCCTACTTGCATGGGCATCAGCATCCCTTTATAAACCAGGGTACGGCAAGATAAACTGGCGGGATACCACCAAGCATCAATATCGGTTTCGCGAATGGCTTTATGAGAACGCTTGCGGATTACATAGAGTTTGCGGTCAAAAGCTAATTCGTCTGTGAGATTGTCGCCGCGAGCAATGAAGACCTGTTCCATGAACGGTTCGCTTTTTCGCGCCGTTTCCCCTAAACTGTCATTATTCGTGGGAATATCGCGCCAACCGATAACTTTTTGGCCTTCTTCTGCCGCAATTTTCTCAAATATTTCCCGACTGGCAGCCCTTTTTTCGGGGTCAGGGGACGCATAAATATTACCAACACCGTATTGACCCGGAGGTGGTAAAGTTATGCCCTCGGCTGCGGCAACTTTGCTGAGAAACTTGTGGGGAACTTGTATTAAAATGCCTGCACCGTCACCTGTGTTCGTTTCAGCACCGCAAGCGCCGCGATGCTCCAGATTACAGAGAATTTTTAAGGATTGCTCAACGATGCTATGGGATTTTTGACCTTTTTGGTGAACAATAAACCCCACACCACAGGCATCATGCTCAAATTGTGGATTGTAGAGTCCTTGTTGAGTAGGTAAATCGTGACGCTTCATGGCTGATGCGGTGTAATAAAAGAACAACAGGACACTGGCTCGATCGCAGTTTGCTTGATTTTCAGTTAATCCCAGTTAACTTTGTATATGGAGTTGGGGTTGAAGGGGGCGGGTCTTAAGGAAATCGTTACACTCGCGGCAGTCAAGTCCCGATCTTCTGACCTTTTTTGTGATGTTTCGTAATATTTTATTGTCCTGTGGCAGGGAGTTTAGCTCTTTCTGCCACGCACAACAAACAACAAACAACGAACAACAAACAACAAAATCGCCTATCCTAGTAATAGGGAAACGCCAATTATTAACCAAGAACCGATTTAAATTCAGATGGAACTGCGATCGCAACTATCAACCCATCACAACTCAACACCCCAACGTCGTATTAACAGCGACAGTGCTTTGGGTTTAGTTTCGACAACCAGTTTTCCCGCGATCGTCGGTACGGCTGATATGATGCTCAAATCCGCCGATGTGACCCTCGTTGGTTACGAAAAAATCGGGAGCGGTCACTGTACTGCCATTGTACGGGGCAAAACAGCAAATGTGCGCCTGGCAGTGGAAGAAGGAGCGAGAACTGCCGAGCAATTCGGTCAATTAGTCGCAAAAATGGTCTTAGCTCGACCCATGCCCAACTTAGAAGCGGTTTTTCCTATTGGTTCTCACCTCGCGCAAATTGCCCAAGAACAACGGGGCTACAGCAAACTCAGCAACCAATCCCTCGGCTTAGTAGAAACCAGGGGATTCCCGGCGCTGGTAGGGGCGGCTGACGCGATGTTGAAAGCGGCAGATGTGCAGTTAGCGGGATACGAGAAAATTGGCGATGGCTTGTGTACAGTGATTATTCGCGGTTCGGTAGCGAATGTCGCAGTAGCCGTGGATGCGGGGATGTACGAAGCCGAACGTATTGGCGAACTGAGCGCTGTTATGGTGATTCCTCGTCCTTTAGAAGACCTGGAACATACCCTTCCTGTCGCAAGTTACTGGCTAGAGAAACCCGAACCCTTACCGCAGTTACAATCCCAAACGACAGAGAACGCTCAACCCCTACAATTGCCCGAATTGGAAAAAATCCCGCTCTCCCTCGAAGAAGCCCAAGCCGAGGAGTTGGAGTTGGAGATGGAAATGGAAACCGAGTCCGCAGAACCGCAAACCCTCAACCTGGGAACACCTCCGGAAGAAACACCACCCAGAGCGAAGTCGCGGGATTTGGATATCGAGGAGTTGTAAGGCTGAAGTTGCTTTTCTAAATAATAAAGGATACTCTTTCCCAAATATGACTCAAGAAATTAATGCCGTATTTGACGGTCAGGTTTTACAACCCGAATCACCTTTAAATCTAGCCGCAGGAACAAAAGTAAAAATTACGATAGAAACAGTATTACTAGAACCAAAACAGTCTCAATCTTTTTTGCAAACGGCTCAATCTTTACAGCTTGAAGGTCATCCCGATTGGTCAGAAAATATCGAACAATATTTGTATGGGGAATCTGTTATTAAGGATGACTGAGGTTTTCTTGGATACTTCTTTCGCGATCGCCTTGTCTTCGATTCGCGATCGTCATCATCAAAAAGCCGTACAATTAGCTCGTCAACTTGAAGTAGATAAAGCGCATTTGGTTACAACTGAAGCCATATTGTTAGAGATTGGTAACGCCCTTTCTAAAGCACGATATCGTAGTAGTGCTATCAAATTATTGGAATCTCTTGAAAATGACCCAAATGTTAACATTATATTGCTAACAAGAGAGATATATTACGCAGCTTTTAACTTGTTCAAGCAACGGACTGACAAAGAATGGGGCTTAGTTGATTGTGTGTCATTCATTGTGATGCAAAACCGTGGTATTACAGATGCACTCACTACTGATAGCCATTTCCAGCAAGCGGGATTTAGAGCATTATTGAGAAGTTAATAAAATATTTATACTGAAGTAACTTAGTTGAATTTTTAGACAGTCTTTCACTATAGCCTATTGGCGCAGCACACCTCTGAATTACTCGCCCAAAAACGATGAGTCAAACCCCAATCAATTACGAGCAATATGTCGAACAAATGGCAAATTTAATGGCTTTGTCAATCCCAGAAGTTTGTTTACCGGGTGTGATAGAAAACTTAGAAAGAATGGCAATTGTGGCTGAGAAGGTAGCGGAATTTCCTCTGACTGAAATAATAGAACCAGCAGCGATTTTTGAACCATGAAAATTGATTTTACCACGGCAGATGCAGGGGCGATCGCGTCTGAGGTGCGTCAGGGAAATATTAAGGCAAAATCGGTTATTTCTCAGTGTTTAGATAACATTAATGCCCGCAATCCCACGCTCAATTGTTTTACCACAATTACGGCGGAAAGTGCGTTACAACAAGCCGAAATCATCGACAAAAAAATTGCCCAAGGCGAAGACCCTGGGGTATTTGCAGGCGTGCCTTTTGCGGTGAAAAATCTCTACGATATTGCCGGAATTACTACCCTTGCTGGGTCAAAGATTAACACCGAAAATCCGCCAGCGACAGAAGATGCAACGGCTGTTAAAAAGTTAAAAGCTGCCGGGGCAATTCTCGTCGGGGCGTTGAATATGGACGAGTACGCCTACGGTTTTGTTACGGAAAATGCTCATTACGGCGCTACCCCGAATCCCCAGGATACCACGCGGGTTGCTGGAGGGTCTTCTGGAGGTTCGGCGGCAGCAGTAGCGGCGGGTTTAGTGCCTCTTACCCTCGGTTCGGATACTAATGGTTCGATTCGAGTTCCGGCGGCTTTGTGTGGTGTATTCGGGCTAAAACCGACCTATGGGCGCATTTCGCGGGCGGGGGTGTATTTATTCTCGTCGAGTCTCGACCATGCAGGGCCGTTTGCGCGATCGCTGCGAGATATTGCTGTGAGTTTTGATGTTTTGCAGGGGGTTGACAAACGCGACCCTGTATGCAGTTCTCGTCCGATTGAACCCTGCGTTCCTCAATTAGACGAGGGATTGGGGGGGTTGCGAATCGCGATCGCGGGGGATTATTTTCAGCAAGGAGGAGAAGCGGCAGCTTTTGAGGCAGTTCAAAAAGTAGCTGAAACCTTAAATGTAGACCGAGAAATTACCATTCCCGAAGCGGCAAGAGCGAGGGCGGCGGCTTATTTGATTACGGCGGCAGAAGGGGCTAATTTACATTTGGAACGTTTGCGATCGCGTCCCCTAGATTTCGATCCAGCAACCCGCGATCGCTTTTTAGCTGGGGCATTAATGCCGAGTTCCTGGTATATTCAAGCTCAACGTTTTCGGCAATGGTATCAAGCCCGCGTCCGAGAAGTTTTCCAAGAAGTTGATATTATTCTCGCGCCAACTACGCCCTGTGTTGCGCCGAAGTTAGGACAACAAACGATGGTAATTAATGGGGAAGAAATTTTAGTTCGTCCCAATTTAGGGTTATACACGCAACCCCTTTCTTTTATTGGTTTACCTGTGCTTTCTGTGCCAGTTTCTTTACCTAATTCTTTACCGTTAGGGGTACAAATTATCGCTGCCCCTTATCAAGAAGCGTCAATTTTACGAGTAGCAAAATCAGTTATCAGCGATTAAGGGGCAGTAGGTATTGGGCAATCGACAGTCGGGGGGAGTGGGATGAATGCCCCTCCAAGAATGTCAGAAACTTTGGCTATTAGGGTGGACTTTCAAAGTGGCTCAACGCTAGAATACATAAAGGTTTCAGCATTAAAAAGTGGATTTAATGTTTCGCGCGAGAGTCACCAGTCGAAGGTGCGATCGCGCTTTATAAGCAAACTCGAATCACCACCAACAAATAACTACAAAAGCTTTTCCAAATTAGGATTACTTTGTAAAGATTGTAAGACTTGTTTAATCTCTTGAGTCCGGTTTTTATTCACCACTAAAGTTACATTCCCGTCGCGAACAATCACCGTATCTTCAATCCCAATCGTCACAATTACTTCGTCTTTATAGTCATTACAATTAATTACCATACAGGTATTGCCTTGTTTCGCCCTCTCCCACGGGAGGAGAGGGGCTGCTGGTTCTTATTTTTAACTACTATATAGCCGGATATTTCTCATTTCTTGGCAGCAATGATTGACGAATTTATTCTGAAAAAACCGAAGACTGAGTTTTCCAGCTTAACGCATTCGGGCAGCTTGCATCGACCAGCGATTCACCTGTACGCCGCGATTGATGGCATCCGTTATTTCTCCGGTGGGAAGGAGGACGCGATCGCTCATTTCATTTGAACCCGCATGAAGTCCGAGAATAATATAGCTACCATCATTTAAAGCCGCAATAATCGCACTGCCCGAAGACCCCGGATTGGTATCGCATTGATGAAACAATAAGCCATTCATGGAGACACTAAGTACTCCTTCGAGAAGGCTATTTTCGACGACACTGCATTCTTCATTCATTCCTGCCGTGTCTCCAGGTTTGCCAAACTGACGGTATTTTTCTGTGGGGAAGTCTCCTGCATATCCGGCTACAATCATTTTACCCGCGATCGCGCTCAACACTTCCGGATCGCTCAAATCCACATCAGCCCAACCCAAGTATCCCATGCGATCGCCCACGGGTTCATCCAGTCGTAACAGCGCCCAATCTTCCGCAGCCGCTTCAGGACGAGTGGCCCAACCATATTGATACGAAACTACCGTCGCCGTTACCGGGGCAATACCGCGAATTAAATTTGGTTTGAAAATGAGGCGAAAGAAATAGACTCAGACTTCAACTCTATACGCTATTCTATAAACCCTTGCACATCTTGTAGTGGTAACTGCAAGGTTTCTGCAATTTGCTCCTCAGTTAATCCTAACTGTACCAATTGAGGAATTGCGCTCAACTTACTCTCTCGTAACACCTCCTCAACCGTCTTTTTAGGATGAGTTGAGTTAGTTTGTGCTGTCTCCCTATCTTTATCCTTTTGGGTTTTTGTTTCTTTTCCTTCTAAATGAGAACAAAAGTTGAAATGACCAATTTGAACAGGATTTCCGATAATTTGGTGTTGTGAATTAATCAATCCCAAACGTTCAACTGTAGCGCGAAAATTGGACTTATTAATATCTTCCCCTAGCACCTCAGACAACATCTGCCAGAGTTCGTACCCTTCATCCTTCACATGACCCATTGTGCATCTGTACTGCTCTGCAATCTCCGTATACCTCTGGCCATCGAGAACTCCTTTCAGAATTGTCACTTGCAAACTATCCAAATGCTTCCCCGTCTGCTGAAAGACCAACTCATCAATTGAAGTTATCACCGCTTGCAAGTCCATTTCCTTCAGAATAATTCCCCTATACTCTGTTAGCGATCCGCCTTATTCCGCCGCTATCAGCCCTCTTAAGATTTTCTCAAGAAAATCCCCGTCTCTATCCGCCATCTTCCGGCTGTGCTAAGTCGTTCAAATAGATGAAAATAGGGATGTTTCAGAGATTAGAGTGGCTTTGGTAGTCCCATTGTAACAGATTATTACAAAATCAGATGGGCTGCATAAAAATAGTAGGGACTCCCAGAGGAATAGGTGGAAGAGAAAACGAAGTAACTTTCAATCAATAAGGAGATCGTATGTCCAAACAAAAAATGGGAACAGTAAAAACACCAACAGGTTCAGAATATTACTATTTTTGGGATAAGCAAAGTGGTGATGTTTATGTCGGTAGTGAACACGCAGGTAAAGCAAGCTCTTCGGACGACGCATGGCGTAAAGCGAATTATTACGCTACCACTCTCAAAAAAATGAAGTAAAGAGAAATGTAGTGTATCAGTTTTTAAAAGGTAAAGCACCGGGATAAACAACTCAGAATGACCTATCACTTTTTCAATTATGTTTTTTACGCAAAAAAAGTGATAGGCTCATCCCTGACTTGAAAATTCAAAAAGTAACTATTTTGGAGAATTAATTACAATGATTCAAGAAGGTACAATTGTGAGGTTTAACTCCTCAAATGTTAATGAAGTTCCTGAAACAAGTGGAATTTATGCGATCTACGATCCAGAATCAGCATTAAACTTGCAAGTTTATTTAGGTAGAACAAATAATTTGAAGCGCAGACTAAAAGAGCATTTAAGTCAAGGCTCAAAATCAAGTAAAACAATCAAAATGTTACTCAATATGAGACATGATTTATGGTTTTCTTACGGCAAATCTAGTAATTATAAAGGTGCTGAAGCTGCGGAGCTAAATCGGTATCTTCCTACGGGAAATAAAAGGCTTGAAAGAAAATATTTAGAAGACTTTTAGAGTATAAAAAAAGATAAAAAAGGGAGTGTAAACAAAAAAATCTCCCTTTTTAGATTCTATTTTAAAAGTCTATTTTCCATTTTATTGATTCAACAGTTAGATTAAAAAGTGAGTAATTGATTTATGTCACAGACTCAAGTCATTGATTATTATCAAATTCTGGGACTTCAGCCAGAATGGGATGTTGATACAATTCGTAAAGAATTACGCAATAAGTTTATTGCAACAAAAGCTAGAGTGAATGCAGCAGTTGGCGAAAAACAAGAACAAATCAACCAACTTCTTAACCGCATTACGAAAGCAAAAAAAATCCTAACCGATCCTGACGCTAAAGCTAAATACGATCGAGAATTAGCTGAATGGAAACGACAAGCAACTCCAGAGGAATTAGAAACAGCAGCTAATTTGCTGACTTTAGAAGATATTTGGCGATTAATCGACCAAGGCCGTTACATAGATGCAGTAGAAGGCAGTAAAAAGTTAGTATCTTCTAATCCTGATGACGAGAGAGTATGGGAAGTTTATGGATATGCTAGTTATCTCTGGCAAGATATCCAAACAGCTATTTATGCTGCGGAAGAAGCTATTAAACGTAACCCTCAAAGAGCCGATTTATATGCTGATGCTGCTCAATATTACGCCGCAGCAGAACAATGGGAACAATCAGTTCTTCAATTAAATAGAGCCATCTCAATCGAACCTAGTAATTTAGGGTATAAGCTCACTTTATCTCAAGTTTATGTCCAACAAGAGATGTGGCAAGATGCTGAAGGCATTTTACAAGGAATTTTAAGCCAGGATTCTTCTCATCAAACTGCTCGTCAATTTATGGCCATTGTTATCGGAGCTAAAGCCGAAGCAAGATTTCCTGAAATTAATGCTTTATTAGAAGATAACAAAAAACGTCAAGCTCGAAAAATACTTAAGGAAGTTAATGAGCAATTTGAACAAGCTAAAAAAATAGCAGGAAACGATCCTGAATTACAAGATTTACTCAATTCAGAATCTATTCGAGTAAGAATGGTATTAGGAGTAAACTTTTACTACAGATTATTAGGTTTAATTGTTGACCTAATTCTTATATCACCAGCCCTCCTATTAATGTCAATTGATAATGGTAGTAATCCTATCGCTTTAACTTTTGGAATAATTATCATACTGGGAATTTTAGGATATTCTTGGGTATGGTTAGCTTACAAAAATCGCGGTCAGGATTTAACAAAACGTTTGTTAGGAATGCAGATTGCCAGCGATCAAGAGACAACACCCAGTCTGGGTCAACTTATTACTAGAGCCATTGTAAAACCTATAGCTGCGGGTTTGGGCGGATTCTTTCCATTTTTAGTATTTATGTTCGCTGCGTTTCAGTCATTTGATGATACAGGAGAACTTTCTAACTTTTTTGGCTGGATGATTGGATTGATGATCGGAATATTTGTATTAATTTTCAGACTGGGCTTTGATTTATTTTTTGTCACAAGTAAAGACTTGTTACCGAACTTTTTTGGTTTTTTTCTCTTTCTCCACGAACACTTAAGTAAAACAACAGTAATTAGTTCTACTCAAGATGATTCAATGAACTTGAATGAATACCATTGGTACTGATTTTTTTAGTATCAAATGCAGATTGTACCTAATTAATTATGGAGCCATAAAATGAATTATGCAATTGGTATTGACTTAGGAACAACTTATTCCGCAATAGCATACATCAATGCGGATGGAAAAAGCGAGATCATTCCTAATCGAGAAGGAGAAAGAATCACGCCTTCCGTGGTCTTCTTTGATGATGATAGTATTGTAATTGGAAGTTATGCCAAAGCGGTTGCAATTTCTGAGGGAAACCGCGTTGTTCAATTTATTAAACGGGAAATTGGTTTTGATAAAAAGATTTTTCAAAATGGCAACAGTTATACTCCTGAAGAACTTTCAGCGATTTTGTTAAAAAAATTCAAACAAGACGCAGAAGCTTTTCTAAATACAACAGTTCAAGATGCTGTTATTACTGTACCTGCTTATTTTGATGATAAAAGAAGAGTAGCAACTAAAACAGCAGGGGAAATTGCTGGATTTAATGTATTAAGGATTATTAACGAGCCAACTGCCGCAGCTTTGGCATTATCGGCTACTCAGGAAATTACCGAGCAAACTTTTATGATTTATGACTTAGGAGGTGGTACATTTGATATTACTATTATGAAAATTAATGGAAAAAATGTAGATGTCATTGCGACTGGTGGCGATCATCAATTAGGAGGTAAAGACTTTGATGATTGCTTAATTAATTATTTTCAAAAAGAGTTTCAAAAAGCTACTGGTTTTGATCCTCTGACTTCCCAAGTAGGTCAACAAGAACTACGACACAAAGCGGAAGAAACCAAAAGAAAGTTATCTTCTGCTTCTAGTACCAGAGTAGCATTGAACATAGAAGGTCGCCAAGCAGGATTTAAAATTACTCAGTCTCAATTTGAAGAGTTAACTGATGAGCTTGTTATTCGTTCAGAAATGAATGTCGAGCAAGTTTTAGAAGAAGCGGGTATGACAGAAGAAGATATTGATAATGTTTTATTAGTAGGAGGATCGACTCGTATTCCTTCAGTTAGTAAAATGTTAACTCGCTTTTTTGGAAAAGAACCACTACGCTCTGTTAATCCTGATGAAATTGTTGCAGAAGGTGCAGCTATTCTTGCTCATAGCTTGACAAAGACATCTTCAACCAGTCAACCCACAGAATCACCTAATATTTCTGATGTCTGCGCTCATAGCTTAGGAGTAGTAAGTTTAAACGATTTAAATGTCCCTGAAAATTCAATTATTATTCCTAAAAACAGTAAAGTTCCTTGTCAAAAAACCGAAGTTTATGGAACAACTAGAGACGATCAAACACAAGTCCAAATACAAGTTCTTCAAGGGGATGCGAAAGAACCAGAGGATTGTGTTCAGTTAGGTACTGCTTGTCTAGAAAATTTACCGTCTTCTCCTCAAGGGTCTCCAGTACAAATCACTTTTTCCTATGATGCAGATGGTATATTAAATGTAACAGGTATGTTTGTGCCAACAGGACAGATTATCAAAACCAAAATTGAGGTTCAGGGTCTAATGTCATCTGAAGCTGTAAAACAAAGTAAAAGTGATTTAGCTAACCTTGAAATTGAATAAATTTCATATATTATCGCGCTACACTGTCCAATCTTCCCAAATCAATCCCGGAACTTTAATAAAATCTCGTTGATTGCGAGTCACAACAATTCCTGCGACAGAAAGCGCGATCGCGGCAATTCTCAAATCCTGCGTCCCAATGCGAATTTTCTCTTGTTTCAATTGATAGAAACGCTCGCCAGCATCTTGTGTAAACGGCAAGACGTTAATCGTACTAAAATAATCATAAGTTAGCTTCAATCTAGCATAAGCAGCAATTAATTTTCCTGAAGAATCTGCTCTGCGAATTAAATGCAATCTTCCTCGTAATTGCTCCTCCATTGTAATAATTGTAACCGCAAGATTATCGGATGCGATCGCATTAACTCGTTGAGTTACAGGTGAATGTTGTTGCTGAAAAAGAGAAACTATATCTGTATCGAGAATATACAAACTCATTCTATTTTTCCTCAGCATTCATTTTACGATCGTATTCTGCCATTTCTGAATCTAACTGGCGACGATCTTCTGCAATAAATTCCAAAAGCTCGTCAAAATCTGGGTCATCTTTAAACATTCCTGCAAACTGCATCCAGGAATGTTCGGATGGGGTTTTGGGAACTTCAATTTCTAAGGAAACAATCTCGCGATCGCGTAGTTGTTGAGTTACAATCTCCTGTAATTGTTGCAAGGCTTCCTCTTTTGTACTCGCTTCTGCTTGACATTCTGACCAGCCTAATATACTAGCTTTCACTCGTTCTGGGGTTTGATATTCAACCAGTACGTTATAGCTGGATTTAATGGAGGTTTTTTGAGGGGAAACAGTGGATTCAATATTCATAATGATTCAGGTGTTTTTAAATCTCTATTACAATATTTTATTGAGCAATTTGTTAGGCGATCTCGTTTTTTAAATTAATTTCTGCTGTACTTTGGAAGGAATTTCTGCTTTCATTTTCTGTACGAATTTTTCGCTTTCTCGAATATGCTGCCGAATTTCATCAAAATTATCATGATAATAAGCTAAGGCTGCATACACATCAGCTAGGGTTATTGTTGGATGTCGTGACACGATTTCGTCGGGAGAAAGTCCCATTTGTTCGTGCCAAATAACGATATCTTGAACCCGAATCCGATGTCCGGCAATACAAGGTTTGCCACCACAAATATCTGGCGTAATTTTAATATGTTCTGCAATGATTGCTGTCATCAAGATATCTTCCTGCAATTTCAAAATGCTAACTTTATTCTGAGTTCTGCGATCGCGCTCGATCAACAACCTCAAAGCCATCAATAACCAACAATAAATCAATTCAACTTTTGCCTTAACTCTAACAAGTTTTATATGAAAATGCCATAATAGTATAGAGTGAACTTCATAACGAAATTTTCCGATGCAAATCAGTTTAAACTCCGAACACGAAGCCTTTATTCAAACACAACTCGCACAAGGGAACTATCAATCCGCAGATGAACTACTGAGTCAAGCACTGAATTTACTAAAACAACAGAAAGACTACGAGCAATGGCTGAATGAAACCTGCCAGAAAATTGCCGATGGTGTAACTGCTTTAGAACGCGGTGACGCGATAGAGGGAGATGTCGTTATTACAAAACTACGAGATCGCCTTTATGGAAACGATATTTCTTAGATTATGAGACAGTATATTGTTTCATCTCCTGCGACTCAAGACTTACAAGCAATTGTACTCTTTCAAGCTTACCCAAGGTGCGATCGCGCTCGATCAACAACCTCAAAGTCACCAACAAATAACCAACAACCAACACCTACAAAAGCTTTTCCAAATTAGGATTATTTTGCAAAGACTTGAGGACTTCCTTAATCTCTTGCGTCCGGTTCTTATTCACCACTAAAGTCACATTGCCGTCGCGAACAATCACCGTATCTTCAATACCAATCGTCACAATTACTTCATCCTTATTACTGGCGTAAAGAATCGCTCCTTGGGTATCTTTATTAATATGCGTCGCTAATTCCACATTATCGCGATCGCCCTTCATCAACCGTTCAATCGCATTCCAATCTCCCAAATCGTCCCAACCGAAATCAGCAGGAATCACATAAGCCCTCTGAGTTTTTTCCATCAAAGCGTAGTCAATACTTTTCTTCTCTAATTCGCTGTAAGCCTCTTTCCCCTTACTTTGAAGAAGTTGCAGAATTTGAGGCGCATGAATTTGTAACTCTGTCAAGGCAGTTTTCACTTTGAAAATGAACATCCCACTATTCCAACTGTAGCGTTGCGTCTCGATAAATTGAGCCGCCGTATCGCGATCGGGTTTTTCCGTAAAGCGATTGACTTTGTAAGCCTGCAAATCGCCGTATTGCTGGAAAGCCTCTCCTTGTTCGATGTAACCGTATCCCGTCGAAGCGAAACCCGGCTGAATCCCTAAAGTGACGATCGCGTCTTCCTCCCTAGCCAAGGTTGCAGCAGCCTTGAGAGTCGCTTCATAAGCCGGTAAATCGCCAATCCAATGATCTGCCGGGAAAAACCCCGCGATCGCGTCCTCTCCGTGACGCTTCGCCATTTCTAGGGTAGCCCAAGTCACCGCCGGGGCAGTATCTCGCCCTTGGGGTTCAATGAGCAAATTCTCCTCTGGTAACTCCGGTAATTGCGCCCGTACCCCCTCAGCAATCAAAGCTGAAGTTACCACCCAAAGCTTATCCCAACCGCCCGCTAACCCCAACAAACGGTCAGCCGTAGACTGCAACAAGCTGCGATCGCTGCCATCCAAACTGAGAAACTGTTTTGGGCGTTGACGGCGACTCAGCGGCCAAAACCGTTCCCCTTTACCTCCGGCTAAAATCGCGGGAATAAATTGACTCATCTTTTCTCCTTGCGTCTTTGTGAACAATCGTAGCTTTTATTGGTTGTTGGTTATTGGTTGTTGGTTGTTGGTTGTTCGCTAACATCCCCACTGCCCAAAATACTGATGACTGATGACTGTTGACTGATAACTGAAAAAGCTGCCCCTTAATCGCTGATGACTGTAAAAAGCGTCCCAAATATTAAGTTTTGTAAAATTCGTTAATTTTGTAGCCAATGTTACAGAAATACTTGTTAAAGTAAAAACATGAGACAAAAGAAAAAGCTTTAAATTAATCGGAGGAATCCCTATTATGTCTACTTCTAATCAAGCTCGTGCTTTAATGATGCGTCACAATCGTCTCGTCAGAAACCGTCAAGCAACAATGCTCAATCGCGCTGCGGCTGAAGTGGGTTTAGACGTAGATTCGGTTCAATATCGCAGCCATATCCAAGGCAAATCCAACTCTGGCTTCCGCGTCAGCTATGACCGCAGTAATGCCGCAATGAGCTAAATAACTTTTTGCGAGTAAAACAGTTTGATATTTTTATCTTGAAACTTATTTAATTGTGTGACCAATGATTGAGGGTGTTCCGTACTGGAACACCCTTTTTTTTAGTGGCTTAATTTTATCCTATAAAACAGCTTAGGATTTTACAGGTTGACGCTCCTCAATAATCGCGATCGCGTCGCTTACACTTTCCGGGAGAATCACCACTAAACCCCCCTCAGCCACCGTATCTAAACCCGTGCGAATCGCTTTGTGTTCGTCGATAATAATCTCGCAAGGCATATCCCGGTTGACATTCTTCACGCCATCCACGATCAGATCGGCCACTTCTCCCTTATCCCGTCCCCGACGGTCGTAATCTTCCTTAACAATAATGCGGTCAAACATCTTCGCCGACAACTCTCCGAGCAAGATTAAATCCTCATTGCGGCGATCGCCAGGACCACCCACAACCCCAATCCGTTCGCCCTGCCAATTCTGCACAAAGCCCCCCAACGCCTCATAACTTGCCGGATTGTGGGCATAATCGATCAAAGCGTGCGATCGCCCCAAATCAAACAAATTCATCCGCCCTGGAGTCTGAGCCGCCGAAGGATTAAACGTCCGCAAACCCTGACGCAATAACTCAATATCCACCCCCTGCACAAACGCCGCCAAACTCGCCGCTAAAGCATTGGCAATCATAAACGGGGCCATCCCTCCCATCGTAATCGGGATATTCTTCGCCTCCTCAACCCGCAACTTCCAATCCCCTTCCAGGATGCACAAATAGCCCTCCTCGTAAATCGCCGCCAAACCGCCTTGACGAGTATGAGACTCAACGATCTCGTTATCGGGATTCATCGAGAAATAAGCCACTTTCGCCTTCGCTGCTTCTGACATTGCCGCTACCAAAGGATCGTCGGCATTCAGCACCGCATAGCCCTTGGGACTCGCCACCTCCGCAACGACACTTTTCACCCGCGCCATCTGCTCGATCGTATTAATATCCCCCAATCCCAAGTGATCCGCCGCCACATTCAGCACTACCCCCACATCGCAGGTATCAAAAGCAATCCCAGAGCGCAAAATGCCGCCGCGAGCCGTTTCTAACACCGCGATTTCTACGGTGGGGTCTTTGAGAATCATCTGGGCGCTTTGAGGCCCGGTAGTATCGCCTTTCTCCACTAAATGCTCGCCGAGATAAATACCGTCGGTGGTGGTGTAGCCGACAATTTTCCCAGTTTGGCGGAAAATATGGGCTGTGAGGCGAGTTGTGGTGGTTTTGCCGTTCGTCCCGGTGAGGGCAATAATGGGGATGCGCGGCGAAGTTCCGGGGGGAAAGAGCATATCCAACACCGCCGCCCCCACATTACGCGGTAAGCCTTGACTGGGGGCAACGTGCATCCGAAAACCGGGAGCAGCGTTGACTTCCACAATCACCCCATCCACTTCCCGCAGGGGCTTGCTAATGTCGGGAGTAACGATATCGATCCCGGCAATGTCGAGGCCGATAATTTTGACCAGACGCTCGGCCAGCCAGATATTTTCCGGATGAATTGCGTCGGTGCGGTCGATGGCAATGCCCCCGGTACTGAGGTTAGCGGTGGCTCGTAGAAAAGCGCGATCGCCTTTTTCTAAAACCGTATCCAGGTCGTAGTCTTGACGAGTCAGCACGTCCAGGGCAGCTTTGTCGAGAACAATTTTGGTTAACACATTATCGTGACCGTCACCCCTGGCTGGATCGCGATTGGTTTGCTCGATCAGTTCGGCAACTGTCGAACGACCATCCCCCGTAACGTGGGCTGGAACGCGCTCGGCTACAGCCACTAACTTGCCGTTCACCACCAAAACGCGATGATCGTTGCCTTGATAGTAACGCTCGATAATCACGGTGCGGGTTTTCGAGGCTTCGCTGGCAAAATCATAAGCTGCTTCTGCCGCTTCCCAGGAGGTAATGTTAATAGTAATACCGCGGCCGTGGTTGCCATCAAGGGGTTTGACCACAATGGGATAACCGCCCACGGATTCGATAGCTTCTTCGAGTTCGTTGAAGTAGCGAATTACCGTACCGCGCGGCACAGGAATGCCCGCATCTCGGAGGATGGTTTTTGTGCCTTCTTTATCGCAAGCCAGTTCCACCGCGAGGATGCTTGAGCGATCGCTCAATGTGGCTTGAATGCGCTGTTGATTCGCCCCATAACCCAGTTGCACCATCGCCCTGGCGCTGAGTTCCGTCCAGGGGATTTGGCGAGCTTCGGCTTCTTTGATAATGGCTTCGGTACTCGGCCCCAATGAAGCCGAGTTCTTGAGGTCTTGGAGGTCTTGGAGGTCTTGTTCGAGTTCGGTAGCCGAGTAAGTCCCGGTTGCCACAATACTGCTGCACAAACGCACGGCGGCTCTCCCGGCATAACGTCCTGCTTGTTCGTGAACATACTCAAAAACAACGTTGTACACGCCGCGATCGGCGGTTTCGCGGGTACGACCAAAACCCACGGGCATTCCTGCCATTTCTTGGAGTTCGAGGGCAACGTGTTCGATAATATGCCCCATCAGCGTGCCTTTTTGGACTCGTTCGAGAAAGCCACCGCGATAACCGGGGGAGCAGTAGTGTTCGACGAGACTGGGTAAAGCTGCGGTTAGACCTTCGTAAAAACCCGGAATTTCGTTGGAGTAGCGCTCGTCGAGTTCTTCGAGGTCGAGACGCAATACGATGAGTTTTTGACGACGGATGCTCCAGTAATTGGGGCCGCGTAAAGTTGAGGTTTTGAGAATTTTCATATTGAACAATAATACGTCAAGCGTCTGAGGGGGGGATGGATACCAAGGGCAGATTTAAGAGGCGAGAAGACCTAAGTTAATAGGTGAGCTTCACGCAGAAATCGAGCAACGATGCTGGTATCTTGACGAAACTCAGGGTCTTTAAACTGTTCTTAGCGAACAGTTTTTCTGACTGAGATGATTTACAAAACCGAGGCGATGAGCGCGTTCTTTGAGACCGCTATGGTAGTTAGGAGGTTTGAGATACCGGATGGCGTTCGTAGAGATGGTAGCGATCGCCATAACACAAGACATTAACTTGTAAGTTGTGTAAGCTCAACGGGTCTGAAGCACCGACTTGGGGTTGGTTAGTATGAGAAAGTTGTTGGGCATCGACGATGGTGACGGTACCGCGCCCTAAAACTTGCATGATGCCATCTTGCTCGAATAAAGCGCAGGTGTCTTCGTCAATGCCTAAACCCAGGCGATCGGGGTACATGGCGATCGCGCTGAGTAAGCGAGCCATGCGGTTGCGGTTGTGGAAGTGTTGATCGACGATGACTTGAGGAATAATGCCCAATCCCATCGTCATGTCAACCAGGGAACGATTGGGGGATTCGCCACTGCCACCGCCCCCGATCATGTGATGGCCCATCACCGCCGCCCCCGCACTTGTTCCCGCGAGGGTGATTTGGTGTTGGGTGACGCGATCGCGAATGCGCTCCATAATCGGCGTTTCGGCGAGTAAGCCACACAAGCGCAGTTGATCGCCTCCGGTGAGAAAGACTCCCGTACAGGCTTCAACAAACTCTAAATAGTCAGCATCGTTGCCTTGAGCGCGATCGCGGATGTCCACAACCTCCACTTTCTTCGCGCCCATATCCTCGAAAATGCGTCGATAGCGATCGCCCACCAAACTGGGTTCGCGCGATGCTGAAGGAATGATACCGATTATGGCATCTGTACCCCCCGCACGGGTGAAGAATGTATGTAAAATTTCCCGTCCGTGAACTTTATCTTCAGCACCACCAATAACGAGGATAGCGTGTTTGGTCGATTGAGGCATCGGGTTTTCTGTAAGTTGAGACTCTAGTTGCAGCATGATTGTGCTTAGAAGCATTATGAAAAACTTTATCGGGTTTTTTAGCTAAATGTAATTACCATCCCCAAAAAATAATAGAACGATCTCTCTTATCGCCTCCTTTGTCTAGACTGGGTTTAGCGTCGCGATCGCGTCCCTTATACCAACAGTCTGAGTCATTCTGGACTATTGCCATAAACTAACAAACATAGATTTATTAAAGATACGAACGTTCTCCCCCCCCAGGCACTAAGATTTAATATTTTGCCTGTTGTCTACACTCCAGTCAACAAAAGTCGATCGGCAAACTTATGATAGGAGTTATTCTATTCTTTCAGATTCTCAAAATAAATTTGGTGCGATTTGATATTGTTACGCTATTTCCTGAATTTTTTACTTCGCCGTTGCAAAGTAGCTTGATTGGTAAAGCCTTAGCCAAAGGCATTGCTGAGGTTAATTTCACCAATCCTCGCGACTTTACGGTTGATAAACATCGGCGGGTAGACGATGAACCCTACGGCGGTGGCGCGGGAATGCTGCTCAAACCTGAGCCTTTGTTTGCCGCCGTTGAAGCTTTACCCGCTCTTGCTTCTAGAGAGGTGATTTTGGTCTCTCCTCAAGGCCAACCCCTTCAGCAGAAGATGTTACAAGAGTTAGCCCAAAATTACGAGCAATTGGTCATTATTTGCGGTCATTATGAGGGCGTAGACGAAAGGGTACGCCAACATTTGGTGACTCGCGAGATTTCTTTGGGGGATTTTGTCCTTACCTGCGGCGAAATTCCCGCCCTGACTCTTATTAACGGCGTGGTGCGTTTGTTACCGGGAACGGTGGGGAAGGTTGAATCCCTTAAAGCCGAGAGTTTTGAGGAGGGTTTACTAGATTATCCCCAATATACTCGCCCGGCTAGTTTTCGCGGTTGGGAAGTGCCGCCAGTGCTACGTTCGGGCAATCACGGCGCGATCGCCCAATGGCGCAAGCAACAACAAATTCTTCGCACTCAGCAACGTCGTCCCGATCTTTTCCATCATCAGCACCCAAGGGGTAGTGGGTCTTAGGCAGTAGTTTTGGGCAGTCGGCAATCGAGGGGAGGGGATTTTGCCCCAGAAAGGGGGTCATTAACTAACCCGGACTGGGTAGATTTTGTAAATACTCTAAATACTCTGCAAGTTGGGCATCGGGGAGATGCTGTAAGGAAAGTCTGCCATAGGTTTGCCGTAAATACTCTTTTTCTCGATCTTTCGTCCAGCCGAGACGTTTCTTTTCACCGTTGATTTGACGCATGGCTTCGGGAAAATTGAAGTTGGGATCGACAACGGCGGTAGCGGTGGGTATTTCAGGGGGCATAACGTTCTGGGAGTCCGTGGGGGCTGGCGGTGTTTCAGGGACGCTGGGACTGGGTTGTGCGCGTAAATAGGCGAGAAATGCGTTGATTTGCGCTGATGTCAGTTGTTTTCGCGATTTGATGTCAACTCCGTAGGTGTTTTGCAAATAATCTCGTCCTTGTTCGTGACTCCAGCCTAAGCGTTTGAGTTGGATGTCGGTTTGGTGGATTGCTTCGTCGAAGTCAAAGTTTTCTGAAACTATTGGGGTTGGATCGGGAGGAGAGGAATTAACTGCGACTTCGGGTTGTGAAGAAGGAGGAGGGGGTGGTGGACTAACCGCAATTTCGGGTTGTGGAGGAGGTGGTGGACTAACCGCAATTTCGGGTTGTGGAGGGGGTGGTGAAGCCAGAGGTGTATTTGACGGACTCTGAGGTAATGGGACGGTTTCAGCGATCGCGGTTGGGGTGGAGTGAGGAATGTCGAGCAAGGCGAATAAGCGCTCTCTGGCTTTGTCTTCGGCTTGCTCGATGCTAGGGGCGGCAGCTAAACTACTGGCGATCGTGATGTTGTCTACGGAGGCGACAACTCGCACAATAAACTGACCGCGATCGACAGTGATAAACTGACTGATTAAATTGCCTTGGGGATAGTAATGACGAAAGTGATTGAACATAATTGTTGGTGGAAAATCGCGATCGCGTCTCTAAATTCTTTTGCGCTAGAACTATTGTACTGACTCAAGTCTGGATGTCGTCTAAAAACAGGCTTCGGAGCAAAATTACACGCAGGTTTCCCAAATACGGTAAAATTTATTTTGATCGGCGATCGCGCTTCTTTTTCTTTTTAAAGGGCGCGGCCAAGTTTTAAAAACGCCGATTTTTGGAGAAATTGGTAACCCTCCAGACCTCAACCCTCAGCAACTCTGCCGGAAAATCCCAGCACAGGCAGTTTTTCCCCAGACAGCGCTGAAACTCAAGGAAAAGGTCTTAGGGTAGCCTAACTCTCAAGAACGAACCCTCAGAGATTGTTTATCCAAACCTCTCTTCTCGGCCTTAAGTTTTTCTGGAAAACTCCTTGTGGCTGCAACCCCATCTAACCATCAGGTGAGCGCTACAAACCGTTACTCATAGCCATCTTCAATGTTAATCGCGATTGATAACGGCAACGCCAAACTGTATAACTTATTGTCCAGAAGAGATTATAGACACATCCAAGCTCGTTCGGGATTGCCAACACCCAAAAAGTCCTTTGTCTAGCAAGTCTTACCACACTGGGGAAAGCGCAGCACCAATGCCAGTATCATTAGCGTGATTTTACCTAACTTGAGCAACATTAAAGATAAAACCGCGTTGAGCGTCAGGAGTACCCCTTCGGCTTCCTTATCGCTTTTCCTGGGGTGGGAAATCTGGTTCTGGATGATGGACGGGGCTAACTTCAGACAAATGTTGGGAGTTACAAACTGCAATCTCTTTGTCCACTTCGATCGTATGCCAAGGATTATTTTAAGATGGAATTTTCAGTCGCTACATTACTAGCCCAATTTAGTCACGACAAATTAGTAGCTGGTAAAGTTTTAGAGAAAAAACTAGATTGTCAAAAGGAAGACGAAGCCCAAAAACTGCAAATCGCTCTCGATGCTCTCGAAAAAATCGGCGTTTTGACCAAAGAACTCGGCAAATATCGTCGCGTTGTCAGTGATGAGTTGGTCGAAGCTAAGTTACGCTGTTCGAGTAAGGGCTTTTGTTTTGCGATTCAAGACCAAGATGGGGCTGATGATATTTACATTCGCGAAAGTCATCTGAGTTCGGCGTGGAATGGCGATCGCGTTTTAGTCAAAACTATTAAAGAAGGCACTCGTCGCCGTTCCCCCGAAGGAGAAGTCGCCTTAATTCTCGATCGCGCTAATCCCTCCCTCCTCGCTCGCATCAAACGACACCAAGATGGTTATCGCGCTACTCCCCTCGACGATCGCTTATTGTTTGAAGTGGATATTCAAACCAATCCCGAACAAAATTTAGAAGACGCGATCGATCACCTGGTTCACATCGAAATCATCCGCTATCCCCTCAGTTCTCATCCTCCTTTGGGAATTGTTACTAAAGTTCTTGGCAGCGATGCAGAAGCCGCCGCCGATACGGATTTGGTGTGTTGCAAACACGACTTACCCCACACTTTTACTAAGGACGTAGAAGCGGCAGCCTATAACTTCCCCAAACCCGCACCTTCGGGCAAAATTGCCAAAGCCGAACTCAAGGATCGCTTGGATTTACGCAAGCAGTTAACCGTTACGATCGATCCGGGGCTGTTTATGGAAGCGGAAGGCACACCTTGGATCGAAAGCGCCCTCACCCTAGGCAAAACTGCCACTGGTGAATGGCAGTTAGGGATTCATATTGCTGATGTGGCACATTATGTAGAGGAAGATTCTGTTCTCGATCGCGAAGCTAGAAAACGAGGTACGGCGATTTATTTGGGCAGTTTTGTCTTACCCATTTTCCCAGAAGCCGTGGTGCGTCGCTGTTCCTTGCTTCCCGGTCAAGAACGTTTGACGATGAGTTTACTGTTAACCTTGGATCGAACCGGGCAGATTCAAGAATTTGAAATTCAACCCAGTGTGGTTAAAGTCGATCGCCAACTGAGCGATCGCGAAGCCCAAGAACTCCTCAGTAACGCCGACTCTGCCCCAGCCCATCAAAAAGAAGTCGTGCAACTCTTGAGCGATTTATTCTTTACCCTCTCTCCTGTGGTGAAGGCTCAACGCTTGCAACGGGGAGGTTTTGATGTGGTTCTCGAAACAGCCCCTACCCCCTACAAAGACGATAATCGCACTGGGGCTTTGATTGCTTCTAATGTGTTCCCGATTCGCTCGATGTTAAGCGAGTTGTTAGTGTTGGCAGGGATGGCAGTCGCTAAACATATCCAAGGACTGGCTTTGCCTGGGTTGTATTGCGTTCAAACCGAACCGGATTTAGTAGAATTGGAAGACTTTATCAAACTCGGTCAAAATCTGAAGTTGGATTTAGAGCCAGAGTTTGAAGAAGAAATTCGCCCCCAAGATTATCAACACTTTACTCAGGAAATCGCTCAATCTACCAGTCCGAAGGTGTTGGCTCATTTCCTGAAATCCACCCTCAAGCCCAGACGCTACAGCACCCACCCGGACTTTTATTTTGGTTTGGCTTATGGCAATGGCTATAGTCAGTGTATTTCACCGGGTCAGCGTTATGCAGACTTGACGATTCAACGGTTGTTACATACCTTGTTTGCTGAAGGACGCGATCGCCGTTCCACGCGCTCGAAACAAGTGGTGAATCTCGGCAGTAGCAATGCTCATAATGAACTCAACTGGAACGTTTTACCCACCGCAATTCAGTCTCAGTGGGAAACCACCATTGCTGAGTTAATTCCCCACCTCAACGACCGAGATAAAATTGCTCAGGATGCCGAAGAAGACCTCGAAGGGCTACAAAAAGCCGAGCAAATGAAAGAACGCACGGGGGAGGTTTTTCCAGGGCTGATTACGGGGGTACAGTCTTATGGCTTCTTTGTGGAAATTGAGGAGTTATTAGTCGAGGGCTTGGTTCATGTGAGTTCTCTCAAGGATGATTGGTACGAATACCGCTCGCGTCACAGTTGTTTAGTCGGACGCAAATCTCGTCAAGCTTACCGTTTGGGCGATCGCATCGAAGTCCAAGTCAAAAGCGTTGATTACTACCGCCAACAAATCGATTTGGTCACTAAAAGCGGAGGGAGTGCCGCCAGCGACGAGGATTGGGAAGACGAATAATTTGTTGTTGGTTGTTGGTTGTTGGTTGTTGGTTGTTGGTTGTTGGTTGTTGGTT
>JAWQFT010000067.1:0-28565 GCA_035968055.1 Jaaginema sp. PMC 1080.18 | reverse complement strand
GGGAAGAGGGGGAAGTAATTAGAATTGTGACCAACAACCAACAACCAACAACCAATAACCAACAACCAACAACCAACAACTAATAACTAACTTTGAGCCACCATTGTCTTTTGAGTGAGTACCTTGATAGCTTCTTGGTATTGGGTATCGGCTTTTGTTCCTATTTTAGAAATAGGGATAGCTTCTTGTGTGACGGTGTAATTGGGGGTGATGCCTTGCTTGTTGATGTCGCGGTGATTGGGGGTTTCGTATTTGGCGACGGTAACGGCTAATCCGGCATTGTCGGGCAGTTCAAAGAGCGATTGAATAAGACCTTTCCCAAAAGTGCGATCGCCTACCAATGGCGCTCTCTCATTGTCTTGGAGTGCGCCTGCTAGAATTTCGCTGGCGCTGGCTGTACCTTGATTGACGAGGACGACGAGGGGGGAGGTCGTCAGGGCTTGGTGTTTGGCATCAAAGCTACCGAGAACTCCTTGGCGGTTGACGGTGTAGACGATAGGGCTATCGTTAAGCCACAAACGAGCGATTTCGACTCCGGCTTGGAGTAAACCGCCGGGATTGTTGCGAAGATCGAGGATAAAGCCTGTTGCGCCTTGTTTTTCGAGGTCGGCGATCGCGTCGTGCATTTCGGCGGTGGCATTGGCGCTAAACTGGGCAAGGCGAACGTAACCGATGGGCAGGGAGGCGCTTTCGGTGTCGAGATGAGCGGTAACGGGATTGAGGGCAATGCGATCGCGCACGATGGTATAGCGCTTTTGTTGTTGGGTTTTGGGTCGCAGAATGGTCAAGGTGACTTCTGTCCCAATTGTGCCGCGCATTTGGTTGGCGGCTTCTTCTAAGCTCAATTGGGTGGCATCCCGATTGTCAATTTCCAGAATGCGATCGCGGGGTTCAATGCCAGCAGCGTCCGCAGGAGACCCGGCAATGGGGGTGATGACTTCGATTTGTTGGGATTCGTCATCAATGTTAATCTGCAAGCCTACACCGGATAATTCCCCAGAGGTGTTAACTTGCAAACTGCGGTACTGTTCGGGTTCGAGCAGGCGGGTAAAGGGATCGTCGAGGGTGGCCAGCATTTCGCGAATCGCATCATAAGCTTGGTCGCGGCTTTCCAGGGGACGACGCAGATATTCTTGGCGCAACGACCACCAGTTTTGATGGTTAAAGGTTGTATCTAAGTAGGATTGGTTGACAATTCGCCAAGATTGTAGTACGAGTTTTTGGGCTTCACTAAAAGCGGCAGCCGGAGGAGTCCAACTAGCCCAAGTCATAATGGCGACAGCCAAAATTAATAAAGGTTTTAAAAAAAGGCGTTGACCCATGAGGTTTAATCAAAAAATTTAAGCTTAAGATTTAATGGTATCGAAGATGTCAAGGGAGCGTTTTGAGTTGCCAAGGTTGGGAAAGCTTGGGAACAATTTGTGTTGTGTCCAGACCTATTGAACAGTGTTTTGGTCATCCTCGGTCAAAAAGTCCGATCGCGATCGCCAAAGTGGTAAGATACCTAGTTAAATTATGCTGTGCGCCTCTTGCTTATCCCAACGATTAATGCTTATTTCTAATCTGCGCCGTTTGATGTTGCGATCGCCGCTTTTAGGGCTAACTGCTGTCAGCGTCTGGCTGACTCCGGTAGCTTTAGCTCAAAACTACGATACAACGATTATTGAAGAAGGGGGAAGTCTCGAACCCCTCGAACTGACTGAGCCGAGTTCTTTGCGCTTGCTCGAACAATCAGATAGTTTGTTGAGTTATGCTGGCGGTCAACGGCTGATGAATGAAGCTCAAGATGCCGCAAATGCTCAAAATTACGCTGTAGCCATCGATAAGCTGCAACAAGCGCGGCAAATCTTTAATCAGCTTTCTAATTTTTACGCTCAATTGTCCGATAGTTTTTCGGGAATTGATAACCGGATTTCCGACCAACAGCGCAATTTTGCCCAACAAACTGCCGAAATACGCGACGAAGCGACTTATCGCTTGGCTTTAGTGCATAAAGCGCAAAATGAGCCGGAATTAGCGACTCCTTTGTTGATTCAGATTGTGCGATCGCAAACCCCCACGACGGAGTTAGGTCGCAAAGCTTACGAACAAATTCCCCTCAACCAACCGGGGTCTTTGATTAGCGTTGAGGGAGGTCAACGGTTGATGAGCGAAGCGAGTGCGGCGATCTCTAATGAGAATTATCCCCTGGCTGCGGAAAAGTTACAACAAGCTCGTCAAGTGTACAACCAACTCTCGAATTTCTACGGTCAACTTGCCGACAGTTTTTCGGGGATTGACAGTCCTTTGTCAGAGCAACAGCGCAATATTGCTTTAGAAAGCACCGAAATGCGCGATAACTCGACTTATCAACTGGCTTTAGTGCATCGCGCCCAAAATCAGCCGGAATTAGCCGTTCCTTTGCTGATTCAAATTGTGCGATCGCAAAATCCCACCACCGAGTTAGGCAAAAAAGCGTATCAGCAGTTATTCGAGTTAGGCTTTGTCAATTCTCCTTATCCGCGATCGTAGTTTCTCAACACAACTCGATACAATAGTGGCTTAGACTTATCTTTTGATTGGGAGACTCCAGAACGTAATGGTTAGTTTAGAGCAGGTAGAAGCAACCATCAAAGCCAAACTGCCAGATGCTCAGGTGCGCGTACAGGATTTGACTGGAGGTGGCGATCATTTAGAAGCGATTGTCGTTTCTGCGGCTTTCGTCGGTCAATCCCTCGTCAAACAGCATCAAATGGTTTACGGTGCTTTGCGCGAAGACCTAGCATCTGAAGCGATTCATGCTTTAGCCCTGAAAACTTATACCCCCGAAAAGTGGCAAGCTGCCGGGCAAACAATCTAACATTTCAACAACGATTACTGCAATTACATCTATTTAATTTGCCATGACTCCTGAAGCCAAACAACGCATTGAAAAACTGATCTCAGACCACAAAATTATGGTCTTTATGAAAGGAAGCAAGCTCATGCCACAATGCGGTTTTTCTAACAATGTAGTGCAAATTTTAAACACCTTGGGCGTTCCTTTTGAAACTTATGATATTCTGAGCGATCCCGAAGTTCGTCAAGGGATCAAAGAGTATTCAGATTGGCCGACAATTCCCCAGGTTTATATTAATGGCGAGTTTGTCGGCGGTTCTGACATTATGATTAATCTGTATCAAAGCGGCGAGTTACAAGAACAGGTAACTGTGGCTTTAGCGTCTTAAGTTTCGTCTTTGAAATTCAAATTAAAGTCAAATCCCCCTAGCTGTTAGGGGGATTTTTAAAGCTAATAGTAGTCAACTTCCGTTTCGGTTTGAGTCTGGGGGATCGCTAACTCGAAGTTAGACGGGTCTCTGAGAAATCTAAAGGTTTCTTCTTCTAAACGGTGAATTAAATAAGGCTCAATGGCTTGAGACATCCGCAAACACGCTAAATAGCCATCCATATAGATTTGTAACTCGGTGTAGCGGTGACCTCTGTTCCACAAATCGACTAAAGAATCTGTGAGTTTTTGATAGTGACGAATGGTTGAAGCATCATTAAGAATCATAGAATTTGGGGTCAAAAAACGGCAACGGCTGTAATCTTTGTCTTTAATTTTACCAAAAATTCTTGGGTCTAAAGCCTGGTTTTCTCTGGGTCGATTACACAGGATAAGGAAATCTCATCGTTTTCTCTCCTGAGTTTTTCAAGACTGGGAATGATGGCAAAAGTTAAACAGAAACGCCGGATTTTTAGCGCCAGCAAAAAGTTTTATTAAGTTAGATGTTGCTTGCTGTTGTGATTCAGAGTAATTACAAGCAATTCAGGAATAATGGTGTACTGCGATACTTTATCTCCGAAAATGCCAGTTTAGTTTCTAAGTTGGCGGATTGTTTGTGTTGCCGTAGCACTTGTTACAAAATCTTGACATAAGCTCTGTTACCTTATATCTACCAGTTTCGAGGAAAAACAGCTAACGTGGGTTCGGTAAATATATTGATTGTTGAGGGAAATCCTCATCTCCGATCGCTTCTAGGCTGGCATCTGCAACAAGCAGGTCATGGCGTTCAACAGTCGGCCAATTTGCATCAAGCCCGTAACTCGTATCTTAAACGGCAACCTTCTGTGGCCGTCGTAGATTCAGACCTTCCCGATGGAGATGGCCTTGAGTTATGTCGCTGGCTTTATCAACAACGACAATCCCTAATTTTATTACTTTCGGCTCGCAACGGTCAAAATGATGTCGTACAGGGTTTGAAAGCTGGGGCTGATGATTATTTGGCCAAGCCTTTTGGGATGCAGGAGTTTATGGCCCGGATTGAGGCATTGGTGCGTCGTTTGCGGATGACGAATGCTCCTTTGTATCTCGATTACAGCGATTTAACGATTGACTTGGTGCAGCGTCGCATCAATTTGAGAGGGGAATATGTGGATTTGACTCCCCAAGAGTTTAGTTTGTTGTACGTTTTGGCTCAAGCGGAAGGTATGGCTTTGAGTCGTTCGGAGTTATTGCAAAGGGCTTGGCCAAATGCGATTGATAATCCCCGGACGATTGACACGCACGTTCTGTCTCTACGCAAGAAACTCGAAAGCGATCCCCGACAGCCGAGTTTGATTCAAACGGTACGCAATGTGGGTTATCGTTTTAATCCAGAGATGGTGAATCAAGGGATGTCGGTGACGGGACAGCCGGTGGCGATCGCGAACTAAGATTATTTTACGTCCCATTCTTGGGCTATGGCGGTTTCTGAGGCTCGTAGTTGCGATCGCAATTCCGACCAAGTTTCCGGGGTGATGGGGATATCCCGTTGCAGTTGACCGCTTTCGAGGTACAGGACGCGATCGCACAGTTGCGCTGCCATGTCCAGTTGATGATTGACCATCATGAGGGTCGTCGCGGTGAGGCTTTTGAGGACTTGCACGATGCGCTCGGCTGTGCCAATGTCGAGAGCGGAGGTGGGTTCGTCGAGCAGGAGTATGGGGGGATCGAGGATGAGAGACCGCGCGATCGCACAGAGTTGTCTTTGACCGAGAGAGAGTTGCAGTTCGTTGCGTTCGAGCCATTCGTCGGGGATTTGACACAACTCGCAAATCGCCG
Source organism: Jaaginema sp. PMC 1080.18 (assembly GCA_035968055.1). Taxonomy (GTDB): domain Bacteria; phylum Cyanobacteriota; class Cyanobacteriia; order Cyanobacteriales; family Spirulinaceae; genus Jaaginema. The sequence continues at coordinate 23,503 of JAWQFT010000067.1, read as the reverse complement.
CGACGCGATCGCGAATTTCGTTCTGCGGTCGTTTTTGAAGCTGTAAAGGGTAAGCCAGAGCTTCTTGTACCCTCATGCCTAATAATTTCGGTTCTTGGGGGGTGAGGACGATTTTACGCCGCAGTTGGGTTACTGGGATGTTTGAGTAAGGTTGTTGCTGAAAGTAGAGTTGACCGCTACTGGGTTCGCTGAGACGGTTGAGCAGGCGCAGCAAAGAGGTTTTTCCTGCACCAGAAGGGCCGATAATGGCGACGCGATCGCCTCTGGGGATAGTAAAGGTGATATCTTGCAGTAAATTATCTAAGCCGATGGGTGCAGCTAAACTGACATTTTCGACTTTGAGGATTTCTGGGGGATTCACTGGTTTTTTCCCTGCAACTCTTGTAACATAAGCCCACTATACCGTGTAAGAGAAAATGGCGACGAACAACGAACAACCCATAACAAACAACCCATAACATTTAACAAAAACGTACCAAAGCTTCAGAAGTGTTTAACGAAGGTCGTTGGGTCGGCGTTGGGGTTTGAGGCTGAGATGATTTAGCTTGGGGGAGTGTAGCCAGACTCGGTGCGAGATTGTTGGCTAAAGAAATTAGGGGAAAGCAGTAAATGTATTCCATTGTTTTAATTCCTTAAGGGTGAACTTCAATGCTTTAACTGTAGGAAGTTCCCCACAACTCTAGGGAAACTAACAAGCCACTAAAAGGATTCTCACAAGCGTTGGACGGTTTTAATGACGGTGGCAAAACCGCTTTGTTGCCGCTTGGGGCTTGGCTTTTTCTCTTGCTTGAGGAAAATCTTTTTGGGGGCAAATTAGTGGACGGTTGCTCAATTGGTTTCCCGATTGGTGGGTTGAGAGGTTGAAAAGAATAGGCTATCGAAAAACGAACCCAAATTTTACGATCCCGAACTGACCGTTACAATTAGGGTTCTCGATGCTTCAATGTCTTGCTGTAGCGAAGGTTCGAGGGTTCATAACAGTTGTTATGGTAGACATAATAACTGTTATGATGTTGAAGCTAAAATGGCATCGAGTAAGAAATCGCCCCCGAAGCGTACCACATCCGTACAAGGTAACTGAGTTTCTGCTTGGGTTTGCGCGATCGCGTCCTTTGCCTCCCTTTCCCCCAAAGCAAAAGTATTGAGGGCAATTCCCCTAACTTTCACCGTACCGAATGTTCCCCCCGCACTAGCAATAGTTTCGTAGACTTGGATAGCCTCCCCAAGGGGGGGTATCTTCACCTGGGGGCAGTTGTGAATGCGGTCTTGGCCGACACGATGCACTAAAATCAAGTCTGTGGGTTGAGAACCGCGTAGTAAAGGTAAAGTTGCCGTCGAACCGGGATGGAAAATCGAACCTTGACCTTCGATCCACAATAACGGGCAATCTGCACCAATTTCTAACACTGCCTTTTCAATCGCACCCGCCGCAAAATCCACCCGCACGGCATCGAGAGGGACTCCTCGACCAAATAACATCAAACCCCCCTGTCCCGTGGCTACCATCTCGGTTTTAATGCCGCGTTTTTGAGCAGTGCGATACAGTTCAATTCCCGCCGACATTTTCCCCACAGACATATCTGTTCCTACGGTGAGGATACGCCGACCCGAAAGCGATCGCGCTCTACCCTTACCAATTTGTAACCCTAGGGGTTCTTGGCGGATATCCCAAATCCACTGTCCTTCTTTTAGGGACTCAACGATGCCCTGCATTGGCGTATGCAAGCCGTTAATAACCGACAAACCCGCCTCAACCCCGCTTTTGACCTCTTGCCACCAAGTCGGGGGTAATGCCCCACCAGAGGGCGCTATACCAATCACTAATACATCCGGTTGATAAGCCAAAGCCTCGGTTACTGAAGCCACAATCGGCACGTTTTTGGCAATTCCGGTTAACGCGGATATCGATTCTCCAGAGCAATCTTCGTCAATAGCAGCAACAATGGTAGCATCGCTGTACCGTAGAAAGGTTAGACCCGTTTTACCATTGGCTTCGCGGATACCTTGGTGTAATAAAATCGCCACGCGATTATCAGGGGTGAGATGCACGATATTCAACTCCTAATCCGGGTAAACTACGAGGGATTAACCGTCCTTGTTTTAATTGTGCGCCCATAAAGGGATCGTCGAGTAAATTGAGATGGCTGTCCAGGTCGATATAATCGGCGTAGGGAGAGAGATGTGCCATCGCGGTATTGGCGATACTGCTGTCGGAGTAGCAACCCAACATAATTTGTAAACCGAGGGCTTGGGCTGCGTGAATGGTGCGTAAGGCTTCCCTCAGTCCCCCAGTTTTCATCACTTTGAGATTAATCCCGTGGACGCGGTTTAAAAAGCGGGGCAAATCGCGACGATTGAAACAGCTTTCGTCGATAAAAATGGGAATGGGAGATTTTGAGTACAAAACGCTGTAGCCTTCTTCGTGAGTAGTGGGGAGGGGTTGTTCGAGGTGACGAACATTGTGTTGGGCTAACCAGTCGCACATTTCGAGGGCGTTTTCTAGACTCCAACCTCCATTCGCATCCACCGTAAGTTCTGCTTGGGGGGCTTGGGTACGAACAGCCCGAAAAAGAGCGCGATCGCATTCTAACCCTTCAGGATTGCCTAGTTTTAGCTTAAACACTTTCGCATCTATAAAATCCTGCCATTTTTTCACTTTGGCTTGGGCTGCTTCTGGGGAACTAATGCCAATGGTAACGGAGGTTGGGACAATTTTTTGGATATCCAGTCCCCAGAGTTTCCACAAGGGTAAGTTGGCTTGTTTGCCTAACCAATCGTGCAAAGCGATATCAATTCCTGCTTGGACGGCTGGATGCAGTTGGGCATTTTGCATCAGCAGGGCGATTTTTTCTCGTTCTAGGGGGTGAATTGTGGCAAGTTGAGGAGCAAAGCTTTGTATTTGCGCGGCTAAACTTTCTATTGTCGGCTTGGGGGTACGAGTGACCGAAAAAGAGGAAATTTCTCCCCATCCTTCTCGATTATCAGCAAGCATTCGCACCCAGAGATTGGTATTTTCGGTCGTTGTTCCCCGACTGATGGTGAGGGGAAAGCGTTTGTGGACGGTAAAGGGATAAATGGATAGAGCGATCATGAGCAACTCCGAGGTAGTGGCAAACAGCTAACTAACCCGACAGCGTTCGAGGTAAATCTGTACAATGCGATCGCCTGGGTTAATTTCTTGACAGCGCTGAAATAGTTTATAAGCTGACCCTAGCGATTTCAAAGAATACATGAGTAATGCCTGCTCGAACAAAGTTCTGGTGGCTAATTTTCCGGCTTTGACATCGGGGGAATCGGCATCGAATACTTCAAACATTGATACCATCTCGATTTTGCCTTTTACTTTGACGCGATCGATCAAGCGAATACAGTAGTTATCGACATGACCTAGACGAGTAAAAGTGTGCTGACTAATGAGTAATGGTGCATTATAAATTTTGTTGAGATTTTCCAGACGAGAGGCTAAATTAACGGCATCGCCAATGGCTGTACTATCCATACGAGATTGACCGCCAACCGTACCTAATATTAACTCTCCAGTATTAATGCCAATGCCGATATCAATGGGGGGGATATTGTTTTTAATTAAAGTTTGATTGTAAACTTTGAGTTGATATAACATATCAATTCCAGCTTGTACGGCATCGTCAGCACTTTGACCGAATAAAGCCATAATTGCATCGCCAATATATTTATCAATAAAACCGCGATTAGAAACGATCGCAGGTTCCATGTGAGAGAGATAATTGTTGATAAATGCAAAATTTTGAGCCGGGGTCATTTGCTCCGAAAGAGCGGTAAAATCGCGAATATCTGCAAATAATACCGAAACTTCCCGTTGCACTTGATCTCCTAGCTGGACTTCGATGATACTTTCGCGGTTCAAAAATTGGAGAAATTCTTGGGGAACAAAGCGTTCAAAAGCTTGATTGAGTTCGCGAAGTTCGGCGGTAAAACGTTGTTGTTTGGCTTCAGCGAGTTTGCGATCGCGTATATCTTGGAAAGTCACAATCGCGGATTGAATTTCGCCTTGTCGATCGTAAATTGGCGTTCCCCACATTTCTAAGGGAATAACAATTTCACCTTGATGAATTTCAATATCATCGATTTTTGTAGACAGTCCTTGTAAGGCTCGCGCAATAGGGTCTTTTTCGAGAGGATAAGGAGTTTCACTATTGGCTTGATAAAAAGGAAAACAATTACGCCAATCAGTTTTGGCGGCGACCATTTCACTATTTTGATTTAATAATACCTCGGCCCGCGCATTAAGAAAATAAGGCTGACCTCGGCAATCTACCACTAATATTCCTACAGGAACGCCATCGAGAAGTTGTTGGAGACGGCTTTTATTTTCGTTTAATTGGGCAATCAAAGTAGCTTGTTCTTGGTTTAAAGCCATTAACTGTTGATTCATGGCTTGTAATTGCTGCGTTTGCTCGGCTAATTTTTGCGATTGAACGTAACTGTTAATAGCTTCTTTTACCGTCAATCCCAAGTCATCATTTTGCCAAGGTTTAGCAATGTATCGATATAAGTTTGCATATTTGATAGCATTGCCCACCGCTTCGATATCAGCTTGACCTGTGAGCATAATTTTAATAGTTTTTGGAGAGATTTCATGCAGCTTGCGGAGTAATTCATCTCCCCTCATTTTCGGCATGATATAATCGGCAACAATGGCGTAAATTTCGTGACCCTCTTGTATTAATTCTTGGGTAAGCTCGATTGCTTCTTCCCCGCTTTGGGCAACTTCAATTAAATACTCTTTGCCTATTGCTTTACGCAGTAGTCGCTTTAAACTATCTAAAATAAATAGTTCATCATCTACACAGAGTACAACAGGCTTGGGCATAAGATTACAAGATAATATTAAACTCCCGAACAAATATTTTTAAGATTATTCATACTCATTTTATCAAGCATCCTCAGTCGCAAATACCAAGTGCTATATTGCTCGATCGACGCGATCGCCTTCAACTTAGAGTGGCAAAAGTACCGTAAATGTCGTTTCCCCCGGCTGACTGGTAAAGTGAATTTCTCCTTCGTGTTTATCAATAATTTTCTGGACAATATCTAAACCCAAACCACTGCCTTCTCCGGCTGATTTTGTCGTAAAAAAAGGATTGAAAATACGATCTTGTATTTCAGGGGGAATACCTTTACCACTGTCAGTAATGTTAACTGCTAACTGCGTATCATTTTGAGTTTTGACTTCAATAGTCAGTCTGCCTTGATAATCCATTGCTTGCAAAGCATTTTGAATTAAATTTGTCCAAACTTGATTCAGTTCGTCAGGATAACAGCAAATTTTAGGGACATTTTCATAATGTTTAATCGCTTCTACGCCTTGCTTAATTTGATTGTAATATAAGGTTAAAACCGTCTCAATTCCTTCAATGGGGTTAGCTTCAGTTTTTTCGCTTTGGGAGTCATAACGAGCGTAAGTTCTCAAGGCAAAAACTACTTTAGCAGCGCGATCGGTTGCCGTTCCAATATTTTTGGCACTCCGATATAAACTGGCTAATTGATAAGCTGTATTTAAAATACTTTCCCCTGTATCTTGTTGTAAAAACGGCAGGAAAAAAGCAGCACTATCGCGAACGCCTAACCCCACCAACATATCCGCTAAAGTGTCTGCGTGTTCGAGTTCTACTGCTTCGAGTTCTTGACGAATTTGGCGGCGAATTTTCCTTTCTTCGCGCGTAGAAAGAGGAGTCAGATCGCGTAAAGCTTGCTCGATTAAGGCGATAAAATAATCGTAATCCCGAACCGATAAAGACTGAAAAAACTGGGGAAGTTTATTTAAATTTTGCTCCAAAAAGTCAGTAATATTACCAATCGAAGAGCGAATCGCCCCCAAAGGTGTATTCAACTCGTGAGCAACTCCAGCAACCAACTGTCCCAAAGCCACCATTTTTTCTGAGTAGATTAACTGATTTTGAGTGGACTGTAACTGTTCTAAAGTCTGTGCAAGATCGTTATTTTTTTGTTGGAGATTTTTTTGGAGCGATCGCATTGCCACATGAGTTTGTACTCGCACTAACACTTCTTCAACTTGAAACGGTTTTGTAATATAATCTACCCCCCCCACATTAAAAGCTTTCACCTTATCCATAACTTCGTTGATGGCGCTAATAAAAATGACGGGAATATCGCGAGTATCCACCTCACTTTTAAGATGCCGACACACTTCATAACCATCCATTTCCGGCATCATAATATCTAGTAAAATCAAATCCGGGGGACTCGAATGAATTGCCGGAATTGCTAAACGACCATTGGGAACGGGACGAACTTTATAACCACTATTCCTTAAAATTTCAACTAATAAACGTAAATTAGCTGGCGTATCATCAACAACCACAATGTTGCCTCTAAACTCTTGCTCGTCCGTTAATTCTTTCAATGACCTATCCTCACAGTTTTCAGAACCCAATCACCTTACAACCCTTAAGAATCTGCCGTCAGCAGCGATAATAACTTTTCATACTCAAAGTTATCAATATATTTTTGTAGGGCTTTTGTTACTTCAGGAAACTCGCGATACAATTCCCCTAAAATTGTTGCCATTTTTTCCAAATCTGCTCCTAAAATAGCCTCGCGGAGTTGAGATTGCTGGTAAGGAGAGATTGCGGCAATCATATCTGGAGACAAACTTTGAGCCGTCTTCGGCGATGATACAGACTTTTGGCGATTTTCGTAAATATACTTTGCTCCTAAATATTTTTGCATGGCTTTAAAAATTGTTTCGGAACGAAAAGGTTTTCGCATAAAGTCATCAAAACCTGCGGGAATGGCAATGGTTCGTTCTTCTTCAAGGACGCTGGCAGTCAAAGCAATAATGACTGTATGAGGGCGTTGTTGTTCTTGTTCTTGTTGGCGAATCATTTGCAGCGCTCCATAACCGTCGAGAATTGGCATTCGCATATCCATCCAAATCAAATCCGGCTGCCAAGATTGCCATTTGGCGATCGCCTCTTGACCATTTTCGGCGGTTTCTAACTGAAATCCTACGGGCTGCAACAACTTGACCAACAACTGTCGATTAGCAAGTTTATCATCTACAATCAATAACTTATAGCGAGGACAAGCGGGATCGAGCGCCGTAATTTGCCGTTGATTGGTGGGTTGAACCTCCACCCCTGCTGCCGAGATCGCTGTAGCGATAATCTCAAAGCGAAAGACCGTACCCCGTCCTACCTGAGAACGCACGGTAATCTCTCCTCCCATCAACTGTACGAACTTGCGTGCGATGGGTAAACCCAATCCCGTTCCTTCTTGGGAGGCTTTCCCGGTTTGCGTCTGCACAAAAGCTTCAAATAAACTCTCCAACTCGTGAGTCGCAATACCATCCCCAGTGTCTTCGACTTCAAAAGTCAACACCATCTTCTCGCTTTTCCCCGTAGCATCCACCCGGACAGAAATGCCGCCTTCATGGGTAAACTTCAGGGCATTATTGAGTAAATTAATCAAAACTTGACGCAACTTCACCAAATCGCTGCGAATATAGCGCGGTACATGGGGCGATCGCTCAAACAAAAGTTGTAGCTCTTTTTCTTCCGCTCTAAAAGCAAACATATCTTCAAGATCGTCGAGCAAGCGGTAAAAATCAAAATTACTTAAATTAATTTGCACCCGTCCGGCTTCAATCTTGGATAAATCCAAAACTTGATTAATCAAAGACAATAAATGTTCGCCACTGCGATTAATAATATTAATATTTTCCTTTTGGTCAGTCGTCAAATCTCCAGAACGCTGTAGCAGTTGTGCAAAACCCAAGATCGCATTGAGGGGAGTGCGAAATTCATGGCTCATATTGGCGATGAATGTACTTTTGGTGCGGTTCGCTGTTTCGGCTTTTTCCTTGGCTTGGTTGAGTTCTCTGGTTTGGTCTTGTAGTTGCGTGACCGATTTTGCCAAAGACTCCATCACCAAGTTATAGTGTTGGGCAATGTAACCCACTTCTGTAAAGGGTTCGGCAGGAACTCGCAAGCTCAAATCTTGCCGTTGAGCTTGTGCTGTCATAACCGCGAGTAATTCGTAGAGTTCGGTTTTGGCTTGGTGTTCGGAAACATTCAAGCCCATGATTTCGGCTTCGACGGGGACGCGCAAAGGTGTTATGCGGTCGATACCAGAAAAAATCAACCAACATAAGCCAAAAGACCACAGCCAACATACCCCAATCCCCAAAAGTTGTACGGCTAATTGTTGGATGGGATTTAACCCGGTATGTAGGTGTTCGGCTTGACCAAATAAGGCAACAGCCACCGTTCCCCAAACTCCTGCTCCTCCGTGAACGGCTACGGCATCTACCGCATCATCAATGCGCCAAAACTCCAACCTACGACGCACCACGAGCATCACTACAGCCCCAACCATACCGATGATAACGGCAGCAGGGGTATTAACCGCATGACAGGAAGCCGTAATGGCGACTAACCCCGCGATCGCCCCATTGATCAAAATTTCGACTTCGATGCGCTTGTAGACGAATCTAGCAGCGATTCCGGCAGCAATTAAGCCTGCCGTCCCTGCCATGATGGTGTTCGCTAAGATACTGGGAACTCGGTCGTCTAGAACTAATGTACTACCTCCATTAAATCCCAGCCAGCCAATCCACAGCAGCATGACTCCCAAAACCGACATGGGTAAGTTAGAGCCATGAATTTTTTGCGATCGCCCCGGTTCGGAAAAACGACCCAAACGCGGCCCAATTTTGACCAGCGCAGCTAAGGAAACCCAAGCCCCTACCCCATGCACTGCGGTCGATCCAGCAAAATCTACAAAGCCCAACTGACCCAGCCATCCGGTAAACTCACCGTGGTTAATCCCATTCCAAGCCCAATGGCCAAACAAGGGATAAATCAAACCCGAAACAACTCCAGCAATTACAACATAAGCATCAAAATGCAAACGTTCGGCAACAGCCCCCGAAACAATTGTGGTCGCAGTGCTACAAAATAACGCCTCAAAGACAAAGAAAGCCGCCAAAGTGGGATGGGGTTCAAAATCTGTCAAAAAGTCCGTACTGCCCCACCATCCCCCCAAGGATGCGCCAAACATTAGCCCGTAGCCCATTAACCAAAACAACCCGACAGAAATTCCCAGATCGGCCAAGTTTTTGATCGCAACATTAATGCTGTTTTTCGATCGCGTCATTCCCGACTCTAAACACATAAAGCCGGGTTGCATCAAAAATACCAAGGCCGAACAAGCCATAAGCCATTTGATATCGGTCATTTCAGTTATCAGTTATCAGTTATCAGTCATCAGTCATCAGTTTTAGAATATTCCTCTTAGGTGCTCTCCAGAAACTTAAATTCACTTTATGACGCTGAAAGTCTCTCAAGACAAAGCTTTGAGCCATTTTGAAAGACCATCCTAAGAGCCAAAGTTTCTGACATCTTTGGAGGGGCATAAATCCCTACTCCCCCCGACTGCCTACTGCCCAAGACCTAATGCCCCTTAATCGCTAATAACTAAAACAAATCCAATGAAACATCGGGTAAATCGGGAGGAATGGCAATGCGGTCAATGGTAGTTTTGCGACTTTCTCGATGGCTGGCAATATCGATCGCGATCGCTTCAAAACGAATCTCGCGACTTCCTAGGGGGACTTGTAACTGCGTCATAGTCTCTAGCTCGCCACTGGGTAACGAGCTAAAATCTACTAAAGCCCTCGGCCCGTCGAGGAGATGGCGAGTTTGACAATCGATTACCCAAAGTTTGACATAAATTGCGCCCGATTGCGGTGGCAATTTGACCCGTACCAGCACGGGTTCGCCTGCAATTAACTCTCCTTCGGCTATGGTTAAAATCGGGACGGGAATGGGTTGATTATTTTCGCGACGCAATCCCCCTAAAGCTTCTCTGGCAGATACTCTGACGGCATCGGGATAAGATAGATTGGCGGTGTCGGATTGGGGTGAAGGGGGTGCGTACCAATCTTGGTCGTCATCCAAGACGATTTCTAGGTTGTCGTATTCTGTTGCGGGGGGTGTTGGTTCTGGTTCTGAGGGAGTTGGGGCAAATAATACCTCGTCTGCGATTTCGTCAGTTTCGCTGTTGGGGTCTACTGTCTCGCTGGTTTCGGGGTTGGCATCTAGGAGTTCTTGGGGGTCAAATTCGGAGTCTGAAAAATTGCTATCTTCGTCTTCTTGCTCCCAATTGATGACAATATCTTCCTCGGTTTCGCTAAGTTCTGAATCGGGTTCTCGCGACCATCTGAGAGCGGGGGGAGGAGCGAGTAAGTCTTCAAAGGGTAATTGTACCGAAGGGGATGGGGGGACAATAACGCTGCTGTTTTCTTCTTCGTCGTTGTCTTCTACTTGGGCTTCTGGGGGAGGGGTTTCTTCCCAAGCTTCAAAATCAGTTTCTTCGGAGTCGGTGGTTTCTGAGATGGGGGTTTCGGGTGTTGCTGGCGATTCTACTGTTGAGAAGAAGCTGGCATCTTCTGCGAGGGAGTTCATACGATGCCAAAAACGGTCTTGTAGTTGCAGGGATTGAAAGGCTTGGTCGGCTTCGGGGTTCGTTGGTGGTTCGGGTTCGGGGAGTTCTATTTCTTCGTTTTCTGAGGCTGTGAGGTTGAGGTCGCGGTCGAGGGGTTCGTCCCAAATTCCGATCGCGACTTCTGGGGAAGCAGGAGTTTCGGTAGGAGGGGCGATCGCTTCAGGCGTTGCTGGTTCTGGCGGTTCTGGGGTTTCCTCTGAGGGGGGAATCAGATCGACGACTTCTTCGGCTTTGAAGGGCGAATGGTCTAATGGTGGATTAAATGGGGGTAAATCTAAGCTACGCTTCGGAGTATCGGTTTTGGGCGCGTTTTTACTCAGTTTTGGCGGTAATGGCTGTTTATTCTGCGGATTCGCTGAGGCAACAAAGCCCGTTCCTGGGGTTTTGGCTAAATCGACAAAATCGGTTTTTAATGGGACAGGAGGTGTCGGGTTTGAGGTTTCTGAGGTTGGGGTTTCGCGGGGAAAGGCGGTTTCGAGGAGTTCGTCGAGGGCAGCAGTAATGGTAAAGGGCTGACGGGCTAAAATGCGGGTGTAAGGGGGGGTATTGGGGGTATTTTGGACGGTGAGTTCGAGAATGGCCTCGCCTAAAATTAAGGGTTGGTGAAATTCTGGCGCGATCGCGAGATTAAAGCCAAAAATTAGGGGTAAGTTGGATTCGTGGTTTGGAGAGGTTGTACTGTAGAGGGCGTGGGTTTGGCGGTTGTCGAGGAGGCGATCGGGGTCGTAAAAGGCGGTAGATTGAGGATCGCGCAAGTGGTACTGTAGGCGCAGGGTGGCTGAGTAGGGACTGACTGGAGTTAGCAGGATATTGAGGTCGTTACTGCCGGAAGCGGGTGCGTCAACTTGACCGCTAATAAACAGGTTTTCCGAACCGTAACGCACGTAGTTGTCGTGGTTAAGGGAGAGATGTAGTTTCAGGTTGGCGGTGCGATCGCCTATTTGTTGCAACCATTCGTCATCGGGATTGGTGGTTGTGGTTTCTGGGGGGGGATCGGTGGGGAGGTCTTCGCTGTCTTCGGCTTCAGGGGATTGTTCTGCTTGTTGCAGGATTTCTTCGAGGTTTTGAATGGAGCGATCGAGGAGGGATTTGAGATCGGGTTCGAGGCGATCGCTATTAGGAATTGTCTCTTGGCTTTCTCTGGCTTCGGAAGGGCTGTCTAAGCTTTCTTCTGACGCATTTGAGGTAATTTCGGTTTCTCGATGCTCTATGGGGCTATTTTCAACCTCTGGAGCTACAAATTCTTGGTTTTCTGGGGGCAAAGGCCAGTGCAATTCGGCGGGGGTGCTGGCATTGTCGGGAATTGCGGCGCTTTCTGCCTCTATTTGCGCTTCTGGAGCATCTTCGGGTGAATTTGCCGTAATTTCGGTTTCTAGTTCCTCATCAAGACTATTTTCGTCTTCGGAGAGGGCAAATTCCTGATTTTCTGGGGGTAAAGGCCAGTGCAATTCGGCGGGGGTACTGGCATTGTCGGGAATTGCGGCGCTTTCTGCCTCTATTTGCGCTGCTGAAGCATCTTCGGGCGAATTTGCCGTAATTTCGGTTTCTAGTTCCTCGTCAAGACTATTTTCAGCTTCGGAGAGGGCAAATTCTCGATTTTCTGGGGGCAAAGGCCAGTTTAATTCGGCGGGGGTACTGGCATTGTCGGGAATTGCGGCGTTTTCTGCCTCTACCTGCGCTTCTGGAGCATCTTCGGGCGAATTTGCGGTAATTTCAGCTTCTGTAGACTCCACATTGCTGCTTGACTGTTGACTGATGACTGATGACTGATGACTGAATTGGGGTAGAACGCGGAATTTAACCACTTTCTGCCAATTTTCCCCCAGCAACTCGGACATAATCTCGCTGCTGGCGCGAATTTCCCACAGTCCCGGTGTAAAATTCACAAAAGGCACGATGACCATCAAGCCTTCGCTGTTGGTGCGTCCTTGACGTTGTTGCGATCGCTGTTGGGGAGGTGTCGTGTCGAGGGTTTGATGGGTAAGTCGCACGTCCACATCGAGATGAGGGCGATCGCATTGAGCCACAAGGCGATATCGACCTGCCGGGAGTTTCAATTTACTTTTTTTCAGAGGAAACCAAGCATTTTTGCCGTGTTTTTGAATCAGAAATTCCCAGGACTTCATGTTTTCTGCTGTTGCAACTGTTGGCGAAAGTCGTCAGCTTGACTCAAGAGTTCAGCTTGAGCGATAGTAATTTCTTGGCGGGTTTGCATCCATTTGAGTTGGACGGTTTGGCTTTCTGCCTCATTATCCCCCAACGTTAAACAAGCAATTGCACCACTACGATCGGCTCGCTTAAACTGTTTACTCAGGCCGCTTGCGCTCAAGTCTAACTCAACTTTGAACCCAACGTGACGTAATTTTTGCGCCAAAATTAAAGCCTGGTTTTCAGCCGCTTCGCCTTTGGAGACGATGTAAAAGTCTAAAGTTGGTGTGGGTGCGTCTTTCTGTTTTTGCAACAGCAGGATTAAACGCTCCATTCCCAATGCCCAACCAATGGCAGGAGTATCAATTCCTCCCAGTTGACTTACCAGTCCATCATACCGCCCGCCGCCACAAACGGTGGCTTGTGCGCCCAAATCGTCCGATTGAATTTCAAAGGCGGTGTGGGTGTAGTAGTCTAAGCCGCGTACTAAGAGGGGATTCAGGTTGTACTTAATCCCCAGTTGGGTCAAAAGTTGTTGGACTTGCTCGAAGTGAGTGCGGGATTTGTTCCCTAGGTAGTCTAGGATGCTGGGTGCGTCTTGGACGATTTCTTGAGTACGTTTATTTTTGCTGTCGAGGATGCGTAAAGGGTTGCGGTGCAGTCGGTCTTGGGAGTCTGGGTCTAAGTCGTTTTGGTAGGGAGTTAGATATTCCACCAAGGCTTGACGGTAGGCGTTGCGGTCTTCGCCTTGTCCGACGGAGTTAATGTCGAGTTTGAGATGGTTTAAACCCACCGTTTGCAGTAAGTCCGTGGCGATCGCGATCGCTTCCACATCCGCTCGTGCATCAGCACTTCCCAACACTTCCAACCCAACTTGGTGAAATTGACGCTGACGACCGGCTTGGGGGCGTTCGTTGCGAAAAGCCGGGCCGATATACCATAAACGCTGTACGCCGCCTTGTTTGTCCAGTTTATGCTCGATATAGGCTCGTACCACCCCGGCAGTGAGTTCGGGTCTGAGGGTCAAGGCGCGATCGCCGCGATCGGTGAAACTGTACATTTCTTTGCCCACCACATCGGTTGCTTCCCCGATTCCCCGGGCAAACAGCTCGGTTTGCTCGAAAATTGGCGGTCTGATTTCGGTATAGGCGGCTTTAGCAAAGATATCGCGAGCGGAGTCTTCGACTTGCTGCCAATAACCCACTTCTTCCGGTAAGATATCCCGCGTGCCTCGGATGGCTTGAATCGCTCCCATTGCTGACGTAGAACTGTTTTGGATTAATTTTTCGATATTGTAAAACTTTAACAAGAAACGGGTGCTTCTGGCGGATTGCTCGATAGCTGTTGTTGTGAAAGCGATCGTTGTTAGCCCTATCTAAACTGATTTCAGTCAGACATTTGACACAATTTTGTAGCTAAAGGATGAGGAAGTTTCGACTCTTGACAAACTTTCAGAATTTGCGTACTTCGTGCTACCTAAGATTGCCTAAATATGCGTAGCGAATGATGAGTTTTTCGAGCAAAAGTTAGTATTTATTCCTATCCCCCAAGACAGGTACTTGTTTTGGGGGAAGCAATCATTCAGATGGATGAAGTAGCGGTTGTTATCGGCTTACACTAAGGCGATCGCTTGAGTTTGAAATAACTGATTATGACAGCTACTACTGATAAAAGTATTTCTTTGACAGGCAAACATATTTCTTATTGGATTGATTCAACTCTCCCTACAGATTACCCCGCACTTCCTGAAAATTTAACGGTAGATGTCGCCATTATTGGCGCTGGCATTGTGGGGATTACCGCAGCAACATTATTAAAAAAAGCAGGTAAAACAGTTGCTTTAATTGATTCCCAGAAAATTGCTCAAGGAACAAGTGGTAAAACTACAGCTAAAATTACGGCACTGCATCGCTTAATTTACGATGACTTGATTAAAGACTTTGATATTGAAACCGCCCGTATTTATGGAGAAGCCAATCAAGCCGCGATCGCCCAAGTTGCTAAATTAGTAGCCGAAGAACAAATTGACTGCGATTTCAAGTGGTGCGATGCTTACACCTTTGCGCGGTATACCGAGGATGTCGATAAAATTCACGCTGAAGTGCAAGCAGCCCAAAAAGCCAATCTCCCCGCGTCTTTTGTAACTGATGTTGATTTGCCTTTCGCGATCGCGGGGGCAATTAAGCTACCCGAACAAGCTCGCTTTCATGTGCGTAAATATTTACTGAATCTCGCGAACAAAATTGTCGGGGAAGGTAGTTATGTTTTCGAGAACACGAGAGTTCAAGAAGTGAATCACAGCGAACCCTGCGAAGTGGTGAGCGATCGCGGCAAAATTATCGCCCAGGATGTCATTGTTGCAACTAATTTACCGATTCTCGATCCGGGCTTATTTTTTGCGAAAGCCTATCCGAAACGCTCGTATTTAGTCGGAGCTAGAATTGACTCTTCCCAAGCCCCAGAAGCCATGTATATTGGCGCGGGCAAAGACGACCATTCAATTCGTTGTACTCCCCTAGATGACGGCAGCACTTTATTAATTGTTGGGGGTCAAGGCCACAAAGTTGGCGAAACTGAAAACACTCAAGAATGCTATCGAAAATTAGAAAACTACGTCCGCAGCGAATTTAAAATCGAGACTATTGATTATCGTTGGTCGAGTCAAGATATGGTTTCGATGGATAAACTTCCTTATATTGGCAAACTCACGCCAACCTCCGACCACATTTATGTCGCGACAGGCTTTAGTTTGTGGGGAATGTCCAAAGGAACAATGTCAGCGATGGTTCTTGCAGATATCATTTTAGGCAAAGCAAATCCTTGGGCTAAAACGTTTGATTCCACCCGCGCTACACCCTTTATTTCTAAAAGTTCTATCAAAGAAAACCTCGATGTAGCAACCCATTGGTTTGGCGATCGCCTTAAAGGTTTAACAGACAACTCTTTTGATAAAGTTAACATCAACGAAGGTAAAATATTGACCATCGGCATTCAAAAGGTTGCAGCTTACCGCGACGAAACAAACCAAGTTCATGCGGTGTCTGCGGTATGCCCTCATTTAGGTTGTGTCGTTAATTGGAATAATGGCGAAAAAAGTTGGGATTGCCCTTGTCACGGTTCGCGATTTAGCTGTGATGGCGAACTTTTACGGGGGCCTGCGGTCAAAGACTTGCAAGTTTATGATACTTAGAAAGATAAGCTCGATCTTTCTTTGGATAGAGTCAGTTTTTAGACTGAATGTGTCACAATGAAAAGTAACTTACCATAAGTTGAGATGAATCCTATCTTGTCTGGGTGGTAAATCTACAGTCAGTGCAAAAGTTGAGTAATTAATAAAGTGAAGTAATGGCTAGATTCTTAGACATTACTTCGCATTCTAGTTTTAGTTTGGTATTTTATAAAAAATCATGGCTACATTAGATCGAGATAAAATCAAAGAAGAATTAAATAAAGTTAAAGAAGAAGGGCAAAGTCGTTACGACCGCATTCGCGACATTATCAAAAGCGCGATCGCCCAAGCAACGACAGAAGTGAAAGAAGGATCGGGAGAAATTCGGACTATTGCCAACGACGCGATCGCCACAGGCATCGAAGTTTTTAAAGAAAAAGGTGGAGAAGTGAAAAGCGACGTTGCAGCCGCAATAGAAGGAGCAGTTTCAGCCATTAATCAAAAACGCCGTCAAACAATCAATACCACTCAAGTTAAAGTCAAAGAATTACAAAATCAAATTGACACAGAAGAAGCCGAGATTACCCAAGAAGTAGACTTAGTTTTGGACGATATTAAGCAAGTCGGAGATCGCCAATCTCAGAATATTAAAGAAGCTATAGCCTCCGCAGTAGATAAACTCAAAGATAGTGAAGAAGCTGCTATGATGCGTAAACGTTATGCCCAACTGCAAGCCCAATTAGCTGTTGTTCAAGCCAATCTCGCAAATCGCTACGGCGACCAATACGAAGATATCAAGCAATATCTAGATGACGCTAAAGACTGGTATGAAAAAGCCAAAGCCGAACCCGAAGTCTTTACTGATAAAGTCAAAGAACGGCAACAAGAATTTGAAGGCAAACTTTCTCAAGCTGGCAGCGCGATCGCTCGCAAAGAGAAAGAACTCAAAAGTTTATTGAGCGATCTTTGGAAATCTCTCAATGAGATTTTTCGCGAAGACAAAAAAGCTTTACCACCCAACCGAGAAAAGTAGTTACAGTCCTACGGCAAAGCGCCGGTATAAGCACCTATCTAGTGGCGTGACACACTTTAATTTGTGCGATAGTCACTACCGCCAAAATGCTTGTATTTCGGTGCGTTACGCTGCGCTAACAACACCCTACTTATAGCCTCGTTTTAGGTGTGTCACGCCAGTAGTGCTATATAGGGCTTGCACTTTTAGATTACAAAACAAAGCTTAAATGCTTATGCAGTAAGAGCTTGAGCATTTGTTCAGCAAGCCATCTCAAAAACGTACTGCTATACAGCCGTATCCCTAAAAGTCAAGAAACTTTGACAAAAGAAGTCGCCCTTATACCCCATCCTTCTTCATGGAGGGAGCGACTGACCTTAGTAGGAAAATAAAGAATTTCGGCGTTTTATAAGGCAATATTGTGAAAAGTATAGGACTGACTTTTATTTGAGTTAAAAATTCATAAAATCAAGCTTTTTAGCTAACCAGAAGCTTTAGACTCTAGGGATATAGTCTGTTTTTACTTGCGATCGAGAATGGTGGCATGGCAATTTTTTAATTTTGGAAAAAAAAGGGGTCAAACCCTGATTCTCTCGTGAGATACCGTCGGCTGTAACAACGAGGATTCGTTCAAATTTCCGGGTTTATGGAGAGGGCGTATTTTTGTGCTAAATTTAATTAAAATCCAAAGGGGCAGTTTAACCCAACACGGCTTTTTAGTTCAATAGTACCAATTTAATAAGACAGCCCCCACTCTTCAGCATTACGATTTCAAATCCACTGGCTAATAAAGCAAAGTCAGCAGAAGTAAACCGCCCGCCGATTAAAAATTTGGGGCTAGATTAACGCAACCTGAATTCGGGATAAGCGATTCTTTCGTCAAAAAGGTTTAACCATCGTCTTATCCCGAACTGACGTTAACGAAGTACATCTTTGTAGACTCAACCGCTAACAGTAAGAAACTTAATACCAGCCCTTTCAAGGTGCTAGACTTCGATGCGAGTTTTACGGGTTTGAGAGCGGGAGGAGTAGGAAGAAGGGGAGGAGGGGGAAGAAAAGAACTGTACAACAGGTGCGCTATTAGTGACTAAAACGAAATGTGGAAAAAACTTATTTCAAAAACGCAAACTCACCCTTTTTCCCATCTGCATCCATCTTAATTTGTGCTACATAAAACTGCTCTTGTTCAATTTCGCCTTCTGACGTAAAAGCTAAATCTCCCAACACCGTTTCGTAACTGCCCGCAAACACTTCATCCCGTAACTTATCGCGTAACTCAGCTAAAGATAACTCTTCAAGAGGTGTTTCCGAATCAATGGCGCGTAACGCCTCAACAAACACTTGAATTCCCGTAAAAGCTTGAGCGCTAAATTGCGGCGGTTCGCTGTTATTTTCCGCTTTATAAGCCTCTCGAAATGCTTGATTAATGTCATTATCAAGTTCGGGACTGTAAGCCTGGGCAATTAAAATACCATCGCACTTATCTTGACAAACGGGGAAAACATTAGAAGTATTCAAACCATTGCCACCAATAATCAAGCCTTCGTAACCCAGTTCTCGTAATTGTTTAACTAGATTACCGCCGTCTGCGGCTAATCCTGAAATGATAATTAAGTCCGGCTTGGTGTTAATTGCTGCTGTGGCTTGGGACTGAAAATCTGTATCCGTGGTTTGAAACTTTTGTACTGTTGTTAATTCTAAACCTTGCTCTTTAACTGTTGCTTGAAATGTCTCCGTTTCCGATTTACTAAAAGCATCATTTTGAGCAAAAAGTACGGCAACTTTTTGAATATCGGGATTGATTTTTAAAGCTTCTGCTACGGCATTAGGAGCGACAACTGCAACCGGGGCAGAAACTCGTCCAATATATTTCCCAATTTGCGGAACGCCTTGAGCCGTATTAGAAGGGCCGAGAACGGGAACTTGAGCGCGATTGGCAATTGGGTCGGCAGCAAAAGCTTGTTGCGATAAAGTAGGGCCGACAATACCCACAACTTTGTCTTGATTAATGAGAGTATTAAAAGCATTAATTGCCCCTTGTTCGTCCCCTGCCGTATCTTGAATAACAATCTTAATCGGCGTACCATTAATACCATCTTGCTTGTTAAAATATGCTTCAGCAATTTTCACACCAATCGCTTGTTCTTGACCTAATAAAGCAACATTACTCGTTTGGGCGATCGCGACTCCTAGAGGAATACCACCCGCGAGATTAACATCGCCTCCCGTCGTATTTTCCGAATCCCTTGGAGTACAAGCAACTGCCAAAACAAAGCTCAAAAAAGCACCAAGCAATAAATTAAAATATCTGCGGTTTAACATTGTTCAAAAGAAGATAGAAATAATGTTAAATGGTATCATCCGACACAGCGCGATCGCCCTTAATTGCAACATTATTTGAAACTAACCAACCTCATCCTCAGACCCCGCCTCTAGAGTCAAGGTATCGGAAGACGGATCGCTCGGAAACGAATCATCGCGCACCAAAGTATCGCGATCGGGGATAATTTCAAAGGTCTCATCGTGAGAATTCGCCGGACGATCCACCACCAGAAAACGCTGAGAATTAGTTTCTACTAAGGCAACCGTTTGTTGTGCTGCGATCGCCTCTAAAATTTGCATACTTTGAGGCGACTCCTCAACCAATTCTTCCGTTGCTTGTAAATCTACCACTGCCCGGGCCAGAGCCGCCACCTGCTGGCTCAACGCCAGTAACTTTTCCTCCAATTCTACAATGCGAGCCTCTGATGCCGTCTTCACCTCCACGGCCAAAAACTCCTGCAAAATTTGATTGAGGGCTTGGGAATCCTTCGTAATGCCTTGGCGGTGTTTCCACGTTTCGTAACGGGCGTAAAGCTCCGGCAGAATGTAGCCTTGAATCTTTGGTCGCCTTGTTCCCATAAACTCAAACGCAAATCATGTCTTCATCCTCAAATTACCATGACGAGCTTGTTGGGTCTGGAAACCAGCAAAAAGCGATCGCGTCTCAAAACTTTACATCCAGACGCGATCGCGTTCTACCCCAAAAATTCCCAAACCGGAATACCCTTAATTAGATATCCGTTTCGCTAAACTCGCGAGTAATATGGTCAAACGGAGCATCAACAAAGCTAGTATCCTCAATTCCCGACTCTGTAGCCAACACCTTGATACCCTCCTTCATAATTTGGATACCGCGTACTGTCGGTGCAATCGGGACTCCCAAAGAATTGTAAGTTTCCCGCAAGCCCTGTAAAACCCGCTCGTCGAGAATATCATTATCTCCTGCCACCAACGCATAACTCGCATAGCGCAGATAATAATCCATATCCCGCAAACAAGCCGAATAACGCCGCGTGGTGTAAGCATTACCCCCCGGACGCAACAATTCGGGGACTTCCTCAAACAACTGACTTCCCGCCGTTTTCACGATCGCCGCAGCATTCGCTGTAATCAAAGTTGCTACCCGGACTCGGTTATTTCCCGACTCAAAATAAGCTTTGAGGTTATCGATAGCATTGCGGTCAAGGTAACGACCTGCCACATCATAGTTTCTAATTAAGGTTGTAATCGCGTCTCTCATAAAATAAATAGCGCTCTCAAACAACAACTGTTTTTATGAACTCAGGTTTCATTAAAGAAAACCTAACAATAGCTCTCCTCAAATATCATCCCATAACCCTTGCGAGTCAGGATTGAATCTCTCAAGCTAAGAAGGCGATCGCCCCCATTTTGATACATTTCTTCACAAAATCCAGGCGCGATCGTTCATCCTCTGTCAAACAGAATACATTTTTTCGTCCCCGAACCCCAGAATATTAACAAAAAACCAAACTCCTGAATTTCGTATCAAAGAATACAAAAAAACCCTAGCTCTCTCTCTAGGATGATTCGAGACTAGATTAAGCATAACCCTACAGAGGATTCATTTATGGCGAAGACTCCAGCAGAAGTCTTAAAGATGGTTCAAGATGAAGGCATCGAAATCATCGACTTAAAATTTATTGATATGCCGGGTATCTGGCAACACTGCTCCTTTTATCAAGATCAAATTGATGAAACAGCCTTCACCGATGGCGTAGCCTTTGATGGCTCTAGTATTCGGGGTTGGAAAGCGATCAACGAATCCGATATGTCCATGGTTGCCGATGCCAGCACCGCTTGGATCGATCCTTTCTACAAAGACAAAACCCTCAGCATGATCTGTAGCATCAAAGAACCCCGCACGGGTGAATGGTACAGTCGCGACCCCCGCAGCATCGCCCAAAAAGCCTTAGACTACCTCAGCAATAGCGGCATTGGCGATACCGCCTTCTTCGGCCCCGAAGCCGAATTCTTCATCTTTGACGATGTACGCTTCGACCAAACCGAAAACACCAGCTACTACTACGTTGATAGCGTCGAAGGTTGCTGGAACTCCGGTCGCGAAGAAGCCGGCGGCAACCTCGGCTACAAACCCCGTTACAAAGAAGGTTACTTCCCCGTCGCCCCCACAGACACCCTCCAAGATATGCGGACGGAGATGTTATTAACGATGGCCAAATGTGGAGTTCCCATCGAAAAACATCACCACGAAGTCGCCACTGGCGGTCAAAACGAACTCGGTATGCGCTTTGCCACCCTCATCGAAGCCGCCGACAACCAAATGATTTACAAATACGTCGTCAAAAACGTTGCCAAAAAATACGGCAAATCCGCCACCTTCATGCCCAAACCCTTGTTCAACGACAACGGTTCCGGGATGCACACCCACCAATCCATCTGGAAAGACGGCGAACCCTTATTCTGGGGTGACGGCTACGCCAACCTCAGCAAAATGGCCCTCAACTACATCGGTGGTATCCTCAAACACGCCCCAGCCTTACTGGGCTTGACCAACCCCACCACCAACTCCTACAAACGCTTAGTACCCGGTTTTGAAGCCCCGGTAAACTTGGCTTACTCCCAAGGTAACCGTTCGGCCTCCATTCGGATTCCCCTTTCCGGCCCCAGCCCCAAAGCCAAGCGTCTCGAATTCCGTTGTCCCGACGCAACCTGTAACCCCTACATCGCCTTTGCTGCGATGCTGTGTGCGGGTATCGACGGCATCAAAAACGAAATCGACCCTGGCGAACCCCTGGATGTGGATATCTACGACCTCAGCCCTGAAGAACTGAGCAAAATCCCCAGCACTCCCGGTTCTCTCGAAGATGCCCTCGAAGCCCTACAAAACGACCAGGCTTTCTTAACCGAAGGCGGAGTCTTTACCGAAGACTTTATCAGCAATTGGATTTCCTACAAACTCGACACCGAAATTAACCCCATGCGTCTGCGTCCCCATCCTTACGAGTTCGCTCTTTACTACGACGTATAAGCTTGCAGAAATCGAGCTAACTTAGTATCAATCCCAAAATCGCTGCTTCTTCCGAGGGCGGCGATTTTTTTACGTCTTTTTCTGACAATCGTTATAATTAAAGTATCTTAACAAAGCGCAATAAAAATTTATATTATTCCCTGCGTTTGTTGACCTTTTTGAATATTAGAGTTATGCAATCTACACCCCAACTTGATTCATTCTTGCCCTTTGTCGCAACCGCCCGTAAAAATGCCTATAAAACCTTCCAACTCGCCAAAAGCGTTGGCAGTCTCGCCCACAAATCCGCCAGCACTGAATTAACCAAGCTAGTCACCTCTCCGACTGAAAAACCCTTGAATCAACTATCTCCTGAGATAGTATTGAAAATTCAGAAACTTCACGAGGACATTCTCGAAAAAGACTGGGAAGATGCTCAAAACGGCTACTATCCCCACAGCATATTATTCGAGAACGATTGGCAAGATTTTGTCGTTAACTACCCCCAAATTTGGCTTGATTTGCCGAAAATTTGGCAACGGTTAAACCAGAAAAAATACCACGACTTCGACCCCCAAATCGACCAAGAAGGCTATCCCAAATATTATCTACAAAACTTCCACCACCAAACCGACGGCTACCTAGGCGACCAGTCCGCAGAGTTGTACGATTTACAAGTAGAAATTGTCTTCAACGGTGCGGCCAATGCCATGCGCCGTCGCATCATACCGCCGCTCAAACAAGGTTTGCAAGCCTTTAAAGACGTTCTGCCCCAGCAAACCCGCATTTTAGACATTGCTTGCGGCACAGGCATGACCCTACGCAACCTCCGGGCGGCTTTTCCCAAAGCTTCTTTGTTTGGTGTGGACTTATCCCCGGCATATCTGCGTAAAGCCAACCAAATCTTAGCAGCGATTCCCGGTACATTACCCCAACTGGCTCAAGCCAATGCCGAGAAACTGCCTTATACGGACAATTATTTCCACGGTACAAGTTGTGTCTTTTTGTTCCACGAGTTGCCGCCAAATGCCCGTCAAGCAGTCATTAACGAAGCATTCCGGGTCACAAAACCTGGCGGCACTTTTATCATCTGCGATTCGATTCAGAAGTTTGAGTACCCAGATTTTGAGCCGATTATGGAAAACTTCCCGGCAATGTTCCACGAGCCGTATTATCGTCACTATACGACGGATAATTTGAACGAGCGCTTAGAAACGGCGGGATTTGTCAATATCGAGACCCAAAATCATTTTATGAGTAAGTATTGGATTGCTCGCAAGGCTGTTTAGTTATTGGTTGTTGGTTATTGGTTGTTGGTTGTTGGTTGTTGGTTGTTGGTTGTTCGTCACAATTC
>JAWQFT010000066.1:0-28571 GCA_035968055.1 Jaaginema sp. PMC 1080.18 | reverse complement strand
GCTTTGGGCAGTCGGGGGGAGTGGGAGGAAATTGGGCAGTAGGTAGTGGGCAGTAGTGTAGTGGGGGAAGAGTGGGGATGTTGACGAACAACCAATAACTAATAACCAATAACCGATAACAAAAAAGTTGTAGATTGCCAAAACCCACAACTTTTGTTTATTTCATTTCAGTCAGAAGAAAATGCGGAACGCGAGACTTGAACTCGCATAGGATAAACTCCCACTAGAACCTGAATCTAGCGCGTCTACCAATTCCGCCAGTTCCGCAGTATTTTTCTCGCAGTTTTCTATTATCAACGTAAATCCCCAAAAACGTCAACTCCTTTCCGGAAAATTTGAGGGCGATCGCGTAAAAATCCCCAATACCCCCTGAGTTTTGATTCTCACGAACCTTCCTCAGCCGCAAAAAAGCTTTTTCGAGGGATTAAACAATACAGATGAACTGAAAAAACAGAAAAAGCTGTACATTTCTAAACTTTACTGTAGAATCAAAACCGAAATTTAAAAAAGTTCACAAAGATTTCTTTTATTGATGGTGGAGGATAGAGCCATTAAACTCTCTCTAGATAGCAATCAGCCCAAAACAGACGAAGTTGCCGTTCTCAAAGTTTGGGGAAAACACCCCCTAAGCGGTCATGTACGGATTAGCGGCGCGAAAAATTCAGCCCTAGTCATCATGGCAGGAACGCTACTTTGTCCCCAAGACTGCCGCATTCGCAACATTCCCGATCTAATGGATATCAAGCGGATGAGCCAAATCTTAGAAGCCTTGGGAGTCAAGCTGCAACGCCACAAAGACATCCTGGAAATAGATGCAAGTAACGTCGGTTGTAGCCAAGCGCCTTACGAACTCGTCTCCCAACTTAGGGCAAGTTTTTTCGCCATTGGTCCGTTACTCGCTCGTCTCGGTATGGCGCGAGTTCCCTTACCCGGCGGTTGTGCCATTGGTACAAGACCCGTAGATTTGCACGTCCGGGGCTTACAGGCCATGGGGGCTGATGTCCGCATCGAGCATGGTGTTGTCCAAGCTAATGTCAAAGGCGGTCGCGGTCGTTTGCAAGGGGCAGCGATTTATTTAGATTATCCGAGTGTGGGGGCAACCGAAACCCTCATGATGGCAGCTACCCTAGCCGATGGCGAAACAGTCTTAGAAAACGCCGCTCAAGAGCCAGAAGTGGTAGATTTGGCCAACTTCTGCCGAGCAATGGGGGCTAAAATTCGCGGTGCAGGGACAAATACCATTACGATCGACGGCGTACCCCGATTGCACTCAGTAGACTATGCTATTGTTCCCGATCGCATCGAAGCCGGAACATTTTTAGTTGCAGGGGCGATCGCCCAATCGGAAATCAGCTTATCCCCCGCCATTCCCGACCACCTTACCCCCGTTATTGCCAAACTGCGCGAAGTGGGCTGTCAAGTGGTGATGGACTCCCCCAATCGCATCCGGATTGTACCCCACGCCCTCAAAGCCACCGATATCAAGACCCTGCCTTATCCCGGTTTCCCCACGGATATGCAAGCCCAATTTATGGCCTTACTGGCGCTCGCTGAAGGGAACAGCATTATTAGCGAAACTGTGTTTGAAAATCGCCTGCGCCATGTTGCCGAATTAAACCGCATGGGCGCAGATATTCGCATTAAAGGTCAAAACGCGATCGTGCGGGGCGTACCGATGATTTCCGGCGCACCCGTCATGTCAACAGATTTACGGGCATCAGCAGCCTTAGTTTTAGCTGGATTAGCTGCCGATGGCATGACGGTGGTTCAAGGTTTACACCACCTCGATCGCGGTTACGATGGTTTCGAGCAAAAACTGCGTCAACTCGGCGCACAACTCGAACGAGTTACGGTCAAAGCTGATGAAGTCAAAAGCATGGCAGCTACACCCACTCCTGCTCCGATTCACCTTTAGAGAGTGACGGCTAAGTTATGCCATTGATACTACCCGTTCAGTCGTAGACAACGCGATCGCGTCATGGGAATCCAGATAGGGTGTTCTACTTCCCTGCTACGACTGAACTTTATGGGTAAGCCTCAATTGCCACAATAAACAATTAAATCGATTTCAATATCTCCCAAGCCAGCTAACTCAGTAACTCCAATGGTCGTGCGACTGGGTAATTGTTTTTGGGGAAAATAAGACAAATAGATATCGTTGACTTTGGCATAATGTTTGAAGTCCGCTAGAAAAATGCGAGCCATAACCACGCGATCGAAGTCAGTTTGGGCATGATTTAAGACTAATTTGAGATTCGCCATGACTTGGTAAGTTTGTTCCTCAATCGTGCTGAGGATGACTTGACCCGTGCGGGGATTTTCGGATAACTGCCCGGTCACAAATAAAAAATCTCCGGCTCGTACCGCGTGGGAATAGGGAGCAACAGGGGGTAAAACATTATCGGGAAGAGTTATGTATTCCAGCATTGTGATTTTTAGCGATAATTTTGTTGCGACAAAGCCAATATTTTAACCCTTGAGGCCTGTTCGTTTCCTACCTTCGTCGATCTGTGTAACACTGAGAAACAAAACGTTAAACCCGGAAAAAGTAGCAAAAAATTTTATGGCCTCTGAGGATAAACCAGTAACAGATTTAAACCCAGTTCCACCGCGCGAGAGTTTCTCTGGGTGGCGCGATCGCCTTAGTCATCTCCAAACCTTCGCGATCGCGATCGTGCTTGCCTTACTGTTACGCATTTTTGTCGCCGAACCCCGCTACATCCCCTCTGATTCCATGTTTCCGACTCTCAAAATTGGCGATCGCGTCGTCATCGAGAAAATATCCTACAACTTACATCCCCCCCAGCGCGGCGATATCGTCGTTTTCTCGCCCCCCCCGCAACTCCAACGCCAAGGCTACAAACCCGACCAAGCCTTTATCAAGCGCATTATCGGCGAAGCCGAACACACCGTCAGCGTCCGCAACCAACAAGTCTACATCGACGACCAAGCCCTACCCGAAAACTACATTGCCGAAGCCCCAGCCTATGACCTCGACACCCTCCCCATTCCGCCCCAAACTGTCTTTGTCATGGGGGACAATCGCAACAACAGCAACGACTCTCACATCTGGGGAGTCCTACCCAACAAACAAATCATCGGTCGGGCTATTTTTCGCTTTTGGCCGCTCAATCGCATTGGCTGGGTTTAGATCAGTTATCAGTCATCAGTTATCAGTTATCAGAAATGTAGTGCTGTGACACAACTAGAATGAGACGTTACCGTAGGGTGGATTAAGCGGCTAAAACCTAGACTGCGACTGCAATCTAAAAATCCGCTATCATACTCAACCCGGCTTCGATGACCCTACCTCAAGATGGAAACACAGTTCTTTTCTCCTCACTGATAACTCTCTTTAAAACGTTAATTTCCCTTTTTTGGGCTGCAACGCTTATCCGGTCTAGCTTTGAGCCTTTTAAAACTAACCCCTAAGAAAAGAAAGTTTCTGACCCCCTTTCTGGGGTAGAATTCGACTCCTCCCCCCAATGCCTACTGCCCAAGACCTACTGCCTAATTCCCCCCGACTGCCCAAAAACCACTCCCCACTGCCCAAGACCTACTGCCCCTTAATCGCTGATAACTGATCTTTACTCCTCTTTCGCCTTATCTTTAACCCCGCGAACAATGCGCGACAACTCCGATTTCTCGTCAATAGCAATGCGGGTTGGCGAACCGCTAATAATCCGTTCGTAATTGCGGAAAGAATCCCGAATCATCGGCCCTTCGGCGCTAATTTGATATTCGCGGATGCCCTTATCGTGCCACGATCCCCGCATCTTAAACACATTGAGAGCGCGGGACATTTCCCCACGAATTTCCACATATTGCAGCATCAAAATTGTATCGGTAATAGTTGAAATATGGGACTCGGTAATCGAATTTGACCCCATAAATTGATCCGTTGTGTTGGTAAAAAAGCCCGTAATTTCTTCTTGTTTGGCGTACCCCGTCACCCCAATTACAAACTGACGAAACGCATTATTAGTTACTCCTCTGGCTAAAGCTGAAAGGGAATCAATGGCAATGCGCGAGGGTTTAAAATCTTCAATTTCGGACTTGATAATTTGTAAATGATCTTCTAAACCCGCCGACTCGGGATAAGAACAAATCACTTTAAGCAAACCTTTTTGTTCCATCGCATCAAAGTTTACTCCCCAAGAATTGGCATTCCGAGAAAGTTGAGCGCGGGATTCTTCGTAAGCAAATAAAATGGCGCGTTCCCCTTGCTTACAACCCTCTTGTAAAAAGTTGCTCACCAACAAAGTTTTCCCCGTTCCCGTAGCGCCTGTAGCCAGAATAATTGAATCTTTAAAGAAGCCCCCACCACACATTTCATCTAACGTTTTAACCCCGGAAGAAATGCGAACATTAGAAGATTTTTGGGTGAGACGCATCGCCCCCAAGGGGAAGATATTAATCCCATCGTTGGTAATGGTAAACGGGTACTCGCCTTTCATGTGGGTTGTACCCCGCAGTTTGAGAATTTCAATAGTTCTGCGTCGGCGTTCGCCATCAAGGGCATTGCGAAGGATAATCACATTATCTGAGACAAATTCTTCCACGCCGTAACGAGCAACCGGGCCGTATTCGTCTACTCGTTCGGTGGTCATCACTGAGGTTACGCCAATTTGCTTGAGTCGCGCTACCAACCGGAAAATCTCGCGACGCACCACGGAAGCCCCTTCGTATTGCTGGAAAATGGCGGTGACTGAATCAATAGAGACTCGCTTGGCTTTGTACTTGCGAATCGCGTACTGAATGCGCTCAATTAAAGCAGATAAGTCAAAGTTACCCACAACTTCTTGACCTTCGGGGTCGGGGGAAGCATCGAGGATAAAAAGTTTGCCTTCGTCAATGAGGTTTTGTAAGTCCCAGCCAAAACTATAGGCGTTGGTAATAATATCTTGGGGTGATTCTTCAAAGGTGACAAAAATACCGGGGTCACCAAAATCGCGAATGCCGTTGTAGAGAAATTGAATTGCTAGTAGGGTTTTTCCCGTTCCTGATGTGCCACTGGCTAGAGTGGTGCGACCAATGGGCATACCACCGTGACTGATTTCATCAAACCCTTCGATCATTGTCCGAACTTTACGGACTCCTTTGAGAGAAAGTTCGGTGAGTTGTGATTCTGATGGATTGGTTTGAGTCATGGGAATATTTTATTAAATAAAATTTAAAATCAGCACAGTATTATATTATATTTCTTCGATTTCTTCATAGAGTAAGTCTAAGCCGATTAAAACCTTTTCGCGATCGGATAAGTCACCGATAATTTTGCGGACGGGAGGGGGTAATACTTTGGAGAGGGTAGGTGTTGCTAAAATTTTATCTTCTTCGGCAAGTTGGGGGTTTTTGAGAACGTCAATGACTTTGAGAGCGTATACTCCTTGAAATTCTTGTTCGAGAATGTCTTTTAGGGTGGTTAATGCCCTCGCTGAATTGGGAGTATTGCCAGCAACATATAGCTTTAAAACATAAGTTTTGCGGGACGCACTCATAAAAGAATTGCTCCTAAGTTTGTGGATAGAAAATAGAGTTGATGGCAAGGAGGGTGATTAGGGGTTAGGGGGGGTCGAGGAGTGAATCTTCTCTGGGGATTGAGCGGCGGTACATTTCGCATAAGTGGGCAATAATATCAATGAGTGCTAAACGATAATCGAGGAGGATTTCTTCGCTGCGGCCTTCTAGTTTTAGTTGTTGGGCAAAATCATCAATGAGTTCCATGTGAATTTCGAGAATTTGGGACACGGAAAAGTCGGCGAAGAAGGCATTATTGACAAACCGATCGATTAAGGGATTAATGTCTTCGCTGTCTGTAAAATAGTTGAGGATAATTTCGCGATATTCTAGACTGAGTTTTTCAAAAAGTTCTTGTTGTTTTTGGGGGGAAAGATGGCGAAAAAAGTCTTGGGCGTTTCTTTTGTAATATACGCCTAAGTATCCCAGACGTTCTTTGAGTTTATCGGAAAGGCGGCGTTGTTGGAGAAGTAAAAAGTTGGTTTCTTGGGAGTTGGCGGTGGGGGATAAGGGAGCAATACCGGGGGGAATAAGTTGAAGGAATTGTGAAATAGCGCGTTCGATGGCGAGGGAAAGTTGTTCGAGGCGATCGCGCCTTTGATGAATTTCGCCAGCATGATAAAGAAACGAAGCCTGGGAGGATTCGGATTCGGCGGTTTCGATGATGACGACGGGTAAAAACAATCCTTTTTGGCGTAAGTCTTCCACAACTTTGACCCAGGATGGTCGATTTTCGATCACCAAGCAGTCGATTTGCTTTTGGTCTTGTTCTAGGTTTACCAATAATTCCTCGGCTGAGGAGATATATGAAGTGGTGTATTGACTAAGCTGACTTTCTAGGGTGCGAACTAATGACTCAGTTTCGAGACCAACGCAAAGTACCAGTTCGGAGGCGAAAGTGTTTCGATCTGTCGGGTTGACATTAAGGGAATAATCGGACATTCACCATTTTTAGCAAAGCAGTCACAAACTATCTTTGTTTTTCTTTAAATATACAGATTACCTACCGATCAAAGCTTACCATTGATCTGACGCGAGAAACTGTATCGCGAACGGATTGACTGCTGAAATTTTTGGGGTTAGAGAAATTGGCAGCGATCGCCTGGAAAATTGACTTTAGCTTAGGAAAACTCATCGATCGGGCCTTAGGGAGAGCCTGACCGCCAAGATGTCAATAAATACTAAGCAAGCGATCGCGATAGTCGCTCTCAGAAGCAATAATAAATGCCAGAGCCGTTTCGATAAATCCCAGCGCATCAACCCGGAGAATTATAGGGTGATGTGGCGTACATTCATTTTGCCCCGACCTAGCTGTTCCTTGGTTTTACCATGTTTTATTCAACTTTGGCGCTTCAACAATTTATGAAAGTGGTGCCGATTTGCGAACCTGCTACTGCTGTTGCTACCCTGCGAGATATTTTTCACGGGGGGGGTGACGATATCGTTGTGGTTCTAGGGGAACAAGACCAACCTCTGGGAACGATTGCCTTGAGTGCGTTTGTACAGTTGTTTCCTTGTCCGGTGAATGCTAATGGGGTGATGAGTCCAGAAGAGTATGAGGAGTTAGAGGGTTCTGGGGAAGCCGGGGGAATGCCACTCCTGCCTTTAATTCAGCCCGTGGCTATTTTACCCAGTACCATGACGGTGGCCGAATTTTTACCCCATTTCCAAAGCGGGAAATTGGGCGATCGCCCTCACTGCTCTTGTGCTTTAGTGGATGAAGGAGGCAAATTTTTGGGCTTGCTCGATGGTTGGCAATTGCTTCAGCAGTTCGCCAGTTTAGAAGTTTCTCTGGGGTTGGGTCAAAGCGCGATCGCCAAAGAGCGTGGGTCTTTGTTAGCCTTTATCGATAAACTCCCCATCCCTTTGCTGATACAAACTGCCGAGGGTAAAATTCAACATCGCAATCTCGCTTGGCAGATGCAAGTGGGAACGGGGATAGATAGCGATCGACTCCCAGGAGAGACTGCCACCGATCCAAAGAGTGAAACCTTTGTCAATGCTTGGTGCAATCTCAATAGCGATCGCGATCCTGAAGACCCCAATACCGATTTAGCCGTCCTGTTAGCCCAGGAACAAAAAACGCGATCGCTTGCCCCCATCGAAGCCCCAAGACCCTCAGCCAATGTGGTGTGGCAGTTTATCAAATTTCCCTTGGACTGGGCGAACAATCGCGATGGGAATTGGGACATCGCCGAGATTGTCGAAATCCAAACCCCCCTCTGGCTGGTTCTCGCCACAGATATTACCGAACAACGGCAACTGTGCAAAGAACTGGCGGCCAAAAATGCCGATCTCGTCCAGTTAAACCGCCTCAAAGACGAATTTCTCGCTTGTATTAGCCACGAACTCAAAACCCCCCTCACGGCGGTTTTGGGCTTATCCAGTTTGCTCAAAGACAACAAGTTAGGAGAACTCACTCAACGCCAGTCCCGCTACGCCCATTTGATTTATCAAAGCGGACGACAGTTAATGACGGTGGTCAACGATATTCTGGATTTGACTCGTTTAGAAGCCGGACAACTGAAACTGAGTTTAGCCCCGGTAAAACTCAAAGATGTTTGCGATCGCGCCATCGAACAAACCCTGGCTCAACTTTCCGCCAAAGAAGAAGCAACCGCCCTTTCCCCCATCAACTTTGCTTTAGAAATCGAACCGGGTTTAGAAGTAATTATTGCCGATGAATTGCGCTTGCGCCAAATGCTGGTGCATTTACTCGATAATGCCGTCAAATTTACCCCGGCAAACGGCAATATTGGCTTAAAAGTCGGGCGTTGGGAAGGGTGGATTGATTTTACCGTGTGGGATACCGGGATTGGCATTCCCGAAGCTTCGCAACACTTAATTTTCCAAAAATTTCAACAACTGGAAAGTCCCCTGACGCGCCAACACGAAGGGACGGGCTTGGGATTGGTTTTAACCCAACGCTTGGCGATCGCTCACGGGGGCGATATTTCCTTTATTTCCAAAGTGGGTCAAGGCAGTCGCTTTACCTTGCTGTTGCCCCCCAATCCCCGTCAAAAAGCCGATGCCGCAGCGATGTTGAGCTTGGATCGCAAAGGCAATCCTTTGGTGATGATTGTCGAATCCACGCCCCGTTACATTGAGGAAATTGATAAACATTTACGCGGGTTGGGGTATCGCGTGGCGATCGCGCGCTCGGGAACAGAAGCATTAGAAAAAGCCCGTCAGTTACAGCCCGGCGCAATTTTAATCAATCCCTTATTACCCTTGCTGTCGGGATGGGATGTCTTAACTTTACTCAAAAGCGATGCGAAAACCCAGCGAATCCCTACTATTGTCATGGCAACCGCCGCAGAACGGTCTTTAAGCCAACAAAATCACGCGGACGGCTTTTTAACCCAGCCCGTGGAAAAAGCCGCCTTGCAGGAGTGTTTGTATCACTTAGGACAAACTATCGAGCGACGCGATCGCGGCTTGACGATTTTGCGCTTGAATCCCGATGGCGATTTGACCAACACCGCCGATTTATCGTTGTTGGCAGAATTCGATCTGGCGTTGAGTACCCAATCAAGCCATCTCAATTACCGTTTACTCGCTACCGATGACTTAGAACAAGCCGAAATCCTCGCTCGCGTCTGGAAACCTCAAGTGTTGCTCCTCGATGGGGTTAAACTTGCCGATCCGTTAGTGTATGTGCGATCGCTGAGTCAACACCAAGCCCTAGCCCATCTCCCCGTAGTAACCCTAGATGCCAAAACCACCGCCGCCGCCAATCAAACTCAGGGGTTATCGGTCTTTCCCTGTTTGATTCGGGTTAATAAGCAAAGCATTACCGCCCTACTCCAAGTGATTCAAATTGCTGCCGGGATGAGCAATCAACCCTATATTGCTGTGATCGGCGAAACCCTTTCTCGTCCCTCTGTCTCCCCCGCGCAGTTTAGCAATACCTTAGTGCAGTATTTACAAAAAGCCGGACTTAAAAGTAATATTTTCGTTTCTTGGACAGCCATTTATCAGCAAATCCAAGATCAACGCCTGAATGCGATCGTCCTCGAACTGCCCGAACAATGGCAAAAAGGCGATCGCCCCTTCTTGAGTCAGGGATTGCGAAAATTAGCGCAATCTTCGATCAAACCGCCGATTCTGGTCATCGATCGCCGCTTCAACCCCGTTTTGGCAATCGATACCGAAATTAACACGCTCCTCGCAGAAGTCGCCACCAAAGTGATTACCAATCGCGAATATAGCTGTGCTGATGCGTTACTAGATATTCATCAGGTATTACCTCAATATGCTATTTCTTAACTCATGAAACTGTTATTAGTCGAAGATGACGAACGAGTAGCCGAAGCTTTAGTCGAGTACCTCAGCGACCAAAATTATCTGGTGGATGTGGCTCACGATGGTCAAGAAGGCTGGGAGTTAGGCGAAGCTTACAATTACGACTTGATCCTCCTTGATGTCATGCTTCCCAAACTCGATGGGGTAACCGTCTGTCAGCGCTTGCGTAATGCAGGCTGCGGTACGCCCATTTTGATGCTGACGGCGCGAGATACCAATAATGATAAAATCGCCGGACTGGATGCGGGGGCGGATGATTATGTGGTCAAGCCCTTCGATCTAGAGGTGTTATCGGCGCGAGTACGAGCGCTGTTGCGGCGCAGTACCCAAAGTTTATCGCCGATTTTGAGTTGGGGTGAGTTAACCTTAGATTCTAATGGGTGCAAGGTGACTTACCAGCAAAAACCTTTGGCTTTGACTCCGAAAGAGTATCGTTTGCTAGAGTTATTTCTGCGTAACGAGCGTCGCGTGTTTAGTCGCAGTACAATTTTGGAGTTGCTGTGGTCTTGGGAAGAACTGCCCACCGAAGCAACGGTGAAAACTCACATCAAAAGTTTACGCTCGAAGTTAAAAACGGCGGGTGCGCCATCTGACCTGATTGAAACTGTACATGGCTTGGGATACCGTCTTAAAGAAATTTCGTAAACGTTCGGAGTTACTGAACTTACACGGGCATTTGTTTTTGTCCTATTTGTTGGTGTTGGCGGCAACGTTGGGGGTGTTTGCGGCGGGGGCGTATTGGTATTACAGTCGCAGTTTGTATCAACAATTGGATGAAAAGCTACAGACGTTAGCTCAAGCGGCAGCTCCCTCTTTGACTGAGATTGAGAAACAGGGTAGCCAGTATGTCGAACGGGTGGATGAGGTGCCGTGGCGAGATATTTTCAATCGCGATCGCCAAACTTTGGAATGGTTTGATGCTGGGGGTAAGCCTTTGGCTCGACGGGGGCAGTCAGCTTTGTCTTTGCCGCCTCAACCGGGGGCGCAAACGGTTGATTCTGAGGTGAAAGATGCTAAAATCCGCACTTACACGATTTCGGTTTACACGGATTTGGTGAATACACCCCAGGATAAGCCTCAGTTGCGGGGTTATATTCGCGCCAGTCAGTCTACGGAATCCCTGGACATCACGAAAACGCGGCTGTTGTTGGGTTTGGCGACGGGGGGGATGGTGGCAATTACCCTGGCAGGGGTGGGGAGTCTCTGGTTGACGCACCAAGCTTTGCGTCCAGTCGAACACAGTTTGTACCAACTTCAGCGTTTTACGGCGGATGCGTCCCACGAGTTACGCAGTCCCCTCACGGCGATTAAAACGTCAGTGGATGTGATTTTATCGCGCCCCGAACGGATTGATGGGAAGATTGCCAAAAAGTTAACGGCGGTGAGTGGTGCAGTGGTGCAGATGAATTATTTGGTGGAGGATTTGCTGTTTTTGGCTCGCAATGATGCCCCGATGTCGAAGCAATCGCGCTTGTCTTGGGAAACGGTGACGCTCAATCATTTGCTTCAGGAGTTGATTGAGTTGCTTGAACCTTCGGCAATGGCGAAGGGTGTTGAGATTCACCAAGATATGCCCCTGGTTTTGCAGGTTTTGGGGGATAGAAGCCAGTTAATGCGCTTGTTTACTAATATATTGGATAATGCGATTCAATATACTCCCGATGGGGGTAAGGTGTTGGTGGTGCTGAGTCGGCAAAACCGCTATGCGATGACGAAGATTTGCGATACGGGGATTGGCATTGCACCGGAACAGTTACCTTTGATTTTTGAGCGTTTTTGGCGAGCGGATAAGGCGCGATCGCGTCGTCAGGGCGGTACGGGCTTGGGTTTAGCCATTGCTAAGGCGATCGCCCGACACCACCGAGGTAAGATTACAGCCCGTTCGACGGTGGGGGTGGGGAGTTGTTTTCGCATCAGGATTCCTTATCTGTCTGCGAGTTCTGCGGTGATTTAGATCGCTATGAAGCTGCGATCGCGATCGCACTTCTCGAAATCTTCACTTTTGCTGGCTACTGTAATGGGTGAAGCAGTTTAGTCCATCTAGACTTCATTCATAACATCGTCATCAACCCAATTAGGAAAAGACAGTTCTCTGTCTTCAATATTTTTAAGTTGAATACAGAGGTCTTTTCTTTTTTCGCAAAACAAATTAATTCTTCCAAACCCCAAAGATTAGATGAATATGATGGGAACAGAACTTGAATTAAGCTGGGTATACCAAAACGCCGTCCAAAATTTCTCGATGCTCCAGCAGCAACTGCATCCTTCTGCCCATTGGCAACTCGAACAGGAGAAGTGCCACAAGGAGTTAGAAGTGTTGCAAGAGGCGATCGCCATTTACCACTGCTATTTTGAGAACTTTTATGAAAGTCGCGATCGTTTTTGGGTCGGCTATCGTCTGGGCTTACAATGTTGTAGCTTTCTTCACGATGCGGCTCATGTCCCGGTTAGAGCAATTCGCATGGCTTTAAATTTGAGTTTACAACAAGCGGCCCTTTCTCCTTACTTTTTAGGGATTCAGATTGGCTGGAGACTCAGTAATCTTCAGAAAAAACTCAAATCTCATCTCGCAGACTCTGAGGGGTACAAAACTGTAAACTCGGATATGAGTTTGGCTGTGACTCAGATTTAACGGGTTACTTGGCATTTTGCTGCCTTTTGGGCAACAACTCCGATCGAACTTCTTACTTAAAGCGATTTAAAAAACAAGAAAATTTTGGGTGAGTTGATTAGAGTTTACTGCTTGGGCAAAAATACTAATGTTTCCCACTGATTGGCAGCGTTTTTTTACAAGTATGGTCTTGGCACTTCCATTTGATTGACTTTCAATCTTTAATTAGTAGTATTCCTTGCTAAAAAGTTAAGAAAATATAAAGATAACTCTCTATAAAATATAACCAAGGGTAGATGAAAAGCCCAATAATAAAAGTTAAGCTAAGAGCATAACAAAATAAAGCAAATTTAGGTTGTTTTCTGCTTCAGTTGATTGATTTTAAAAAACAAAAAAAATGAAAAACTTGCATAATAATCCTAACAATATTAACAACAGATCCTTGTCTGAACACGAAGAGCCTTTAACCCGTCACCAACCAACATCTGTTACTCAACACAACCTAGAAGTCAACACCAAACACACCCCTGATGGCAATAACTTCAAGCGCGGTTATCTCAATGGTCGTCACGATCAACGCTTGAATAACTACGGCGAACAACGCGATCGCGAAAACCGCAATGCCACTCGCGGCTTATTACTAGGAATGGGTTTGACTGCACTACTGGCAATAGGTTTAGGATTAATTTTAGTCCCCCGCTTCTGGGATACGAATGAACCCTCTACCGTGATTTTTTCTGACCCTACAGAGGAAGCCGAACCTACCACAGAAGCTAACCCTCCAACCAACGACTCAGTGACAACACCGCCCGAAAATAATACAACCGTCATTGAAAATAACACCAAAGAAATAATCCGCGAAAAAGAAACAGAAACGCAAGTTCCCGTACCTAGCAATTCCACCAGCCAAACGGAAACTTCTCAACCGACAGCAGCCCCAAGAAGTCCCGCAGCTTCAACAGCTCCGGCTACCTCTGAGACTCAACTGCCGACTGCCCCCGAAAACGGCTCTGCTAACCCCTCCCCAGCAGCCGCATCGGACGCGAGTGGTTCTGCTAATCCCAGTATGGAAACAGAACCTGCCAATCCGAATCCTCAATAGTCAAAGAAAATATGGTAAGTAGGCGCAATCCGCGCCTTTTTTTGTTAAGTTACGAAAGCTGGTTGTCAGTTTTCGTAACTCTTTTGTGATTAGATAAATTGCTGCTGAAATCTTTTCAACAGACAAACTGTACAAGGTTGTGCGCTCTTGTTAACGTCAAAATGGGGGTTCAAGGGAAAATAATGAAGAAACCAAACAAAACCAAACAACTGTTTAAAATTCTGATGGGTGTAGCTTGGATTGACGGGGTGATTCAAGCTGAAGAACGCCAATATCTCCAACAAATGGCTCGCGATCGCGATTTGGCCGACGATCCCGAAATTCAAACTTTACTCTCGGAAATTAAACCCGTGACTGCCTCAGAATGTTATGGTTGGCTGGAAAACTATCTCGGCGAAAACCATAATACCCAAGATTATCAAGAACTTCTCGAAGCTTTGAGTGCTTTAGTGTACAGTGATGGCGAGGTTGATACCCGCGAAGCCCAACTTTTAGCCAAGGTACAGCTTCTCGATCCTGCCCTCGATCCTCACCAATCTCCGATGGAGAAGTTACTCGCTGCGATTCAAGTGCTGTATCGTCAAGCCATTCGGGAACAGTAGTTTGTCTAGGGATCGCTCAATAATCAACAATCAATAACCAATAACCAATCAGGGCATGATTTTTAACATTCCCCGTCCTCAAATTCCCCCTTGTACATGGCAGCGACCCATCGGCCTCGGATGGGACGAGCCGTATACTGTTCGTTACGCCAGCAATCTTGATGATGGTCCTTGGCATGGTATGCCTTTGGGGGGATTGGGGGCGGGATGTATTGGGCGATCGCCCCGTGGTGATTTTAACCTTTGGCATCTCGATGGGGGCGAACATATTTTTCGCAGTTTGCCCGCTTGTCAATTTAGCGTGTTTGAGCAAACTGCCACTGGGGAAGCTAAGGCTTATGCCATGAGTACCGAATCTCCCCAGGATGGCAGTTTATCTCGTTGGCGCTGGTATCCGAAAAATAAAGGCACTTATCACGCTCTTTATCCCCGCAGTTGGTATGAATACGAGGGAGAGTTTCACAGTGAGTTGATCTGCGAGCAGTTTTCGCCAGTTTGGGCCCATTGTTACCAGGAATCGAGTTATCCGGTGGCGGTGTTTGAGTGGACGGTGCATAATCCCACGGATGAGCCTCTGACCCTGAGTATTATGCTGACTTGGCAGAATACGATTGGTTGGTTTACCAATGCGATTAAATCCCCGGAAATTACGGTGAGAGATGACGGTAGCCCGGAGTATGAATATCAGCCGAAATGGGGAGATAGTACGGGGAATTTTAATCAATGGATTAAGGATTTTCACCGGGTTGGTTGTTTATTTGACCGCATTCGCCCCCACGAGGAGATTCGGGAGGGGGAAGGACAAATGGCGATCGCGAGTATCACCAATCCTGCCCTAGAAGCCTTTTATTTGGGGCGCTGGAATCCTCATGGCAATGGGGGGGATGTTTGGGATTATTTTGCCGCGAATGGTTCTTTACCGGATCGCGAAGACGAAACTCCCGCCGCTCCTGGGGAACAGTTGGCTGCCGCGATCGCAATTCGTTTTACGATTAGACCGGGTAAAACGCGCAAAATCCCTTTTATTCTGGGTTGGGATTTTCCGATTACCGAGTTTTCTCCTGGAATCAATTATTTTCGCCGCCACACGGACTTTTTTGGTCGCACGGGTAAGAATGCTTGGACGGTAGTCCGTACTGCCCTCAAACATAGCGATATCTGGCAAGAAAAAATCCAAGCTTGGCAAAATCCGATTCTGAAACGGGAAGATTTGCCCAATTGGTTCAAAATGGCGCTGTTTAACGAGCTTTACTTGTTGACTCAAGGGGGGACGCTCTGGACCGCCGCCACAGAAACCGATCCGGTGGGTCAGTTTGGTATCTGGGAATGTTGCGATTATCGCTGGTACGAAAGTTTGGATGTGCGGTTGTATGGCTCTTTGGCGCTGATGATGCTGTTTCCCCGGTTGGATAAGGCGGTGTTGGAAGCGTTTGCCAGGGCGATTCCCCGCCACGATGATACGCCGCGCATTATTGGCTATAACCAAGCTCCAGCGATTCGTAAAGCCTTTGGTGCAACGCCTCACGATCTCGGCGCACCCAATGAGCATCCTTGGGAGAAGACGAACTATACCAGTTATCAAGATTGTAATCAGTGGAAGGATTTAGGCAGCGATTTTGTGTTGCAGGTGTATCGGGATTTTGTGCTGACGGGGGGGACGGATACGGAGTTTTTGTGGGAATGTTGGCAGGCAATTCCGATAACCCTGGATTATCTCAAAGGTTTTGACCTCGATAACGACGGTATCCCGGAAAATGCAGGCGCACCGGATCAGACCTTTGATGATTGGCAATTGCGGGGGATTAGTGCTTATTGTGGGGGGTTGTGGATTGCGGCGTTGGAGGCGGCATCTGCGATCGCGGGTATCCTGATTGATAATCCGCCCGCTAATCCGAATCTTACCCCAGAAAATTATCCGACTGTTTTAGAGGACGCGATCGCCACTTACCAAACCTGGCTACAACAAGCCCGTCCCCTCTACCAAAAGACCCTCTGGAATGGTAAACACTATCGCCTCGACAGCGAAAGTGGCTCTGAAGTCGTCATGGCAGACCAAATTTGCGGTCAGTTCTACGCTCAGTTATTGGCGCTTCCCGACGTAATTCCCCCCCAAAATGCCAAAATTGCCCTTGACACCATTTACGAGTCCTGCTTCCTCAAATTTCATCAAGGTAAATTCGGCATGGCTAATGGTGTAATGCCCGATGGTTCTCCCGAAAAACCCGACGCAACCCACCCCCTAGAAGTCTGGACGGGCATTAATTTCGGCATAGCTGCTTTCTTACTGCATCAAGGACGCACCTCCGAAGCCTTCCAACTCACCGAAGCTGTTGTTCATCAAGTCTACGACAACGGCTTGCAATTCCGTACCCCCGAAGCTATTACTGCCGTTGGCACATTTCGAGCCAGTCATTACCTCCGTGCTTTGGCAATCTGGGGCATTTACGGCGTATTGACGGATTTTCAGTAGATTCTCTTATGGTGCGGTTTTAGCGATGCAACACCCCTTGAAAGCTCTGCCTTCACCCCTTTTGCCAAGATTCTCAACAATTTCCGTAACGGCCAGGAATTACAGTCAAAAATTGAGTAGTTTATCCCCATTCCTTTCGCGATAAACTCTCATTACTATTTCAGGAGTCTCTGTTTTGTGGAGGAAAGTTACGGGAAAGTAATATCAGAGCTTACTGAAAAAACGCCCGTTTTCTCAAAAAACAGGGCGCTTTCAAGAGGATTATGCGCGTCAATCAACTATTTCGCACAATTGAGCATCCGTAACATCGCAGCCGCCGCATAATTGCGTCGCGAAGCCGAATCTGGCTCAAACCGAGTTCCCGTTTCATTAACGGGTGTTGCCACGCCGCAATAAGCAGACATTTCTTGAATGGTTTGGTTTGCCCAGTGAGCGCTAGTGTCTGAGAAAGTTCGAGCATTCTGAGTCATTGTCAACGTCGGTGCTTGACCTCGTTGAGTTTTGACGAACTGCGCCGCTTTTTTCATGACTGCGATGAGTTCAGCCCGCGTCACATTTTGGGTCGGGCGGAAAGTCCCGGTTAGATAACCCGTTACAATTT
Source organism: Jaaginema sp. PMC 1080.18 (assembly GCA_035968055.1). Taxonomy (GTDB): domain Bacteria; phylum Cyanobacteriota; class Cyanobacteriia; order Cyanobacteriales; family Spirulinaceae; genus Jaaginema. Next base: position 11,363 of record JAWQFT010000066.1, on the reverse strand, counting down.
CATTATCCCGCGCCCATTTGATTTTAGCCGCACTCCAGCGATTGGCCGGAACATCGGGGAAGGGAGAAGTTGTCGGGGCTGTGGCTGGGGGTAAATTGATGTCGTTGAGGCTATTCACTGCTTCATAAACAATAGACACCAATTGTTCGCGAGTGAGAGATGCGAGGGGACGGAAGGTGTTATCTTCTGGGAAACCCGCAATAAAGCCGATTTGAACGGCTTGTTCGATTTCGGAGCGATAAATATCGGTGGCAATGTCGCCAAAAACGGTACTACCACCACCGCCGTTATTGCTACCGCCACCGCCTGCTGTGCCTTGAATCCGGCTAAAGTAAATGTGGCCTAAACCTTTGCCATCGTAAGCGCGACGGGTAAATTGCCAACCGGGTTCGAGTTGCAATTTCAGCGTACCGTCGGTGTAGCCTTGGGTACGAGCGATGAGAATTTCGCTTCCTTGTACGCCTACGCGGGGTTGACCGATTAAGACTAATTCGTTACCACGGGGAACAATATTGAGGAGGTAGTCTAAGCCGTAGTCTTGCCCGTCAATGCGGATGGAGTAGCCGTTGCTGTCTCGGTAGCGACGACAACTGTTGGTGAAGTCAAAGGTTTCCCATAAAGGGTCGATGGCAATGGGACTAGAGCCTATTTCGTTCCAGCAGTTTTGTTTTCCGGCGATTTGCTCCATGACAATCAGGGTATGTCCCCTGGAGAAGGGGGAAGCGACGGCGACAAAGTTGCTTTGGGGTAAGGTTTGTTCGCTGAATAAGGATTGTGCTGATGCGCTACTCAGGGGAGTTAAGGTAGCGAGGGAAAGGGTGGCTAAGGCAGCTAATTTACGAGGTAGTGCAAACTTCATGGGGAGTCTTGTGTCAAAGTTAGGACTGATTCTGTATGTAATTTATTGTGGGGTGAGACGGTTTGATTGGTGTAATACTCTCGTTGCAGTTTGATGATTGTCTGTTGTGGGACGAGTTCGAGGACTTCGCGGATAGCAGAAATCGAAACCGTTATACCTTAGGTTAGGTGTTGGTTTGAACGGGGTTTATGGCAACGACGCTCAATCCCAATTTGGGGTATGGGAGCGAGACAGTATTAGCGATCGTCTCATATTGTCTTCGGGTTGTAGATAAAGAATTGAAAAGAAACATTTGAGTTCCCACCCTAAGCAGATTGGTGGAAGTGACATTCTCTCTCGGTGCATTTTTGAAGATGGTGGTGCGGGACTTTCTCTATTCCTAAATTTTCTGCGAGTCAATAACGAGTTTCAAAGTTTGGCAATCCTTGAGGTTGACGGTGTTCGATGAGGATATCTCGTACTTGGGCGGCTGGGGGGCCATCGTAGCACCAGTTAATCATTTTTTTGACGGTGGCGCGATCGCCTTCAAATACAGCTTCGACGCGACCATCGTGCAGGTTTCGTACCCATCCTTTGATGCCGAGTTGTTGGGCTTTGTGGACGGTGGAATAGCGATAGCCAACACCTTGCACTGTACCGGAGATATAAACGCGGACTTGAGTTTGTCCGGGTGTTGGGGAGGATTCTGGCACGTTGCTGAGTCTCCTGGATGTCTTCTTTGTGTTATTACTCTATTTACTAAATTTTAAAGGCAATTAACAACTATCAAAAACTGTAAATTAAAGGAAGAATCTCTAGATAACTCAAAAATACTTCATACAAAAATAAGTGAATACTCATATTTTTTGTATTAATTTGCAATACAGTTTTTCTTAACTTTTATTTAAGTATTGAAAGCGATCGCGTCTCCCCATTTTTGGGAATAATAGAAATAGAAATTTAGCTAAAATAGCGATGTTGCGATCGCTAAATCGGCAATCTAGAATTTTGGGCAAAATTAAGCTCAAATGGGAGGGAAATTATGGTGGGAATGCAAAATCTTCAAGTCACTAGCTTAGAGGCTTTAGATAATGCTCCAATACATTTATCCGGGCAACTCCAGCCCCACGGCGTATTATTGGTACTGCAAGAACCGGATTTGAAAATTCTCCAAGCGAGTCAAAATGCTTTGAGAATTTTTGCGCGATCGCCCGACGAACTTTTAAACCAAACCCTCGAAGCGATTTTCGATTCCTATCAAATCGAAATGCTCAAAACAGCTTTAGTAGAAGATAATTTTGATGCAGTAAATCCCACGAAACTTTGGGCGCGAACCATAGGCGATCGCTACGCTATATTTGATGCAGCGTTTCATCGCAATCGCGAAGGCTTTTTACTCCTGGAACTCGAACCTACTACCTCCTCAGAAAATATCCCGTTTTTGAGCTTTTATCACTTAGCCCGGACTTCGATCAATCAACTTCAAGAAAAAGCCAGTCTTAAGGATTTTTGCGACATTATTGTACGAGAAATCCGCAAAGTTACGGGGTTTGACCGAGTGATGCTCTATCGCTTCGACGAAAAAGATAGCGGAGAAGTCATTGCTGAAGAAAAAATTGAGGCCCTCGAATCCTATCTCGGTTTACATTTTCCGGCCTCAGATATTCCCAAACCCGCTCGTCAAATGTTTTGTTCTAATTGGATTCGGGTAATCCCTGATGCTACAGCCCCAGCGACACCTTTAATCCCGGCAATCCATCCCCTAACTCAGCGTCCGGTGGATTTGACTCACTCGATTCTGCGGAGTGCATCTCCTTGTCATTTGGAATATCTGCACAATATGGGAGTGCAGGCTTCTTTGACGATTTCGTTAATTAAAGAAAACCAACTTTGGGGCATTATTGCTTGCCATCACCGTACCCCTAAATATGTATCCTACGAACTGCGAAAAACTTGTGAATTTTTAGGTCGAGTTATTTTCTCGGAATTGGCTGCACGGGAGGAAACTGAAGATTACGATTATCGCATGAAGTTGGCGCAGGTACAGTCTACCTTGGTCGATTATATGTCCCAAGAGGATAACTTTATTGATGGGTTGACAGGGCGATCGCCCAATCTTCTCGATTTAGTTAATGCTCAAGGAGCAGCAATTTGTTTTGGGAAACAATGCACGACGTTAGGATTGACTCCCAATGCTGAAGATTTAAACTATTTGGTGCAATGGCTCGGTAGTAACGTCACCGAGGAAGTCTTTTACACCGACTCGTTACCGATGCTATACGGGGATGCGGAACGTTATAAAGCCGTCGCGAGTGGCTTGTTAGCTATTACCATTTCTAAGAAGAACTATGTTTTGTGGTTTCGCCCGGAAACGATCCAAACGGTCGATTGGGGGGGCAATCCGCAGCAAGCTTACGAAACGAAGACTGAAGACGGCAATACTCGCCTTTCTCCCCGTAAATCTTTTGAATTATGGCAAGAAACAGTCCGTCTCAAATCTTTGCCTTGGAAGTCTGTTGAAGTGAAAGCGGCGTTAGGATTACGCAAAGTCATTGTCAATATTGTGCTGCATCAAGCCGACGAATTAGCCCAACTCGCTCACGATCTCGAACGTTCTAATGCTGAGTTGAAAAAGTTTGCTTATGTGGCTTCCCACGACTTGCAAGAACCCCTCAATCAAGTAGCGAATTATGTCCAGTTGTTGGAAATGCGCTACCGAGAAGCCCTAGACGAAGACGCAGAAGAATTTATTTCCTTTGCGGTAGAGGGAGTCAGCTTGATGCAAACCCTGATTGACGATGTTTTGGCGTATTCGCGGGTGGATTTACAGGGAATTGAGTTTCAACCCACAGATATGAATCATGCCCTAGATCGCGCTTTGAATAACGTCCGCAGTCGTATCGACCACAATCAAGTGAAAATTAGTCGCGATCCCTTGCCAACGATTATGGCGGACAGTACCCAGGTGATGCAATTATTTCAGAATTTAGTGGGAAATGCGATTAAATTCCGTAGCGATCGCGTCCCTGAGATTCATATTGGCGCACAGCGACGGGAAGATGATTGGTTATTCTCGGTACGAGATAATGGCATTGGTATCGATCCGCAGTTTAGCGATCGCATCTTTGTAATTTTTCAACGTCTGCATACCCGCGACGAATATCTGGGAACGGGAATGGGATTGGCAATTTGTAAAAAAATCGTAGAATGTCACCGAGGACGCATTTGGGTTGAATCAGAACTCGACTCAGGTGCTACCTTTTATTTTACGATTCCCGTAGGAGGACGCGATCGTGAGCGTAGAAACGGACGCAAAGCCCAAAATTATCCTTTTGGTCGAGGATAACAAAGCGGACATTCGCCTCATCCAAGAAGCCCTCAAAAATAGTGTCGTTCCCCACGAAGTGGTAACGGTGAGAAATGGTATGGACGCAATGGCTTATTTACGCCAAGAAGGAGAGTATAGCGAAGCCTTGCGTCCCGATTTGGTGTTGCTGGACTTGAATTTACCCCGCAAAGATGGCCGCGAAGTTTTAGCAGAAATCAAAAGCGATCCCTATCTCAAGTCAATTCCCGTGGTGGTGTTAACGACTTCGCGGAATGAAGACGATATTGCTCACAGTTATAAACTTCATGTAAATTGTTACATTACCAAATCCCGCAATCTCAGCGAATTGTTTAAAATTGTTAAAGGGATTGAGGAATTTTGGTTGGGAACCGTAACGCTACCGTTATCTCCTTGAGAGTGGTGGTGTAAGGGAGAGGAAACGATGCTCGAACGCACCTTAAAAGTCTTGTTAATCGAGGACAACTTGGCCGAAGCCCGTTTGTTGCAGGAGTTTCTCAAAGCAAGCGAGACTAAACAGTTCGCGCTCGATTGGGTAAAACGGTTAAGCGAAGCTTTGAATTTATTAGCGTGCCGTAGTTATGATGTCATTTTGCTGGATTTGACGCTACCGGATTCCCAAGGTTTGGCTTCTCTACAACCGTTATTTCAACAAGCCCCCAGTGTACCAATTGTGGTGTTAACCCATACCAATGATGATGCTTTGGCATTACAAGCGGTACGTCAGGGAGCGCAGGATTATTTGGTGAAGCGTTTTGTGAATACGGATGGGTTGGTGCGATCGCTGTGTTACGCTATTGAACGCAAGCAAGTTGCTGAAGCTTTGCGTCAAGCGAATGCAGATTTAGAGTTGAAAATCCAAGAACATTCCCAGCAATTGGCTAAAGCGGAAAAACGCCAGCATCAGCAATCAGAATTTGTCTCGATGCTGTCTCACGATTTCCGCAATCCTCTCAATACGATTTTAAATTCAGCCGGATTGTTACAAGCGGATAATTTACACCTGAGCGAGGAAAAGAAACTGCGGTTATTTCAGTTGATTCAAGTCGCGAGTAAGGACATGAATCGCTTGCTGGATGAAGTGTTGTTGGTGGGTCAAGGAGATGCGGGACATTTGGCCTTTAATCCCACTCCTTTGGCATTAAAACCCTTTTTTCAGCAGTTAATTGACGAAGCTCATGTGGTTATGGCAAAAAATCAGCGACTCGCGTTAATCGGGTTGGAGGGGAGTTGCGAAATTCTAGCCGATGGGGTTTTACTCAAACATATTATGAGTAATTTACTTTCTAATGCGATTAAATATTCTCCCCAAGGCGGGCAAATTGGGGTTGAAGTTCATCTGGACGTACAGTTGACGATTCGCGTTACCGATGCTGGGATGGGTATTCCGCCTCAAGACCTTCAGAACTTGTTTCAGCCGTTTCATCGCGCTTGTAACGTTGCCGATATCCCCGGTACGGGACTGGGTTTGACTATTGTCAAAAGCTGCGTCGAAGCCCACGGTGGCGAGATTTCTGTGGAAAGTGTTGTGGGGGTGGGAACGACTTTCGCGATCGCCCTGCCCTTGCATTATACTTCCTAAGATTGCGAGGGGGTTTCTCCGAAAGGAGCAGTTTTGCTGTCTAGCAGGTTAGGGAAAAAACTCAACCAGTTAGTGGACAGCAGTCGCGGTAAAACTAAACAAATCGTGGCGTTGAGTAGGGTAATGAGTAAAATTGTTGATGCAGACATAAGACAAATTATTTCTTCAATAAAATTACTTCTTGCCTTTCATTATGAAGTAGTTTTTGAGGAAAGCGACACCTGTGACCCTCAAAATATCTTTTAGGAGTCATAAGTTTGTATTATATCTCTTGCTGCAAAAAGCGCCCTTATTTTATGAATTTAGGCTAATTCACAATTAAGATTATATACCAAAATCGGACTTTTGGCGATCGCGCTCTAGATATCGGGCAACTGTACGGATTTCGGTAAAATCAGCGTCAATTCTGCATAGTTTCCCCATTCACTCCGAACCAACAACTGACCCTTATAAAGCGTCACAATGGTGTCGTAAGTTAAAGATAACCCCAAGCCCGTTCCTTCTCCTGGCGGTTTAGTCGTGAAAAAAGGATTAAATATTTGGTCGAGATGTTCGGGTTGAATACCAATGCCATTATCTCGCACGATTACTTCTATCGTATCCTCGCGATCGCGGGTTGCCACTTGCAATATCCCTTGATAATCTAAATTAGCGGGTTGCTTTTGTTTTTGAAATAGGGCATAACAAGCATTATCAAAAATATTGAGGAAAGCCCGCGAAACATCTTGCAAAACCGCCTCAATAGTAATGACTTTTGGATCGTAATCTGTCTCTATAATTGCCGAAAAATCGGGATCGCGCAGTTGCATATTTTTGTAAACTAACTGCACTGAATCTGTTAAAAGCTGGTTGAGATCGATAACTTCAGTCGTCATGCGATCGTCGCGAGCGTGCATTAACATACTATTAACAATATCTTCGATTCGTTGACCGTGTTTATTGATTTTACCGACGCAATCTTTTAAATCGCCAAATATTTCGTTGATATATTCTAAATCCTTGGCTTCGATATTGCCGTTATCGGTTTCCAGTTCTTCATTAATTTCTTCAGCCAACTCTAAAGAAAGAGTCGAAAAGTTATTGACAAAATTGAGCGGATTGCGGATTTCGTGAGCGATTCCAGCGGTTAATGACCCCAAAGAAGCTAACTTTTCTTGAGCAATCATTTGTTTTTGGGCTGCTTTGAGTTGGATTAGAGCTTCTTGTAGTTCTACATTTTTTTCTTTTAATTCTAAAGTCCTTTGTTCGACCTTCATCTCTAAATTTGTGGCATAATCTTCAATCTTTTGGTAAGACAACATCAAGTTATCTAACAAAGTCCAACTAATCCGAACCGTTGCCGTTCCCAAAAGAGCAAATAAAGGCGGAATCACCGGAATCCACCAACTTTGTAAAAATAATAAATAACTGCTACCAACTAAAATCACAGCAGCTAAAATAAAGCGAACTACGGTAATAATAATCGATAACTTAGCCAAGCCTTCTCGGTTGTACCAACGACAAATAAAAATCGTACCAATTGCCGACCAAGCCAAAATCCACAGCCATTCAAGGGGTTCTGACCAACTTCTAATTAAATCTCTTTCTCCCAAAGCCGTATCAATAATAGCACTGGTAATATGAGCGTGGATTTCCACACCACTCATTTCTTCGGGGATTGTTACCCAAGTGCTACTGTAAGGAGTTAGGAAAACGTCTTTTAAACTTTTCGCTGTAGAACCAATTAGCACAATGCGATCGCGAAATAAATCCTCAGCAACACGATCTTCTAAGACATCAATCAACGAAACTATCTTAAAATTTCGTTCTCCCCCGCGATAATTCAAAATGAATTGATACCCTTCATTTGATGCCCGAACATAACCCCCCTCGTGACGACCCAAGGGTGTAAATAAAGCTTCTCCGAGCTTAATCTTTTCTTGTGCTTCTAAAGTAGGTTCAATGCCTTTTTCTGATAGAAAAAGCCAAGCTAAATGAAACCCCAAACTGTATACCGTACCTTGGTCTTCGGAATTTAAATAAAGAAAAGCTCGGCGGGTTTTACCATCAACATCAAGGGGGAAATCATTAGCCCCCACTTGGTCGGACTCTGCTAAAACGGGGGGTGGTGGAACGACACTTTCACTACTCCCTCCTGCTACCTTTTGAATTCCAATTAAATGGGGAGTCGCTTGCATAAAAGCCGCCAAATCCTCGTAACCAGGTTCGACGGGTAAATCGCGGTAAATATCTAAACCAATTGCCTGGGGATTTTGTTGCTCGATCTTTTCGAGTAATTCTAATAAGCGAATATCGGAAATTGGCCACTGACCGACAGTTCGTAAATCCGATTCGTTAATACCAACAATTACAATACGATCGTCAATTGGGATGGGCGATCGCAATAACATCCAGCGATCGAAAGCGGCTAACTCTAATAATTGAAGTATCCCCGTCATGCGAACTAAAATTGTACAACTAGCCACTGCGAGGGTAATAAAGCTAATTTTCCAGAATTCGCTTCGCATCTGAAAAATATTACGCCGCAGTTGTTGTTTTTGACGCTGTAGCCCCATAGCCTGAGTAATATCCGTAAATCTGCAATTTGGACGCTCGTTTTAGAATCTGAATGCTTATTCTTAGAGTTCCTCAAATTGCGATCGCATTCATCACCAGGGACTCCCAATTAAAGAAAAACCTGCCCAATAATAAGGATGCTCAAAGTCGCGATCGCCCACGTTAGCCAAGGTTTCGGGAAGTTGAATCGAACCAAAAGGGCCGACAAGGCGATCGCCTTCAACTTCTACTTGACTGTGGATTAAGGCTAATTGGGCTTGTCGTAATGCTTCTGATTTTAAAGCATTTGTCTCTAAACGGTTATAAAATTCGCTCATCAGCGCTAAAGTTCCGATATCACTGGCATACCACAAACTTGCCACTACCGAGTCAACCCCGGTTTGAATCCCCAACCCTGCGAAGCCATACTCAACACTAGGGTCTCCTAAAGCGGTACGACAAGCACTTAATACTAATAAATCAACCCCAGAATTTCCCCATTGTAACTTGCCCATTTCCGGTAAAGTCAATTTACGATCCCACAGTTGAATATAAGAGTTTTCCGCTTCTCCTGGTAGGAATTGACCGTGGGTTGCTAAGTGAACAATATTGATAGCAGGCTGTTGAGTTTGTTGCTCTAAATTATTAAAAGTAAAGGCATCATTATAAAAGATTTCGCTGTTAAAATCCGACGCGATCGCCTCCAATTCTGCCGGGACTGCTGGTAAAGCTCGTTGTTCCGTGAATTCAGATATTCCCATCGCGATCGCCTTGCCTTGACGAGCATCGGTATAATGAAAATCTGCCCAATATAAACTCGGAATTAAACTGAGGCGATAATTCTCAATAATAAACTGCTCGCCATCATGTAAGGTTGCTAATGGTAACGTCCGCAAACCCACATCTAAACTAAATAAAAGGGTATCCATTCCTAAGCGTTCTAAATCAGATTTGAGGGGCGTAATTATCCAGTTATATAACTGTTGGGCTGGCGTTAAATAGTCGGTAGAACGACGGCGAGTTGGATGCAGAATATTGTACTGTAAATCTTGAATGGCTGCCTGTAATGCTTCCGGAGTTGCTGTTTCTATTTGGTAGTGTAGAGGATTGCCCTTCAGAGGTACTAAAATCAAGTCGAGATGTTGGGGTTGAATAAAAGTATAAATAATTCCTGGTCGAGTATTCGTCGCAGCAGCAACTTCTTGAATTCGTTGTTGAATTTGCGTATAAGTTAAGCGTTTATTTTGAGGACTTTGGTTGAGGTAATCGGCAAAAGCAGAACTGTATAAGTCATCGAGTAACACAACCGCTTCTTTGACTTCGCTATTATTTAAAAGTTGACCGATGCGATCGCGATTGGCAAGATCGAAATCGACGTTACTCGCGATCGCATTCGGCGGGATAAAATCTAGATTGGAGCTTGTTTGCAAGTTTTGATTTAACCTGGCATTATTGGGATTAACTACTGTAGAATTGTGATTCAGCGTTGTAATACCGGGGGGTAAAGCTGTAGAAAAACTAGGAGTAACCAATGTAGATGTTGATGGCAATTGAGCGCTTTCAATATTAAAAGCTCCTTGGGTTCCTGTGGCTTGATTATTCGCTAAATTTACAGTAACGGGGGTTGTATAAGCGGTATAATCGACGCGATCGAAACCCGACCCGCCATCAATAATTCCTTGCACTTTGGCTTGGTCGGCAAACGTAAAAGTATCGCTACTATTGCCCCCAACTAAATTATTAAAATTCTGAAAAGCAAAATTATTAACTGTTCCGGCATTTGTCCCTTGCAATTGCCAATTGTTGGTTTGATTAGTGGCTGTTAGGGTATTATTATAGCCCGCAGGCGCGATCGCAGCTTCAACATTGCTGACCTTATTATTAATTAGCAAAGACCACACATTCAAATTAATATTAACATCGCGAGTATAGTTAGAATAATCAAGCGTATCAATTCCTCCCCCCGCATTAATAAACCCGTTAAAAGCAACATTATTATTAAAAACTAATTGGTCTTGCTGATTCCCCGCCGTAATACTATTGACATTCGTAAAAGTTACTGGACTATTAAAGCCGCTAATTGTACCGCTATTTGCCCCTGTAAATGTCCAAGTCGTATTTTGGTTCGGTCCTGTCAAATTATTGCTGCGTAGTAGAGTTGGGACATTGAAAATATTGTTACGTTCTAAGCTAATAGGACTTGTACCATTAGAACTCCCAATCACTAATTGTTGAAAACCATTAACTTGATTCAAATCGGGAACAGATAAATCCAGAGAAGGTACAGAATTTGTCCCTCCAATCGAAATACTCCGCCCTGCTGTCAGAGTTTCTATATAAGCAATCCCCGAACCTTGTAACTTATTAATATCAATACTGTTACCAATCAGCGTTATATTATCAACCCTAATTTCCCCATTCAAATTGAGAGTGGGTGCAACCAAAGTCAAAGAATTAGCTTGATTTAAGTTCAGGGTAACATTACTCAGCAACGTAATTTCAGCCGTTGCTTGTAGAAAAATAGCCCCCATCAAATTCTCTAAATCGCCGCGATTGATTGTAATATCTTGATTGGAAAAATCATTAGCAAAAATATTAGGTAATTTAGCCGCGACTCCGGGCGAACTAGGATTATTAGAAATGGTAATTGTCTTCGGGTCAAGTAAAATTGTCCCTGCCCCGGCATCGACAAAACCGCGAAATACCAGGGTTTCTTTCCCAGAGACTTCCACAAAGCCGCCCTCTCCCCCGTAGGCGTTAATCCGACCCGCAAATCCAGTTACATCATCTGCCCAAACGATAACGCGACCGCCATTGCTTTGGTTAAGTCCGTTGCTACTAATCGTGGTTTGAGCATCAATTAAGGTTCTTTGGGCCGTGGGTAAACTACCTTCGCCGCGATATTCGCCCCCAATGTGGACAGTACCGGGAATTATGCCACTTGCTTCTAAATTAGCATTGAATAGGGCAATATTTTGACCCAAAACTGTAATATCTCCGGCTGTCCCGGTCGGGTTCTGGGTGTCTAAGTTCCCAGAAACAACCGTTGTACCGGGGAGGGT
>JAWQFT010000065.1:26701-28609 GCA_035968055.1 Jaaginema sp. PMC 1080.18 | reverse complement strand
CTCCTCGTTCCTATTTTTCATTTTTTTTTTTTTTTAAAAGCAAAAGACGGCATACGACCCCCTGAGTTGTCTCGGGGGCTGGGAGTTGTATAAAAGACCCCCCCCCCCCCCCCGCCCCGCAACCCAAAACCCCTACTACCTCCCCCCCCCAAAAATACAACCCCGCCACTTCCAACGCCGTCAACACCCCGTCTTCTGCTGCACCGCTAGAGCGAGCATGAATCCCTGCCAGCGCCAAACCCGAACGTAACAGAGGATTTTCCTGGTTTACAGGTGTTCTTGCCTCAGATTCCAGACGTACCCCCAAAACCCCGCGATTTTCAAAGGGATTTGCCGAAGGAGCAACTAAATCCACATTGAGGAAAAAGCCGTGAGTCGCAATATGAAGAATGCGCGGGGCTTCCACTTGCTTAATCGCCTGTTCCGTTGCCTCTAATTGCGTCAAAACCGTCGCATTTGGCAGCAAAGGCTGAATCGCCTCAGCTTCCCTCGCTGTTCCCGGTAACGAGCCAAAACGGATGCTATCCAGATCATTTGAGCGTCGATTGCCACCGCGATTAAAAGCAATTTCTGAGTTATTTACTCCGGGTTCGTCGTAATCGGGATTCGCCACAATTACCGCAGCTTGACGGGGTTCTTGTTGGTTCTGCAAGCGCAGTAAATCCCGTCCCGTGGTGAGATAAGTAATTTGATAATTCTCAACGAGATACTGATTATTTTCGTCCACCAAAGCCGCAAAAGGAATCAGGTTAAGCTGGCTATCAGGGGAAAGCAGAATGTGAGTTTTATCGCCCAATTTCGCCCGAATCGGTTGCATGAGCAGTGAGTCGAGTTGACGAGCTTTTTCTTGCAGAGTCGTGAGATTTCCCGGACTCGCGAGGGATTTTTGTAAAGCTTTGGCGGCTTCATCAATAGGTGCAGCTTCCCCCAAATCTACCCATTGGGGCGTACCTGTCGCTTGGAGGATGTAAGCCGCATAGCGAGGATTACCCCACTTTTGCCCCGGTTCAGCTTTCGCGCCGAAAGGTTCGTATAGTGTCAACTCTACTAATGCTGCATCCCCTGGAATTTGTTGCTGTACGGCTTCTATCGTCACGGGTTGGCTAATCGTGCGAAACTCAGCACTACGACGCGAAAGTTCAGCTTCGAGTTGATTAGCTTCGGCTTTGAGATTGGCAACTTGGGTTTTGTATGCGTCCCCACTCAAGTTTTCCGGTTTGTTGTAAATCAGTCCTGCCAATTGAGTACGAGTATCGGCAAGTTGGTCGAGGATTTGTTGGTTTTCTGGGGTTAAGTTTTCCCGAATCAGTTGGATATTTTCGGTGAGAGCGTCGAGAATGCGTCCTTTACGCCGCAGTAGTGTGGTTAAAGCCAGTTGCGCGGCTTCGGGATTGTTAGGAGCATTTTGGAGATGTAAAGAAGTAGCTCGATAAGTAGTTCCCAAAAGAGTGTCTACATAAGCCCGCTTCTGGGCTTCTGAACCCGTGGTGAAGATGAGAGAGAGGTTGTTTTCTTGGATATTGAGACTGCGAGTGAAGTAGTTTGTTGCTGAAACAATGTCTCCTTGGGCTTGATACAGTCCTGCCAAGTTATCGAAGCTATTAGCAATCGACGGATGGTCGCTGCCTAAAGCTTGTTCGCGGATGGTGAGGGCGCGTCGAAGGAGAGTTTCGGCTTCCTTGTAATTTCCCATATCCAAGTAAATTAATGCCAAATTGTTGAAAATTTTGGCAACATCGGGATGATTGTTACCTAACCTTTGTTCGTAAATGGCTATGGCACGTTGGTAAAGAGATTTGGCTTCCCTGTAGTTTCCCATATTCCGGTAAAGTTCTGCTAATCCGTTGAGGCTGTTGGCAACGTTGGGATGATTGTTACCTAACCTTTGTTCGTAGATGGCTAAAGCGC